>CAMLLW010000005.1 GCA_946481295.1 uncultured Clostridia bacterium | reverse complement strand
GGAAAAGCAGCAGTAGATGTTAATGTAAGAGAAAATTTTTCTAAAGGAGGTCATCAAAATATAGGAACATTTACTGTTAAACCAGGAGAAGAGATAACACAACATTACACAGTAAAACCATATAGTACTGTTACTGAACAGTTAGATAATTATGATGGCCAAATTAGAGGACTTTTAAGAATTTCCAGAAAGCAATGTTATTACAAAAAAACAAGTAATAAAATTAAGATATAAGATAGATAATTAAAATCATCTTAAAATAAAGAGTTTAAAAGTAAATTTTTAAAAATATCTAATTTAAAAATAATTATAACACCAATTAAATTATTATAAGGAGAACTATATTTATGAAAAAATTTTTAGTAATGGGAATAATTGCTATATCAACAGTATTAACTTCTGTTGTTTATGCAAATGATTTTAAAGAAAATAATTATGTAATAAATAAAATAAATAATAATATAGATATTAATTTTTGTAGCCTTTTGCTAACAGATGAAAATGTAAATATTAATTCAAATAATACTTCACTAAAAGATAAAAATGTATATGAAGAAAGTAAATACATAAGTGATTTTGTTAAATTAAGTTCTAAGGCTAAAAAAATAAATGTATATTTTCTAAATACAGGAAATACATCAGTAGATATTTATGTAAGGGAAAATCTTTCTTTCGGTAGACATAGATTTATAGGTAAATTTACTGTTGAGTCAGGAAAAGAATGGACCGAACATTTTTTAGTAATACCATCTGGCACTGTTTATGCACAATTATATAATCAAGGGAATGAAACAAAAGGAGTTTTAAGAATTGCAGAACAATAATAATAAAATAATTTCTTAATTTTATATCTACATAAAAGACAAAGAAAATTTTCTTTGTCTTTTTTATATTTAAAAATAAAATAAATAATTAAAAATATCTAATCTAAAAATATAAAATAAATAAACTATGTATAACTTGTTAATTTCATATTTTTCCATAAACTTTATTATGGTATAATAAATATTGTTAAAAAATACTAATTAAAAATTTTAAAAGGAGAAATTACAATTATGAAAAAACATTTAATTTTAAAAATAATTATAATACCAATACTATTAGTTTTAACAGTTTTTACTATTAACTATATAGTAAATAATACTTTAGTAAATGATGTTAATAATATAGATAAATCAGATTTAAATAATAGTGATATTAATTTTTACAACTATTTATTATGTATTAATGGCATAGATAAAGATAATGAATTTATAAGTAATACATTTAAAGTAAAGTCTAATTCATTAAATATATATTTTGAAAATACTGGGGATCAGAAAATAGAAATTACTTTATATAAAACCCATTTTATAGGCAAAGATAATTTTGTAAATAGATTTTATGTTTCTCCTGGAGAAAAAGTAACTAAATATATTAGTGTGGATTCAGGTTATAAATATTGTATATATTTAGAAACTCAAGGAGGTAAAATAAAAGGAAATTTAAAAGTTTCAGAATTAAAAGTAAATAATACTTTAATAAATGGTGCTAATAATATAGATAAATCAAATATAGATAATAATAATATTGATTTTTATAGTAATATGTTATGGTGTAGCTATATAGATATAAATAATATGTATAAAAGTAATATATTTAAAGTAAAGTCTAATTCATTGAATATATACTTTGAAAATACAGGAGAAGAAAAAGTAGAAGCCACCTTATATAAAACTCATTTTATAGGTAAAGACGATTTTATAAAAAGATTTTATATTTTACCTGGAGAAAAATTAACTAAATATTATGATGTGAGTTCCGGTAAATATTATTTAAATTTAGATACTCAAGGTAGCGTAATAAAAGGATATTTAAAAATTACAGAAGCAAAATAAAAATAATATTTTAATTTTATAATTACATATAAAAATATAAATTAGATATTTTATTTAAAATTAATATTAATAATAGTAAAAATAAATTTAATATATAGTTTTAAAAACATATTATATTTAATAATTTATTTAATAAAATTAACGAATAATTTAAAAAACAAATAAAAAGAATATATATTAAAGACTACAAAAAATTATTAAAATATAAACTATTATTGTTCTTTCATAAATATAAAAAATAAAAATCAATTAAATGGTATATATAATATAGAAAGAATACCATAATAATTAGAAACAAATAAGCAAATTAAAAATTTAATTCATTTTTATTTCTATAATAAGTTTTATTTTTTAACTATAAATTTAAATTTGTATACATTAAAATAATATTTTATAATGAAAATATCATAAATATTGTTATTTTAATATAGCAATATTTAAACTATTATTTTAAAATTTAATTGTATATTTAAATAAGTATTATTAAAAATAATAATATTTTAGAATATACAGTAAAATTTATAGAAAAGATAAAAATATATTGCAATTGTATAATAAATATGTTAAAATTTCTAATTGTTAATTACATTAGTACGGATGTTCCGCTGGTACACATTTTGTGGCATGAGCATCTATGAGGGAGGAGGAACACAGTCTATGAACGCTGGTATTATAAAGGAATTAGAAAAAGAACAATTAAAATCAGATATTACACCTTTTAATGTAGGTGATACAATTCGTGTTCATGCTAAAATTATAGAAGGTAATAGAGAAAGAATTCAAGTTTTTGAAGGCGTTGTGCTTAAAAGACAAAATGGTGGAATTCGTGAAACTTTTACTGTACGTAGAGTATCTTATGGCGTGGGCGTAGAAAAAACTTGGCCTTTACATTCACCAAAGATAGATCATATAGAAGTAGTGCGTAAAGGTATCGTAAGAAGAGCTAAATTATTCTATTTGAGAAATAGAGTTGGTAAAGCTGCAAAAATTAAAGAAGTTATTGTAAATAAAAATAAATAGTATAAGTGAAAAAGGGGTGCGGAAAATTAAAAATCCGTATCCCTTTAAGCAATTATTTTAAATACATGGGGGCAAAATGAATATACAGTGGTATCCTGGTCATATGGCAAAAACTAAAAGAATGATGCAGGAAAATATATCATTAGTAGATATTGTTATAGAACTCTTAGATGCAAGAATACCGTATAGTAGTAAGAATCCAGATATAGATAATATTGCTAAAAATAAATATAGAATAATAGTACTAAATAAAGTAGATTTGGCAGATAATAATATTACTCAGCAATGGAAAAAATTCTTTGAAGAAAAAGGATTTGTGGTTGTTTTAGCAAATTCTGCTTTAGGAAATGGATTAAATGATATAACAGTAGCTGCTAAAGAACTTATGAAAGAAAAAGTAGAAAGACTTAAGAAAAAAGGTCGTATTTTTGTACCAACAAGAGCAATGATAGTGGGCATACCAAATGTAGGTAAATCTACTCTAATCAATAATTATGTAAAAAAATCTATAGCAAAAGCTAGTGATAAACCAGGTGTAACACGTAATAAACAATGGGTTAAGGTTAAAAAAGATTTTGAACTTTTAGATACTCCAGGTATTTTATGGCCTAAGTTTGAAGATGAACAAGTAGGCATAAATCTCGCTATAACAGGAGCCATAAGTGATAATATTATGGATATAAATTCTATAAGTTTAAAGCTTATAGAATTTTTATTAGATAAAAATCTTGAATCTTTAGAAAAAAGGTATAAAATAAAAGTTGATTCTAATGCACAACCTTTAGAAATTTTAAATAATATAGGCATTACTAGAGGGTTTAAATTAAAAGGTAATAAAGTAGATTTAGAAAGAACCGCAATTATTTTAATTGATGAATTTAGGGCAGCTAAATTGGGCAAAATTACATTAGAATCCCCTATAGACTATAAAGCCTAACTACATTAAAGATTGTCATTTTAATTATATTTATTGACAGTATTAAAGATTGGAGGAGTGAAATGGACGATATAATTGATCAATTAATGAATATTGAAAAAAAGGCAAATTCTATCATAGAAGACGCTGAGCAAAAAAGAAAAAATTTGTCTGAAAGTATTGAATCTAAAGTTCAAGAAAATAAAAAAGCTATAGATATTCATACTCAAGCTACTATATTGCAATTAAGAAATGAAGCTGAGAATCATAAAAATTTAAAGATAGAAAAGGCAGAAAAAGAACACACAAAAAATGTTGATTCTATTAACAAGCAATTTAGAGAAAATAAAGAAAAATGGCAACAAGATATTTATAAGAAAATTATAAATGGTTAAAAATATAATTTAAGTTGGTGATTAATTTGAATTATGGTGGAGTAAATTCCAAGGTTAAAGCTATGAAAGGTAAGTTATTAAACTACAATACTTACTATTCTTTAAGCAGTGTTAATACTGTAGATGACCTTGGTAGAAAATTAAAAGAGCTCTATTCTTATAGATATTTATTGCAAGATATCTCTGACACTAAAAAAATAAGCAGGATGGATATAGAAGTTAAATTAATCCATGCTTCTTATAAACAGTTTAAAAGTATAAATAGTTTTATTTCTGATACAAATTTGAAAAAGTATTTGAAAGTAATAACATTAGATTCAAAAATAAAACTTTTAAAATATATGCTTTGTGGAGTGTATGACGAGAGAGAATTAGAATATGATGTGGAAGAAGTAGAAGATATGTTATCTTCAGATTCAACTGGTATTGTAGCAAAACTAGTAGAAGCTAGAACTATAGAAGAATTCATAGAAAACTTAAAAGGTACAGAATTTTACAGTGTTCTTTCACAAGTATATACTGAAAATGTTAGTCTTTTTGAATTAGAAATGGCATTAGACTTATATTATTATTCTCGTTTATGGAGTATGCAAAATAAATATTTAGATAAGAAGAACAAAAATATAATGCATATGATTAATGGAACTAAGGTAGATATACAAAATATTTTATGGATTTATCGTTTAAAATTATATTATAACGTAGAACCAGAAAAAATGTATTCTTATCTTATACCAATTAATTATAAACTTACAAAAGAACAAATAGTAAAAATGGTAGAATCTAGAACCATGGAAGAACTAAAAAATGAAATTGCAACTACAAAATATGGAAAATATTTTGCTGATGATGATAATTTAGATAAAATAGGTACTAATATCTTAAAAGATGTGTATGATAGAGCAGTACACTTAAGTCCTAATTCTATAGCTGTTATTGTTAGTTATATTTTTTATAAAGAGTTGGAATTACACAATGTTATTTCATTATTAGAGGGTGTTAGATATAAACTAGAACCTGATAAAATAATGGATTATTTAGTTGTAAAGTAAGGAGGTGATTATTTGATTGAGAAGATGAAATATGTAAATATCATGGGCCATATGAATAATTTAGACACTGTTATTAATAACTATATAGCTAATTATGATATTCAATTAGAAGAAGCCTTAAAAGAATTTCATGATGTTAAAGGTTTAAGACCATGTGTAACTAATAATGAATATACATCATATTTTCAAAAAGCAATGAAGTTCGCAAATACAGTTGGTATTGATTCTGAAATTTACAAAAACATAAGTAAGGAAGAAGCTTTTGCTATTGTAGATAAAGCATCTGACTTATTTGATAGAAGACATGAAGGTATCAAAGAGTTAGAAGAAAAAAGGGATCATTTAGTTGATATAATTGGGAAATTAGAACATTATATAGATTTAGATTTTAACATGGAAGATCTAGGAAATTTAAAATTTATAAAATGTAGATTTGGAAAAATGCCTTTAACTAAATACCAACAATTCTTATCATATGTCTACGATGATATTAACATGATCTTTTTAGAGAGTAGACGTGATGAAAATTACGTATATGGAGTTTATTTTTTTGCTGAAACATTAAAAGAAAAAAGCGATAATTTATTAAAATCTTTTAATCTTGAAATGGTTAACGTTCCTTTTGAATTTGACAATGTAAAATTCACTAAGACACCTTATGATACCTATAAAGATTTAGAAGAATTATTAAAAGAAACAGATGAAAAAATAAGATCTTTACAAGCAGAAACATTATTTTCAGAAGATCTAACAAAAGAAGATATTTTAGAAGCGTATGTTAAAATAAGAACACTATTTTATAATAGCGATATTCGTAAATATGCAGCTAGAACGCCAAAATCTTTCTTTGTATTTGTAGGATGGATGTCTGAACGTGATGTACGTAAGTTAGATGAAGAAATTGATAAAGATTTAAAAGTTATACTAACTTATGAAGATAGTAAAGAAGCTATTGTATCTAAACCTCCTACAAAATTGAAAAATAATGCTTTTGTTAGACCATTTGAATATTTTGTTAGAGCATATGGTGTACCTAATTATAATGAAATTGACCCAACTCCTTTTGTCGCTATAACATACACTATACTTTTTGGTATGATGTTTGGAGATTTAGGGCAAGGAGCAGTCGTAAGTTTACTAGGTTTTTTCTTATATAAATTTAAAAAGATAAAACCATGTTTAATTATGGTAATAGTTGGTATTTCAAGTATGGTCTTTGGTGTATTATACGGAAGTGTATTCGGATCAGAAGATATAATTCCAGCATTATGGATGAGACCATTTAATAATACAAACACTATTTTATTAACAGCAATTGGAATAGGTATGTTCTTAATACTTGTTGTTATGGTATTTAATATAATAAATGCTATAAAATCTAAAGATAAAGCAAGATTATATTTTAGTTCTAACGGTATTTCAGGTTTAATATTCTATACTGGAATTATCGGCATTATTTTATCTTTAGTTAGTGGAAATTCAAAATTAGCAGGAATTTTAGCATGTGTTTGCTTAATAATACCAATTATTTTAATAACTTTTAAAGAACCACTAGGAAGAAAACTAGAAGGTAAGAAAAAACTTATTGAAGGTAGCAAAGGAATGTTTTTCTTAGAAACATTTGTAGAACTTTTTGAAACACTTTTAACTTACTTTACTAATACAGTTTCATTTGTCCGTGTAGGTGCTTTCGCACTTAGTCATGCTGGTATGATGAGCGTAGTATATTTAATAGCTAATTCTGCACCGGGACCTATTAATCCTATTGTTGTAATTATAGGTAATATTTTTATAATGGGATTAGAGGGTGTTGTAGTTGCTATCCAAGTTTTAAGGATTCAATTCTATGAAATGTTTAGTCGCTATTATGAAGGAACTGGTAGAGAATTTACACCAGATACTAATAAATTAAAAAATTTAAAATAAAGGAGATTTTAATAATCATGAGTATGGAAATTATTTGTTCAATATTATTTTTAACAATTGTTATCCCTATGGGTGTGTTTTTTATGGGAGAAAGAAAAGCAAAAAGATTTAAAAATGCTTTAGCTGTTAATATTATTTCTTTCTTTAGTGTTTTAGTTTTAGCAACTGTATTTGTTTTCACAGGTAATGCACATGCAGCATCTACAGCAGCAGCTGCAGCAGTAACAGCATCTGATACTTTTTCAACTGGTATGGCTTATTTAGGTGCAGGTTTAGTTACAGGTTTATGTACATTAGGTACAGGTATTGCAACTGGTCAAGCAGCTTCAGCAGCTCTTGGAACAATTAGTGAAAATGAAGGTTTAATGGGTAAATCTTTAATCTTCGTTGCTCTTGCAGAAGGTACTGCTGTATATGGTCTATTAATTTCATTCGTTATTCTTGGAAGGGTTTAATTTATGAAGATATTTCTTATAAGTGATAACGTAGATACAAGGACAGGTTTACGACTTGTAGGAGTAGACGGAGTTGTTGTTCATGAATTACAAGAATTAAAATCTGAACTTAATAAGGCTATAGCAGATAAAAGCATAGGTATTATTTTGATAACTGAAGATTTATCTAAACAATTTCCGGATATTATAAAAAATGTTAAATTGGAAAGAAAATTACCTCTTATAGTTGAAATACCTGATAGACATGGTACTGCAAGAGATCCAGATTTTATATCAGCGTATGTTAGAGAGGCTATTGGAATTAAATTATAGGTGGTGCTTTTGTGAAAATTGAAGCTAAGATAAATGAGTTTACCAAAGTAGCAGAGTCAGAAGCAGAAAAAAAACGAGCATTAATTTTAGAAGAATTAGAAAAAGAAATGAATGCATCTATAGAAATAAAAACTAAAGAATTAGAAGATCTTTCTTCTAAAACTATAAAAGAAGAAAAAATAAAGATAGATCAAGAATTTAATAAAGAAGTTATTCAAAAAGTAAGCACTTATAAAAAAGATCTTATGTCTTTACGTAATAGATATGAAGCAGAATTATTTTCTGATGTAAAGTCAGATCTTGATAAGTTTATTGCTAGTAATGAATATGTAAATTTTCTTGTAAAAGAAATTAGAGGTTCTTTAGATGGAAGCAATAATTTTAAACTTTATTTAACAAAACGTGATATTTCTCATAAAGAAGATATTGCTAAAGAATTTAAAGATGTAAATTTAGAGATTCTTCCTTCTGATGAAGATTTTATTGGTGGATTTAAAATTGTAATTGTTGATAAGAATATTCTTATGGATAATTCTTTTAAAACAAGATTACAAGAAGAAAAAGAAAAATTCAACGGATTTAGAATAAGCTGAGAAAGGAGGGGCCTTAATGCCTGAAGTTGGTAAAAGTGGAGAAGTTGGAATTATTTTTGGAATTAATGGCTCTATTGTCAAAGTAAGAGAGTGCTCTAACTTTGTTATGGGAGAAACCGTTATGGTTGGTGAAGAGCATTTACTTGGAGAAGTAATTTCTATGACAAGTAAAGAAGCTATAGTCCAAGTATTCGAAGATACTTCTGGCTTAAAAGCAAATGAAAAAGTTTATGGTACAGGCAAGCCTCTATCTGTAATATTAGCTCCTGGTATAATTAACAATATTTTTGATGGTATTGAAAGACCATTAAAAGCTATTCGTGAACAATCAGGAATATTTATATCAAAAGGTTTAAATGTAGATAATTTAGATACAGAAAAATTATGGGATACAAAGATTTTAGTAAAAGTAAATGATTTTATAAGCCAAGGTGAAATAATTGCTGAGGTTCCAGAAACAAGTATAATAGTAAATAAAGTAATGGTTCCTTATGGTATGAAAGGTAAAGTAGTTTCTGTAGTACCAGATGGCAAATATAAAATTACAGATACTTTAGTAACTATAGAATTAGATGATGGTAGACAAGAACAAATTACTATGATGCAAAAATGGCCTATCAGAGTTCCAAGACCTGTTTTAAGACATTGTCCTATACAAAAACCGCTAATAACAGGACAAAGGGTTATAGATACTTTATTCCCGGTAGCAAAAGGTGGAACAGCAGCATTACCTGGTGGTTTTGGTACTGGAAAAACTATGACACAACATCAATTAGCAAAATGGTCTGATGCAGATATAATTATTTATATTGGTTGTGGTGAACGTGGTAATGAGATGACTCAAGTTCTAGAAGAATTCTCTGAACTTAAGGATCCAAAGAGTAATAGACCTCTTATGGATAGAACTACACTTATTGCTAATACATCTAATATGCCTGTTGCAGCTAGAGAGGCTAGTATTTATACAGGTATAACAATGGCAGAATATTACAGAGACATGGGATATCACGTAGCTATAATGGCGGATTCAACATCTCGTTGGGCAGAAGCGTTAAGAGAGCTTTCTGGTCGTTTGGAAGAAATGCCTGCAGAAGAAGGTTTCCCTGCTTATTTAGCATCTAGACTTGCAGGATTCTACGAACGTGGTGGTTATGTAGAAAACTTCAATGGTACAGAAGGTTCAGTTACATTAATCGGAGCCGTTTCCCCTCAAGGTGGAGACTTCTCAGAACCTGTTACTCAAAATACAAAACGTTTTGTTAGAACTTTCTGGACTTTGGATAAGAGTCTTGCATATGCTAGACATTTCCCTGCTATTCAATGGTTAACAAGTTATAGTGAATACTTAGATGATTTAGAACCATGGTATGGTGCAAACGTTAGTCCTAAATTTGTAGAAAATAGAGCTACAATTATGAAGATTCTAAATGAAGAAAGTGAATTAATAGAAATCGTAAAATTAATTGGTTCTGATGTTTTACCAGATAGTCAAAAAGTTATTTTAGAGATTGCAAGGGTTATTAGATTAGGTTTTGTACAACAAAATGCTTATCATGAATTTGATACTTATGTTCCTCTTGTTAAACAATCTAAAATGATGGAAATAATATTATATTTATATGATAAAGTAAAAGAATTAATTTCTCACAATGTTCCTATGAGCTTATTAAAGAAATATGATATTTATGAAGAAATTATTTCTATAAAATATGATGTAAGTAATGACGAAATAGAAAAACTTGATAGTTATTTCGGTAAAATAGATGACTTTTATAATAAAGTATATGAAGAAGCCAATTTATAATTTGTGTATTGGAGGTGCTTAGATGTCTATAGAATATATGGGCCTAAGTGAAATTAAAGGTTCTTTCGTTATATTAGAGAATGTCTCTGATGTTTCCAGTGAAGAAGTAGTAAGATTTAAATCTGGTGGCAAAGAAAAAATTGGACGTGTAATGGCTATCGAAGGAGATAAAGCTGTTATACAGGTTTTTGAAGGTACAGATGATATGTCTTTACAAACTACATCTACTAAATTTACTGGCGAACCTATGAAAATTAAATTGTCTGAAGAAATCTTGGGAAGAGTTTTTGACGGAATAGGTAGACCTTTAGATGGTATGGGTGAAATTTATGGAGAAGTTGTTAGAAATGTTAATGGAAATCCTATAAACCCTATTTCTAGAGAATACCCTAGAAACTTTATTCAAACAGGTATTTCTTCTATAGACGGACTTGCAACATTGATTAGAGGACAAAAATTACCTATATTCTCTGGTAATGGTTTACCTCACGACCAATTAGCAGCTCAAATAGTTAGACAAGCATCTTTAGGTGATAAAAATGATGAAAAGTTTGCTATTGTATTTGCTGCTATGGGTGTAAAATATGACGTTGCTGATTTCTTTAGAAAAACATTTGAAGAAAGTGGAGCAATCGACAGAGTTACTATGTTTTTAAATTTAGCAAACGATCCTGTTGTAGAAAGAATTATTACTCCACGTGCTGCATTAACAGTTGCAGAATATCTCGCATATGATAAAGGAATGCACGTTTTAGTAATTTTAACAGATATGACATCATATGCTGAGGCATTAAGAGAAATATCTTCTTCTAAAGGTGAAATTCCTAGTAGAAAAGGTTATCCAGGATATTTATATTCAGAATTAGCATCTTTATTTGAAAGAGCTGGTGTTGTAAAAGGAGAAAATGCAAAAGGTTCTGTAACACAAATTCCTATACTAACTATGCCTAATGATGATATTACCCATCCTATACCTGACTTAACTGGATATATTACTGAGGGACAAATAGTTTTGGAAAGAAGTTTATATCAAAAAGGTATTTATCCACCTACAAGTATTTTACCATCTTTATCACGTTTAATGAAAGACGGTATAGGTGAAGGATATACTAGAGAAGATCATCCAGACTTGGCAAACCAACTTTTCTCTGCATATGCTCATGTTAGCGATGTTAGAGCATTAGCATCTGTTATTGGTGAAGATGAACTTTCTGATTTAGATAAACAATATATTAATTTTGGTAAGACTTTTGAAGCTGAATATCTTAATCAAGGTAAATTTGAAAATAGATCTATACAAGATACCATTGATTTAGGTTGGAAAATTTTAGGTCTTCTACCTAGAAAAGAATTAGATAGGGTAAGAACAGAATATCTAGATAAATATTATGTTCCAGATCCTTCAATTGTATCTCCTGAAAAAGAAAGTTAGGTGATATTTAATGGATACTAATACGTTTCCTACCAAAGGTAATTTGATGTTAGCTAAGAACACTTTAAGATTATCTAAACAAGGTTATGAACTTTTAGATAAAAAACGTAATGTTCTTATAAAAGAAATTATGGAGCTTAATAATAAAGCTACAGAAATACAAAATGAAATAGCTACTGTATTTACTGAAGCATATGAGGCTTTACAAGATGCTAATATCGAAATGGGTATTAGTAATGTTGAAAGATTTAGCTATGGTATACCTAGAGAAGAAACTGTTTCTATAGATATGAGAAGTATTATGGGTGTTGAAATACCTATGGTATCTTATGATAATTCTAGTAGAACAAAACCAAATTTTAGTTTTGGAAATACAACTTCCTCTCTAGATAAAGCATACACTAAATTTACTAAGGTAAAAGAACTCGTAATAAGACTTTCTATGATAGAAAATACAGCATATAGACTTGCTATTAATATCAAGAAAACACAAAAGAGAGCTAATGCCTTAAAGAATATTACTATACCTAGATTTGAAGCTTTAACTAAAGAAATTCAAAATGTGCTTGAAGAGCGTGAACGTGATGAGTTTACAAGACTTAAAGTAATAAAAGAAATAAATAATAAAAAATTAGAAAAACCTCAAAATTAATAAATTTTGAGGTTTTTAATTTATATTATCAAATAATATATTATTTTTATTAAAAAAATTCTTTACATAATTATCCCAATTTGAAGCAACTGTTTTATCTAATGAAAAATTTTTTTCTGATGAACCAGTAGTAAAACATATTTGGTCATTTTCAAATAACATATTAATATAAAAACTAGCACCATTAGGATGTATTTTTGCTAAATATTCTTTCGGTAAACTAAAAATAATTTTTATGATTTTAGGTTTTTGTGTTCCTTTTATTATATTAAAAATATATGGTCTAAGCTCACGCCAGGTACAATTTTTCCTTTCATTATCTTCATAAAGTTTTCCGCTTATTTCAAATTTAGTAAAGCTTATTATTTCTACACCGTTTATTTCAAAATTATCAAATAAGGTTTCTTTAAGTAGTTTTTTCATAAAGTCTTTTACATTGGATTCAGGTATACTTATTAAAATCATATTATTCTCCTTGAAGTAATTTAAATATAACGACTTATTTTAACACAGTTTTAAAAAATAAAAAATAGTTTAAATATAAATCTATATTTAACGAATAGTTATTTTTTAAATAAATTATTAATAAAAAAATTTGAATAATCATTGAATATTTTTAGAAAAAAAAAGATTATATATTTTAAATTAAAATATATAATCTTTTTTTTTCACTTTGAGTAAAACTCTTGTATACGATTATGAAAAAAAATCGTATTTAAACTACAAAAAAATCTATAGTATATTTATATAATAATTATAAAATATCATTAAAAAAAATAAAATTTATTTCCAACATTTTGCGAGGTTTAATATAATGCAAATTAAAATATATGCAGATATAGTATTTTTTATTAATTTAATTATGGATTTTTTAATTTTTTACATAGTATCTAGATTATCCTTAAATAAAGCAAAAATTTCTAGAATATTTTTAGGTTCTTTATTTTCTGCATTTACATATTGTTTAATAATTTTTATCCCAAAATTAGGAATGCTGTATAATTATTTTTCATCATTTATTATTTTATCAATTAGTGTATATATAATTTTTGGAAAATTAAATATAAAAAAATTTATTTCTCTTATATTTTATTCTTATATCTCAGCATTCACTATAGGGGGACTATCATCTGCCTTATTTTATTATACTAATACAAAAAATATTATAGGAAATATGTTAGGTGTAAGTATAGAACATTTTTCTTTTAAAATTTTAATTATTTCTATATGTAGTGTATATATAATTATTAAATTCTTTGTAGAATTCATAAGAAAAATTTTAGTACTTAAGCAATCATTTTATGACGTAACAATTTTTTTTAATAATAATAAAGTAAACATAAGAACTTTGTTAGATACAGGTAATAATTTAGAAGATCCTATAAGTAAAAATCCTGTACTAGTAGTAGAATTTAGAAGTATTAAAAAATTATTACCTGATAAAATACAATTATTATTTTATGAAAAAAGGGAAAAAGACATTAATAATATACTACAAGAAATTGATGATACTAATATAAAAGAAAAAATAAGAATTATACCATTTAAGAGTATAGGTGAAGAAAATGGAATACTTTTAGGATTTGTACCAGATAAAATACAAATAGATAAAGAAAATCATACTCTAGAATTAAACAATATAGTTATAGGTATCTATAATGTAGAATTATCTAGTAATGGTGATTATCAGGGGTTACTAAGTCAAGAAATATTACAAATAAATTAAATATTTGGGGGGTAAAAAATGTTACTATACTTTAAATTATTAAAATTAAGAATTAAAGATTTTTTTTATAAGATTAAAATAAGATTTAGCCCAAATAAAGAAGATAAAGTATATTACATAGGTGGAAGTGAAGTTTTACCTACACCATTAAACTCTGACGAAGAGATAGAATTATTAAATCAATTAGACACAGATAAAGAATTAAAAGCTAAATCTATTTTAATAGAAAGAAATTTAAGATTAGTAGTTTATATAGCAAGAAAATTTGAAAATACAGGTATAAATGTAGAAGATCTAATATCTATAGGAACTATAGGGCTAATAAAAGCAATAAATACATTTAAAATAGATAAAAATATAAAATTAGCAACATATGCATCTAGATGTATAGAAAATGAAATTTTAATGTATTTACGAAGAAATACAAAATTAAAAACAGAAATATCTATAGATGAACCTTTAAATGTTGATTGGGAAGGTAATGAACTTTTACTTTCTGATATATTAGGTACAGATGTAGATATAATTTATAAAAATATAGAGGAAGAAGTTGATAAAACATTATTATTTAAAGCAATGGAAAAGTTAAGTAGTAGAGAGAAGAAAATTGTAGAATTAAGGTTTGGAATTTTTAAAGATGGTTATGAAATGACACAAAAGGAAGTGGCAGATTTATTAGGAATATCTCAATCGTACATATCAAGGCTTGAAAAAAAGATTATAAGTAGGTTAAAAAAAGAAATAAATAAAATGGTTTAAAAGAAAAATAGGAGTTATATTGCATATATATAATATGTAAGATAACTCCTATTTTTATTATTAAATTAATTTAAATAGATTTTTTTAATAAAGTATACTATAATGAATAAAAATGTATAATTATACTAAATAGTTTTAAAAAGTGTTTTAAAATTTAACAATTATACAAATACTCTTTATAATAAGAGGATGTGACTATATGAACTTTTACAAGGATTTATATAAAAATGAAAATATTACTGAGACAAAAATAAAAAATATAGTATCTTTATTGAAACAAAATATATCTGTATATGATATTTATCTTATTTGTATAAATAAAAATAATAAAAATTTACTTATAATTATAAATTCTAAAGAAATTTTTAAGGCAATTAATAATTTACAAGATTCTATTATAATAGGTATATCTGATTCAAAAAATAATGCTTTTTTGCTTGTTAAAGAAATAATTTCAGATTACTATTCTATAAATAAAAATTTTAATAATTTTAAAAATTATTTTTTAAAGAATAGTGAATAACTTAAGGAGATATTAAATGACTTATTTTATTACAGTTTTAATATTTATACTAAAGTTAATATCATTTTTAATATTTATTATATTTTTATTATTATTACTTATAGGTATTAGTTTATTTATACCTGTAAAATATAAAGTATATGGTAATTATAGTTTAAATGATAATTATAAATTTAATATAACAATAGAGTGGCTTCTAAAAATATTTTATCTTAAATATGAAAAAAGTAATAAAAATCAATTTTTAAAAATAAAAATATTAGGGATAGATTTAAATAATTCAAATAAGAAGAAATTAGCCAAAGATATAGCAAATGAATTTGTAAAACCTGAATTAGATGAAATAGAAGTAAATAAGCCTAAAGAAGAAAATAAAAAAATTGAAACAAATATTAATTTTGATAATAAATTTAAAAAGAAAAAGAAAAAATCTAATATAAGAAAAAAAATTTTAGAATTAAAAAATATATATATAAAAATAACTAGTTCATGGGAATATATTAAAAGTATTAAATTAGAAATTATAACTTTTATAAAAAATGTAATAAAAAAAGTAAAACCAAAAAAATTTGAAATCTATGGCGATTTTGGTTTTATTAGTCCAGATGAAACTGGTAAAGTTTTTGGTATGATTTGTGTTTTTAAATCTATGTCAGGATGTAATATTAAATTAAAACCAGATTTTAATAATAGATTATGTAATTTAAATATTGATGTAGAAGGTAATATGAATACAGGTGTTATATCAATTCAGGTTCTAAAATTTATTTTTTCAAAAAATGTATTATCATTAATAAAAAATGTAGGATTATCTAAAAATAAACTATAGTATAAATTGAAAGGTGGATTTATTAATGTCAGATAATTTTAGTAGTAGTTTAGAATCATTATTTAGTAAAATGGAAACGTTTATTTCAAGTAAAACAGTAATAGGAGAGCCTTTTAATATAGGTGATGTAATAATATTACCTCTAGTAGATGTAGCATTTGGAGTTGGCGCAGGTTCATTAGATAATAAAGTACAAGAAAAAAATAAAGATGGTAGTGCAGGAGGATTAGGTGCCAAAATAACACCATCTGCAGTTTTAGTAATTAAAGATGGAACAACTCAATTAGTAAATATAAAAAATCAAGATTCTATAAATAAATTAATAGATATGGCACCAGGTATATTGTCAAAAATTCCATTTTTAGCAAAAGATAATAATGATAAAGAAGAAAATATAACAAATATAACTAATGAAGAAAAAAATAATTAAAATAAAAAATCTCTCTACTATAATATTTAGTAAAGAGATTTTTAATTAATAATTTAATTTGTTTCTGTTAGATCTATATATTTATACCCAAATTCTTCTATAAAATCTTTTCTACCTTGAAGATTATTTCCTAAAAGTAATTCAAAAGTTTCCTGTGTTTTTATAATATCTTCTGGCATTACTAAAACTAATCTTCTTGTTTCAGGATTCATTGTTGTTTGCCACATCATGTCTGGTTCATTTTCTCCTAAACCTTTAGAACGTTGTATAGTGAATTTTGAGTCTTTAAATTTTTTTATTATATTTGCTTTTTCTTTTTCTGAATATGCAAAATATGTTTTCTTATTATATGATATTTCATAAAGTGGAGATTCAGCAATAAATATTTTTTTATTATCTATAAGAGAAGGAACAAGTCTATATAACATTGTAAGTATTAATGTTCTAATTTGAAAACCATCAACATCAGCATCTGTACATATTATAATTTTATTCCAGCGTAAGTTTTCTAAATTAAAAGAGTTAAGATCTTTATTATATTTAGATTTAATTTCTACACCACAACCTAAAACTCTCATCAAATCAATAATAACGTCATTATTAAAAATTTTATCATAATCTGCTTTTAAACAATTTAAAATTTTACCGCGTACAGGCATAATAGCTTGGAATTCTGAATCACGACCTAATTTACAAGCTCCTAATGCAGAATCACCTTCTACTATATAAATCTCTCTTTTAGAAGTATCTTTTGTACGGCAATTAACAAATTTTTCAACTCTATTTGCCATATCTAAATTACTAGTAAGATTTTTTTTGATATTTATTCTTGTTTTTTCAGCAGTTTCACGACTTCTTTTATTTATTAAAATTTGATTTACGATTTTATCAGCATCTAATTTATTTTCGACAAAATAAAAATATAATTGTTTTTTTAAAAAATCAGTTATACATTCTTGAATAAATTTATTTGTTATAGATTTTTTTGTTTGATTTTCGTAACTTGTAATAGTAGAAAAAGAATTACAAATAAGTATAAGACTATCTTCTATGTCTGAAAATATAATTTTTTTTTCGTTTTTCTTATATAAAGAATTATTTTTTATATAATTATCTATAGAATAAACAAATGCAGATTTTACTGCTTTATCTGGTGACCCACCATATTCTAAAAAACTAGAATTATGATAATACTCAATACAATTTATTTCATTATTAAAAGAAAAAGCAATGTCAAATTTTAATTTATATTTAGGTTTATCTTCTCTATCTCTACCGGTATCTTCATTTTGTAAAAATTGAATAGGAGTAATATTACTGTTACCTGAAATCTCTTCTATATAATCTTTTATACCATTTTCATAATAAAATGTATATTCTTCTTCAGTTTCTTCATCTTGCAAAATAAATGTTAATCCTTTATTTACAATAGCTTGTCTTTTTAAAATTTCTTGAAAATATGTTATAGGAACAGATATATCAGTAAAAACATCTGTATCAGGTTTCCATTTAATTATAGTACCCGTATTACTATAGTCAAATTCTTCTTTATATAAACCACCTATATTTTCTCCTTTTTCAAAGTGAAGTACATATTTAAAATTATCTCTAAATATTGTAACATCCATATATTCAGAACTATACTGAGTAGAACATAGTCCAAGTCCATTTAATCCAAGACTAAATTCATAATTTTCACCTGTATTATTTAGATATTTACCACCTGCATATAGTTCGCAAAATAAAAGTTCCCAATTAAATTTATCTTCTTTCTGATTATAATCAACAGGAACTCCTCTACCGAAATCTTGTATTTCTATAGAATTATCTTTAAATCTTTTTATATATATTTTATTACCGTAACCCTCTCTAGCTTCATCTATAGAGTTTGACAGTATTTCAAATATAGAATGTTCACACCCTTCAAGTCCGTCAGAACCAAAAATTACAGATGGACGTTTACGCACTCTGTCGGCACCTTTAAGGGATGTTATACTCTCATTATTATATATATTATTTTGTTTTTTGTTCATTTGTTTAAACACCCACTTTAATTTAATTAAGTATATTTTAATAAAAATTTTATATATGTTTATAAATAAATTATTTTTTGTAGAATAATTTTAATATTATCATAATTATTAAAAAAGTAAAGTATTATAAATATTTGAAAGAATATAAAATATAAAAATTGGTATAATAATTATAAAAAGGAGGATTTAATTGAAAAAAATAATCTTTATTTTAATTGGAATAATTACAGGCTTTGCAAACGGATTTTTTGGAGCTGGTGGAGGAACTATTTTAGTACCTGCTTTAGAAAAATTTATAAATATAGATACACATAAATCTCATGCGACCTCTATAGCAGTAATATTACCTTTAACAATTATAAGTTTATTTATGTATTCTAAAAATATAAAATTAGATTGGAATTTAGTTATCTGCATATCTATTGGTGGAATATGTGGAGGATACATAGGTGCTAGATTCTTAAATAAATTTTCTGGAAAAATACTTCATAAAATATTTGGTATATTTATTATTATTGCTTCTTTAAGGATGATTTTATGATTTTATATATTTTAATTGGTTTTTTATCTGGAATAGTTACTGGAATGGGTATAGGAGGAGGAACAATTCTTATATTAGTACTAACTTTTATATATGATATTCCTCAGCAACAAGCACAAAATATAAATTTAATATATTTTATACCAACAGCAATTATGGCTTTAATATTTCATATTAAAAATAAAAATATATTAACTAATGTTGCCTTTAGAGTAAGTATTTTTGGAATATTAGGAGCATTAGTTGGATCTTATTTAGCTTTAATAATAAATCCTAAATTATTAAGAGAATATTTTGCTTATTTATTATTAATAGTGGGTATATATGAATTTTTTTTTAGTGGAAAAGTTACAAATAGACAAAAAGGAGATAATTCCATGAATCAAAAAGAATTTGAAAATATAAAAAAAGAATTTCAAGATGTTGATACAGATAAAAAGGTAGAAATGTATATTTCAATACAAGGATTAACAGTTGATCAATACAAAGAATTATTATATTTAATGCCTAAAGATGCGATAAATAAATTAGAAAAAGCTCTTTCATAAAATATTATTGACATATATTTTCTATATGTTATACTAATTAATTATGAATAATTAAATGCAATGAAAGCGAAAGTAAGTATATATATCTAATATAGAGAGAGTTATCTAGGCTGAAAATAACTCTTAGCATATTTATACCCAAATTCACGCTGGAGCTAAATTCTTGAAATAATAGTAGAAAATTTCGGAGGAGTCCGTTAAAACTTATAAGAGCTTAAATTTTTATAATCTTAAAAGTTTAAGAATTTGGGTGGTACCACGGATTAGAAGCTTTCGTCCCTTATTGAGGATGTAAAGCTTTTTTTATTTAAGAAAGGAGTGTAAAAATGCAAGATAAACTAAAAAAAATAAGAGAGAATATAGAAAAAAACTTAGAAGATGTACAGAATCTTGAAATTTTAGATAAAATTAAAGTTGGAGCTTTAGGTAAAAAAGGTGAGTTAACACAAATTTTAAAAGATATGAAAAATTTATCTCCTGAAGAAAAGCCTAAAGTTGGTCAAATAGTCAATGAAACAAGACAATATATAGAAGAAAAAATTAATTTAAAAAAGGAAAGTTTAAAAAAAGAATTACAGGAGAAAAAATTAAAAGAAGAAACTATAGATATTTCTATGCCTGGTAAAAAAATAAGTATAGGTACTAAACATCCTATGACATTAATAATAGATGAAATAAAAGAAATATTTTTAGGAATGGGATATGAAATTGTAGAAGGACCAGAAATAGAAGAAGATTATTATAATTTCAAAGCATTAAATATTCCAGAAAATCATCCTGCAAAAGATGAACAAGATACTTTTTATATAGATAAAAACTTTGTATTAAGAACACAAACATCACCTGTACAAATTAGAACTATGGAAAAAGGTAAATTGCCTATAAAAATAATAGCACCTGGTAGAGTATTTAGATCTGATGAAGTAGATGCTACACATTCTCCAATGTTTCACCAACTAGAAGGATTAGTTATAGATAAAAATGTTACAATGGGAGATTTAAAAGGTGTATTAGAAGTTTTTGCAAAAGAACTTTTAGGAAAAGATACTAAAGTTAAATTTAGACCTCACCATTTCCCATTTACAGAACCAAGTGCAGAAATGGATGTTTCTTGTTTTGCTTGCGGAGGAAAAGGATGTAGAGTATGTAAAAATAGCGGTTGGATAGAGTTATTAGGCTGCGGAATGGTACATCCAAAAGTATTAGAAATGTCAGGAATAGATAGTAGTGTGTATCAAGGATTTGCATTTGGTTTAGGTATAGAACGTATAGCTATGCAAAAATATAATATTCCTGATTTAAGACTTATGTATGAAAATGATACTAGATTTTTAAAACAATTTTAAGAAAGAGAGATGATAAATATATGAATATACCTATGTCATGGATTAAAGATTATGTTGATATAGATGTAGATATAAATACTTTTATGGATGCAATGACTATGTCAGGTTCTAAAGTTGAATCTTTAGAAAGAAAAGGCGAAGAAATTTGCAATGTAGTTGTTGGTAAAATAGTAAAAATAGATAGTCATCCAGATGCTGAAAGATTAGTGGTAACACAAGTAGACATTGGAAAAGAAGATTTATTACAAATTGTAACTGCAGCTAAAAATATTTTTGAAGGTGCTTTAGTACCAGTAGCATTAAATGGTGCTATTTTGAATGGCGGATTAAAAATAAAAAAGAGTAAATTAAGAGGAGTAGAATCTAATGGAATGTTTTGTTCAATAGAAGAATTAGGTTATACTACTAATGATTATCCAGAAGCTCCTCAAGATGGAATTTATATTTTTAGAGATGAACAAGAACTTGGATCAGATGTTTGCAAAATTTTGGAGGTAAAAGAGGATATAGTAGAATTTGAAATTACATCTAATAGAGCAGATTGTTTTAGTATAGTAGGTTTAGCACGTGAAGCTTCTGTAACATTTAATAAAGAATTTAAGTATCCTCAAATAAAAGTTGAAGGTGTTTTAAAAGAAGATATTAAAAATTATCTTTCAGTAGATATTGAAAATAAAGATTTATGTAATAGATATGTTGCTAGAGTTGTAAAAAATGTAAAAATAGAAAATTCTCCACAGTGGTTAAGACATAGATTAATAACATCTGGTATAAAACCCGTAAATAATATTGTAGATATAACAAATTATGTTTTATTAGAACTTGGACAACCTATGCATGCATTTGATATAAATAATATTTCAAATGGAAATATAATAGTAAAAAATGCAACTAATGGAGAAAATTTTAAAACATTAGATGGTATTGAAAGAACTTTAAATAGTAGTATGTTAGTTATAGCAGATGATGAAAAAACATTAGCTATAGCAGGAGTAATGGGTGGAGAAAATTCCATGATTACAAATAATACTAAAACTATAGTTTTAGAATCTGCTAATTTTGATGGAACAAATGTAAGATT
The DNA here is from genome assembly GCA_946481295.1 of uncultured Clostridia bacterium. Classification (GTDB taxonomy): domain Bacteria; phylum Bacillota; class Clostridia; order Lachnospirales; family UBA5962; genus CAMLLW01. The sequence continues at coordinate 44,295 of CAMLLW010000005.1, read as the reverse complement.
GACATCTAAAAAATTAGGACTTAGAACTGATTCTTCAAGTAAATTTGAAAAGAATTTAGATCCTAATATTTGTTTAGATGCAGTAAACAGAGCTTGTCAATTAATAGAAACTTTAGGTTATGGAGAAGTAGTTGATACATTTATTGATGTTTATGAAAATAAATTAGATGTTCATACAGTAGAATACGATCCAGATAAAATAAATAAATTATTAGGAACTAATATTTCTGCTCAAGAAATGGAAGACATTTTAAATAGATTAGAAATAAAATCTAAAAATAATATTGCTACAGTTCCTACATTTAGACAAGATATTGAATGTGGAGCAGATATTGCAGAAGAAGTAATAAGAATTTATGGATATGATAAAATAGAATCAACTTTACATTCTAATACTGCAACTGTAGGAAAAAGAACTTACAATCAAACTATAGAAGATATTATTAAAAATACATTAGTATCTATAGGTTTTTCTGAAATAATGACTTATTCTTTCGAAAGTCCAAAAGTTTTTGATAAATTAAATATAGAGGAAAATTCTAATTTAAGAAATGCAATTAAAATAATAAATCCTTTAGGTGAAGATTTTAGTATCATGAGAACTACTACAGTAAATGGTATGCTTCAATCTTTAAATTTAAATTATAGTAAAAGAAATAATGAAGTTTTATTATTTGAATTATCTAGAGTATATATTGCAGATACACTACCTATAGATAAATTACCTAAAGAAGATTTAATACTAACATTAGGATTATATTCAAATGATAAAGAAAAGGACTTTTATTATATAAAGGGTGTTGTAGAAGAGTTATTAAATATATTAGGATTAAATAAAGATATTGATTATAAATTTAAAACTGATTGTGGATTTATGCATCCAGGTCGTACAGCACAAATAGATATAAAAAACATAACATTAGGATTTTTAGGACAAGTACATCCAGTAGTTGTAGAAAATTATAGTATTCCGGAAAATAGCTTTATAGCAACTATAAATGTAACTAAATTATTTGACTTAGTTAATTTAGATAAAAAATATAAACCATTACCTAAATTCCCTGAAAGTTCTAGAGATATAGCTATGATAGTAGATGAAAGTATTATGGTTAAAGAAATAGAAGATATAATTGTTAAAAATGCTGGAAAAATATTAGAATCATTAAAAGTATTTGATGTTTACAAAGGTAATCAAATAGGCAAGGGTTATAAGTCTGTAGCTTTTAATCTTACTTTTAGAAGTTCAGAAAGAACATTGACAGATGAAGAAGTTAATGCTTCAATGACTAAGATTATTAGTAAATTAGAAACAGAGTTAAATGCTAAATTAAGAAGTTAAAGTAATTGACTTAATATATTAAATATAGTAATATCTCATAATGTATATTATTTTATGAAGATTAATATCAAATAATTAGAAACATATTGTTTATAAAATGTTGGGAGGGAATTTATATGACTGAGAAGAATACAACAGAATCTTCCAGTTTTAAAGAAACTGCAGGTTTTATTCATAACTATATATATAAGGATTTAGATGGGGAATTAAATAAAATTCATACAAGATTTCCACCAGAACCAAATGGATATTTACACATTGGACATGCAAAAAGTATTTGTTTAAACTTTGGCCTTGCACAGATGTACAATGGAAAATGTAATTTGCGTTTTGATGATACAAACCCAGCAAAAGAAGGACAGGAATATGTTAATGCAATAATTAATGATATAAAATGGTTAGGCTTTAATTGGGAAGATAGATTATATTTTGCGTCTAATTATTTTGATAAGTTTTATGAGTGTGCTGTTACTCTTATAAAAAAAGGTAAAGCTTTTGTTTGTGATTTAACAGCAGAAGAAATTAAAGAATATAGAGGAACATTAAAGGAACCTGGTAAAAATAGTCCATATAGAGAGCGTTCTATAGAAGAAAATTTAGAATTATTTGAAAAAATGAAAAATGGAGAATTTCCAGACGGGTCAAAAACATTACGTGCTAAAATAAATATGGCATCATCAAATATAAATATGAGAGATCCTGTTATTTATAGAATTGCAAAACTTACACATCATAATACTCAAGATAAATGGTGTATATATCCTATGTATGATTATGCTCATCCATTAGAAGATGCATTTGAAGGTATTACACACTCAATATGTACTATGGAATTTGAGGAACATAGACCTTTATATGAATGGGTTATTAATGAATTAGAATTTGTTAATAAACCAAGACAAATAGAATTTGCAAAATTAAAATTAACAAATACTATAATGGGAAAAAGATATATTAAACAATTAGTAGAAAATAATGAAGTTGATGGTTGGGATGATCCAAGATTAGTTACTATTTCTGGTTTAAGAAGAAGAGGATATACACCTGAATCTATAAGAATGTTTTGTGAAAAAATAGGTATATCAAAATCTGATAGTGTAGTTGACAGTGCTTTATTAGAATTTTGTGCTCGTGAAGATTTAAAAATAAGAAGTAAAGCTGTAATGGCTGTTCTTGATCCAATAAAAGTAGTTATAACAAACTATCCTGAAAATCAAACTGAAAAATTAACTTTAGAAAATAATCCTGAAAATGAAGATATGGGAACTAGAGAAATAACATTTTCAAGAGAAATTTATATAGAACGAGAAGATTTTATGGAAGATGCACCTAAAAAGTTTTTTAGACTTACTCCTGGAAAAGAAGTAAGACTTAAAGGAGCATATTTTATAAAATGTAATGAAGTTATAAAAGATGAAAATGGAAATATATTAGAATTACATTGTACTTACGATCCTGAAACTAAAAGTGGTTCTGGTTTTACAGGCAGAAAAGTTAAAGGAACTATACATTGGGTATCATGTAAAGATTCTATTAACTGTAAAGTAATGCTTTATGATTATCTCGTTTTTGACGATCCTAATAGTGAAAATGGATTTAGAAAAAATCCTGACTCTATAAAAGTTATGGATAATGCATATATAGAATCAAATATAAAAAATGCAAAAATAGAAGATAGATTCCAATTTATTCGTAATGGTTATTTTACATTAGATACTAAAAATACTACAGAAGAAAATTTAGTCTTTAATAGGATAGTCCCTTTAAAAAGTTCATATAAATAAAAAAAGTAGCCTACAGGCTACTTTTTAATTTAAAATCTTATTTATTAAAAAAAAATAGTATGTTAAAATACACTTATATTTTTTTGGGAAAGGGTTTAATAATGCAAGAAGAATTAATTAATACTATAAATTTAAATTTAAATAAAGAAGATTTCTATAATATGTATGGGCGTAATAAAAAAATTGCAACTTTAACATTAGGTTGTAAAGTTAATTTCTATGATACAGAAGCAATGTTAGAACTTTTTATAAAGAATGGATATGAAAAAGTAGATTTTGAAGAATTTGCAGATGTTTATTTAATAAATACATGTACTGTAACAAATTTAAGTGATAAAAAATCAAGGCAATTTATAAGAAAAGCGAAAAATATAAATAAAAATTCTATAGTTGTTGCAACAGGATGTTATTCTCAAGTAGCTCCAGATGAAGTTAGTAAAATAGAAGGAATAAATTTAGTTATAGGTACAAAAGATAGAAATAAAATTGTTGAGGAAGTTCAAAAATATAATTTTAATTTTGGAGTTAAAAATAATGTTTCAGATATAAAAAAAGAATTTATATTTGAAAAATTATCTATCAATAATTTGGATAATAGGACAAGAGCATATTTAAAAATACAAGAAGGTTGTAATCAATATTGTTCATACTGTATAATTCCTTATGCTAGAGGACCTATAAGAAGTAGAGAAATGAATGATGTTTTAGAAGAAGTTGAAACCTTAACAAAAAATGGATTTAAAGAAATTATTTTAACAGGCATACATGTCGCATCGTACGGAAAAGATTTAAAAAATACAAATTTACTTGATTTATTAAAAAATGTACATGAAATAGAAGGTGTTAAAAGAATACGATTTAGTTCTATAGAACCTAACGTTATTACTGAAGAATTTATTAGTGAAATATCAAAAATGCCTAAAATTTGTGATCATTTTCATTTATCTCTACAAAGTGGATGTGACAAAACATTAAAAAATATGAATAGAAAATATACTACTGCTAGATATAAAGAAGCAACAGAAATGTTAAGAAATATAATGCCAAATGTTAGTATAACAACTGATATTATTGTTGGATTTCCGGGAGAAACAGAAGAAGATTTTTTAGAAACAGTAAATTTTGTAAAGGAAATAGAATTTGCAAAAGTTCATGTATTTCCTTATTCACCTAAAAAAGGCACAAAAGCTGCTATTATGAAAGATCAGATAGAAAATAGTATAAAATCACAGAGAGTTAAAGAATTATCTAAAGTAACTACTAGTTTAGAAGAAAAGTTTATTAAAAATATGATTAATAAAAATACAGAAGTACTATATGAAAAACAAATAGACAAAAATTTATATGAAGGACATTCTTCAAATTATATAAAAGTTATAACAGAATCAGAAAAAGATTTAGAGAATAAAATATTTAATGTAATATTAGAAGAAAATAGAGGTTTATATGCTATATCAGGAAAAATTTAATTTTAAAAATAGATAAATATAGTTTGCATAAAATGTTAATTTATATTATTATAAATGTAGTATTCTAAAAATATTATATATATTTTATATTTTTAGTAAAGATCGGTTAACTTATTTTTTAAGGAGTGATTATTAGTGTATAAAAATTCATATGAAACCCAACAATTCTCAAATATGGATAAAACTACGCAAAATCAAGCTAATGATATCTTAGTCCAAGTGTATAAAGCACTAAAAGAAAAAGGATATAATCCTGTAAACCAAATTGTTGGTTATATTTTATCTGGCGATCCTACCTATATAACTAGCCATAATAATGCTAGAAGCTTAATTGCTAGGCTAGAACGTGACGAGTTATTAGAAGAATTAGTAAAATCTTTTTTGATTTTTAATGGGTTATAATTTGTGGATAGAATTTTAGGATTAGATTACGGTGAAAAAACAGTTGGAGTTGCAATAAGCGATCCATTAGGAATAACAGCACAAAGTTTAGAAACTATTACACGGAAAGATGAAATAAGTATAAAAAAGACAGTTCATCGTATTGGAGAAATAATAAAAGAATACAATGTTAATTGTATTGTGTTAGGTTTTCCTAAAAATATGGATAATAGCGAGGGTGAACGTTGCAATAAGACAATTTTATTTAAGGAACGTTTGGAACGGAATTTTAAAAGGATACCAGTTATACTATGGGATGAAAGACTTTCCACAATTGCTTCTGAAAGAGGTTTATTTGAAGCAGGATTAAATTCAAAAGAAAGAAAACAAGTTGTTGATAAAATAGCTGCAGGCTTTATTTTACAAGGTTACTTGGATAATATTAATAGAGGTGAGTGACGTTATGGATTATAATGAGTTTGAAGATTTAGATGAAAGTCCAGATGTTGTAAAAGTCTTAGATGAAAATGGACATGAAATAGAATTTACTATTTTAGATGGATTAGAAAAAGACGAAAAAAGATATCTATTAGTTATAGAAACTGAATTTGCTGATGAAGATGAGATAGAAGCTACCATTTTAAAAGAAGATTATACAGATGACGACGAGTTAGTTTATATAATAGTAGAAGATGATAATGAATTTGATGAAATTGTTGCTATGTTTAAAAATAGTAATAAAGACTACGATATAGAAATTTAAAATTTAATTAACTGATAATTATAAAAATGGAGGTAACATTATTTGGTAAAAAGAAACTACAATGGTAAGCTTAAAGTTATTTCTTTAGGAGGCTTACAGGAAATCGGCAAAAATATCACAATTTTTGAATATGGGAATGAAATAATTGCTGTGGATTGTGGTATTGCATTTCCTGAAGATAGTATGTTAGGAATAGATTTAGTAATACCTGATTTTACTTACTTAAGAAAAAATAAGCATAAATTTAAAGCATTATTTTTAACACATGGACATGAAGATCATATAGGAGCAGTTCCATATTTATTAAAAGAATTTAATGTTCCAGTATACGGTACTAAACTTACAATAGGACTTGTAGAAAATAAATTAAGAGAGCATAATTTATTATCAAAAGCAAATTTAGTATGTGTAGATACTGGAGAAACTATAAAACAAGGTAAATTTGAAGTTGAGTTTATTAGAACTACGCACAGTATAGCAGATTCTGTTGCATTTGCAATAAAAACTCCAGTTGGTGTTATTGTACATTCTGGAGATTTTAAAATAGATCATACACCAATACAAGGTGATCCTATAGATCTACAACGTTTTGCAGAATTAGGTAAAAAAGGTGTGTTATTATTTTTATGTGAAAGTACTAACATAGAACAAAAAGGATATACTTTAAGTGAAAGAACAGTTGGAAGTATTTTTGAACAAGTATTTGAAGATAGTAAAAAACAAAGAATAATGGTAGCAACATTTTCTTCAAATATTGATAGAATACAACAAATTATTTATTCTGCCGTAAAACATAGACGTAAAGTTGCAATTATAGGTAGAAGTATGGAGAATACTGTTCGAACAGCTAATCAACTAGGATATTTAGATATTCCTAAAAATATACTTATAGATATTTCTGAATTAAGTAATTATACTGATGAACAATTGGTTATAATAACTACTGGTAGTCAAGGTGAACCTATGGCTGCTTTATCTAGGATTGCTTCTTCAGATCATAAACAAGTAGATATTAAACCTGGAGATAAAGTTATAATTAGCTCTTCTCCTATACCAGGTAATGAAAAAACAATATCTAAAGTTATTAATGAGTTAATGAAAAAAGGTGCAGACGTTATCTATGATGGTTTAATGAATGATGTACATGTTTCTGGACATGCAAAACAAGAAGAAATTAAAATTTTACATGCTCTCATAAAACCTAAATTTTTAGTGCCTATACATGGCGAATATAAACACTTAAAGTGTCATAAAGAATTAGCTATTTCTATGGGCATGAAAAAAGAAAATGTTTTTGTAATGAATATAGGTGATGTTTTAGAATTATCTAATAAAACAGCTAGATGTGTAACTAATGTCCCAGCAGGTGAAGTATTAGTAGATGGGTTAGGTGTTGGTGATGTTAGTAATATTGTTTTAAGAGATAGAAAACATTTATCAGAAGATGGATTAATGATAGTAGTTATAACAATGGAACGTGAAACAGGACGTATATTAGCAGGTCCAGACATAATATCACGTGGATTTGTATATGTTAAAGAATCTGAAGTTCTTATATCTGAAGCTAAAGCAGTAGTAAAGGTTGGTTTAGATAAATGTGAGGAAAGAAATATCACAGAATGGTTTTTCATTAAAAACTTTATAAGAGATGCATTAAGAGAATTCTTATGGCAACAAACTAAACGAAGCCCTATGATTTTACCAATAATAATGGAAGTATAAAATAATTTTATTTATATACCGAATAATAATTATTACTTGAAATATTTTATTATTTATGATATTATAAATTTAATTATTAATAATTTCTATTATATGAATATTAGGAGGATTTAATATGAAAAATATTTTTATAGCTTATTATTCAAATACTGGTAATACTGAAAAAATGGCAGAATTAATAAAAAAAGGTGCAGAATCTGCTGGAGCTAATGTAACATGTAAAGAAGTAACAGACGCTTCTGAAAATGACATTATTAACGCAGACGTTATTGCTCTTGGATGTCCATCTGCTGGAGCAGAAGAATTATCCGATGAAATGGATTCTTTTGTAAATACAATTAAAGATAAACTTTCTGGTAAAAAAGTTGCATTATTTGGCTCTTATGATTGGGGCGATGGAGAATGGATGCGTAATTGGGTTGAAGCAATGGAAGCAACAGGTGCTACAGTTGTTGGCGGAGAAGATGCTATTGCTCAATTAGAACCAGATGATGAACAAGTATTTATATCACTTGGTGAATCTTTAGCAAAATAAAAAAAGCCTATTTATAGGCTTTTTTTATTTTTAGTGATGATAAATAATCTTTATAAGACGTTTAATTTTATTATAATTTCTTTGTTTTTCAACAGGAGCATTATCAATTATAAGGAGTGCTATCATCACATAAATTATAAAGCTATTTCTTGAATAAAGTGTATAATAAGAAACCCAATTAGTAGCAAATTTTTCTTTATAATATCTTAACCCACGAAATGAGTAAAAGTGAGATCCAAATTCATATACAAAATAAGCTATTCTTTCCTGTATAAAACTTTTTCTTGAGGTTCCTACATTTGATAGAGGAGCCATTCCTAAATTAAATGATGTAAGTCCTATTCCAAGCATATATCTAAATAATGAAATAAATAAAAAGTCCATTACACCTGGAGGTGAATCTTTTTTATAACGCATGAGATCTATTGTACCTTCTTTATCATTATAAGTAGGTATAATATTTGCAAATGCTATTATTTGATTATTTTTATCTTTAGCTATTGCTATAGGAGAATGTTCAAAATATTTTTCTGAGAAAAATCCTAATGAAAATCCTTTTTCTTTTCTACTTCCTAGCCATTCATCAGATATAGATTTTATATCTTTTATAAATTCAGAAGAAAATGGTGGATTTATTACTTCAAAGGTATATTGTTCTTTTTCAAAACGGTTCATAACAGCTCTCTCACTTTTTCTCTTTTTACCAGAAACTGTGAAGCTAGGTAAATCTACGTGAGCTTCTTCTCCCATTTTAATAAAATCGTATCCAAATTCATGTAGTAATATAACTATTTTTTCTGAAACTTCATAAAATACAGGTACATATCCCCATTTATCTGTTTCATTAATAAAATTTTCTAATGCATCAGAAAAATCTTCTTGTTTACCAGATGGATCTCCCATAACTATGCATTTATTATTAAATGTTTTAAATTGGAGAAATACTGTTGCTTCAGAATCTTTATTTTCATAAACAAATATATCTTTATCCTCTAAAAAAACTAAATGTGTATTATTATTACCGCCATAATTTTCTATTATAGAAGTTATTAATTTTTCATCAAATTTCATCCCTATTTGATGTTTATTGCCTTGTAAGTATCTTATAAATAAATATAAAATTACAGCAACAAATAAAATAGCTAAAAATTCTGAAAACCAAATTTTTTCAGAAGGGAATAAAAAGAATGATATAAAATGGCTATGGTGTGGAGCAATAGGTAAACTATATATTCCTATTGTTATATACAATATAATTAATATACCAAAAATAATCCAATCTATTGTTATCATTTCCCATGAGTAAACTAATTGTTCGCGGAAAAGTTCTGATTTAGAAATAATAACAATTAATAGTAATATAAAAAGAAATAAAATTATACTTAAATTAAAATGTTTTATAAAGGTATAAAGCAGTGTTGCTAAAATTAATATAATAGTTGGCCAGTATGTTTTTTTTACACGAGCTGATATACCACGTCCCATAATTAGTAGTAAAAATCCTAATAGAATAGCTGGAAATTGTACTATTATATGAAACTGCAGTGGATTAAGCTGATGTAATAATTTTATTTTACTAAAAGCATCTGGTACTGTAGCAGAAAGTACAATTATAATACCTGAAAAATACATTAGAAAAACTAAAATCTTATGAGAAATTTCTAATGCTAATTCTCTAGGAATGCCTGAATATTTCATATTTAAATTTAAACTTATATTTTTAATCAAGAAAAAAACTCCTATAATAAAAGGAATAATATAATAAAATATTCTATATAGTAGAATCCAAACTACAGCTGTTTCTTTAGGTATACCTAAAGTAGATAGACCCATAATCATTATTACTTCAAAGCTTCCTAATTCTCCTGGTATCATAGATATAATACCAATTACAGATGATGCTATAAATAAAGGAAAAACATGCAATGGATTAAATTGAATATTCATAAAGTAGCCTACTATAAAAAATGTAATAATAGTTCCTGTCCACTCAAGAAAAGAAGTTAATAATAATTCCATCTTAGTTTTTGTTAACATATTACCTATATATTCATCTTTTTTTAAAGTTGTAACAATAAGTACTATTGGAAAATATAATCCTCCAATTATTAAACAAATAGAATATTGTTTAATGTAAGAGTTAGTATTAAATAATATAATTAGTAAAAAAGATATTAAACTATATATAGATAATCCAGACATTAAAAAAATAAAAATCTTAGATAAAGATTGTCCTAACTTTTTTTCTTCTACTTCTTTTACTTCTTTACCATAAAAGCCAGAACGTAGTCCAATACTTGTTAGTCCACCAAAACCAACCATATTATTAATAGTATTAACTATCCAACTTGTTTCAAATAAAAAAAGAGGCTTTAATTTTTGCTCTAATAAGTTGTTTAATATAATGTCATAACAAATCATTGGTAAAATAGATAATAAGCCAATAATAAGCATTAAAAGTATTTTCCAAACTGCAATATCAGATAATATATTTTCTAATTGTTCAATAGAAATAGTTTTACCAATAACAAATAATTCGCTAACTACTATAATTAATACAGAAATAATAAATATCATCTTAAAATAATTACCATGTTCTTTAATCCATATAATAAGTTTCTTCATATGTTTACACCTACTTTATTAAATTGAAATTTATTTAGAATTTGTAAATAAAAAGTAATCTTACATAAACTATCTAACATTATTTCATTTTTTATTAAAAATTGCAATATAAACTATAGTAATTATTATAATTTTATTTTTTAAAAATTATAAAGAATATATAATATTGATATTAAAATTATATTCTAATTCGTTTAATATTTAACGAATAGTTGTTAGTTAAAAAAATAAAACTAAAAAATATATAACTTACAATATTTTGATAAAAAAATATTGAAATATATTAACTTATAATATATAATAAAAATGAAAACTTAAATAATCGGTAGGTGAGGCTACCGTGGGGATATTATTCTATTATTTTAGAATTAAGGGTTGCTGCCGCAAAATAGTGGAGACACTATTATGTTGGTTAACAGATTATATCGACATAAGGTATAGTTTAATGCAATTTCAAGATGTAAAATATCGTGCCCTACGAAGCTAAAGCTTGTACGATGCAATGAAATTGTAATATATACTTTTGTGTTACTTATAAGGATAATTATTCTCCTTGCGTCGTATGATTTACATACCTGTACGCTAGGAGATTTTTTTTGTAAAAAATTTTTTGGAGGTGAAAATTTAAGAGATAAACTATTAATCATAAATATTATAAATATTGAGATAATAGTTATAACGGAGAAAATTAATTTTATTTAAAAGAAAAGGAGGGGCAAAGAGTGTCTAAATCTAAAACATCTAAAAAAAATATAAAAAAAACTGAAGAACAATTAGATCGTGAAAAGGAAGTTAGGGAAAGATTAATTAGTACAACTCATTGCAACACAGAGGAAGTATTATCAAAGTTATCAACAAGTCTTCAAGGTTTATCAGAAGAAGAAGTTGATAGTCATAGAGAAATATATGGAAATAATTCAGTTACCGAATATAAAAAAGATTCTCTTGCAAAAAGATTAGTAAATGCATTTATTAATCCATTTACTTGTATTTTAATATTTTTAGCAGTTATTAATTTAATGTTAGATGTTGTAATGGCAACCCCTGGAGAAGAAGATTATTCAGCAGTATTAATTATTACGGGAATGGTACTTGTAAGTGGGCTATTAAAGTTTGTTCAAGAAACGCGCTCAGGTAAAGCAGCAGATGCTTTATTGAAATTAATAACAACAACTTGTACAGTTCAACGTAAGGAAACTGGAAGAGTTGAAATACCACTAGATGATGTAGTCGTTGGTGATATAGTACATATATCTGCTGGAGATATGGTGCCTGCTGATATACGTATTATAGAAGCTAAAGATTTATTTGTAAGTCAGTCAGCGCTTACAGGTGAAAGTGAGCAAATAGAAAAATTAGCACAAAGTACAGAAGAAGATAAAGATTTAACTAGTTATAGCTGTTTAGCTTTTATGGGAAGTAATGTAATAAGTGGTACAGCTACAGGAATAGTTATTGCAACTGGTGATGATACTATTTTTGGAACAATTGCTCAACAAATTCAAGAAGAACCTGTAGAAACTTCTTTTCAAAAAGGTGTAAATTCAGTTTCTTGGGTTATCATAAGATTTATGCTAGTAATGGTACCTGTTGTCTTTTTACTTGCAGGATATACTCAAGGAGATTGGCTATCAGCTTTTACATTTGCTATATCTGTCGCTGTTGGATTAACACCAGAAATGTTACCTATGATAGTTAGTACATGTCTTGCTAAAGGTGCAGTTTCTATGTCTAAAAAGAAAACAGTTATTAAAAATTTAAATTCTATTCAAAGTTTTGGAGCAATGGACGTACTTTGTACAGATAAAACAGGTACCTTAACTCAAAATAGTGTAGTACTAGAATATCATATGGATATTAATGGCGATGAAAATGAAAGAGTTCTTAAACATGCATATCTAAATAGTTATTTTCAAACAGGCTTAAAAAATTTAATGGATAAAGCTATAATTAATAAAACTGAAGAAGAAGGTTTAGACATAAAAACTCATTATAAAAAAGTAGATGAGATTCCCTTTGATTTTGAACGTAGAAGAATGAGTGTTGTTGTTGAAGATAAAAAAGGTAAAACACAAGTTATTACAAAAGGTGCAGTCGAAGAAATGTTATCTTGCTGTTCTTATATAGAGATAGATGGAGAAGTAAAACCTTTAACAAATGAAGTTAAAAAAAGTGTTTTAAGTAAAGTAAATGATTTAAATGATGATGGCTTAAGAGTAATAGCAATAGCACAAAAAACTAATCCATTAAAAGCAGGTGCATTTTCTGTTAAAGATGAATCAGATATGGTTTTAATAGGATATTTAGCATTTTTAGATCCTCCGAAAGAATCTACAGCAGAGACATTAAAAACTCTTAAAGACTATGGTGTAGATGTAAAAATATTAACAGGAGATAATGAACGTGTAACAAGATCTATATGTAAAATGGTTGGTTTACAAGTAAATAACTTGTTATTAGGTGAAGAAATAGAAAATATGGCTGAAGAAGAATTAAAAAAAGCAGTTGAAGATACAACTGTCTTTGCTAAATTATCACCTAGTCAAAAAGCTAAAATTGTAGAAGTTTTACGTGAAAATGGACATACAGTTGGATTTATGGGAGATGGTATTAACGATTCTGTAGCAATGCATGCTGCCGATGTTGGTATTTCTGTTGATTCAGCTGTAGATGTTGCAAAAGAATCTGCAGATATAATACTACTAGAAAAGGATTTAAGAGTTTTAGAAGAAGGTATTATAGAAGGTAGAAAAACTTATGCAAATATGATTAAATATATAAAAATGACAGCAAGTTCTAATTTCGGTAATATGTTTTCTGTTTTAGTATCATCTGCATTAATTCCTTATGAGCCAATGGCAGCTATGCATATATTATTATTAAATTTAATATATGACATTTCATGTACTGCTATTCCATGGGATAATGTAGATAAAGAATTTATTAAAAAACCTAAAAATTGGGATCCATCTAGTATAGTAAAATTTATGCTTTGGTTTGGACCAACAAGTTCTGTATTTGATATTACAACATATGCATTATCATATTTTATAATTTGTCCAACCTTTGTACCAGGAGCTCATGGAAGATTATTTCATCAAATCGCAGAAAATGAAACACAAGTTCGTGCAATATATGTCATGATGGCACAATCAATATGGTTCTTAGAATCAATGTGGTCTCAAACATTAGTGATACATTTAATACGTACAAAGAAAATTCCATTTATACAAAGTAATGCATCATTCCAACTATTGACATTAACATTATTAGGAATAGCAGTTGTTACAGTGATTCCATTTACTGCATTTGGTAGAAGTATAGGTTTATACGCTGTTCCTAAAGTATTTTTCTTATGGTTAGCATTAACAATAGCTTGTTATATGGTATTAGTAACTATAGTTAAAAAAATATATGTTAAAAAATATAAAGAATTATTATAAAAAATATGATTATCTTTTTAAATTTATGTATTTATAATAAAAATTAATAAAGCAACTAAGCTATTTAGTTTAGTTGCTTTATATTTTATATTATTATTTATTACATCCACATGATTCTTGATAAGGTCTATCAAAAACATTTGTATTATTTTCATTACAACCGCAATTTCCACTGCAGTTACCATTACAATTACAACCTGTTTCAATATTATTAAACGTACAATTTTTTCTTGTTGGAGGAATATTACCACTTATTCCAGATAAAAATTGTTGTTTTTCTGGTGGTGAAAATATATCCATAGGGAATGATAAGTTATCAAAATAATTACATGGGCTTAATGGACAGTAATTTTCACACTCTTTTGGTATAGCAAATCCTCTAGATTCTACAGATAAATCTACAATTCTAAATAATTTAACAATACTAAATAATCCTATTGTAACATTAATTTCTACAGGAACATTCATAGTTGCAGAAGCAATATTTACATATTGTCCATTGTTATCAGGAACATTTTGCAAACATTTATTGCTAGTTTTAACACAAGAATATTTTAATTCTGCTTTTAGTGCCATTCCTTTTGCTTCTGTCATAATAAAAGGTTCTGCATCTAATGTGTTAGAATCATTTTTACCAGTGAATAAATCTGTAGATATAACTAAATCTGAACCCTCAGAACCAAATAAGGTTAATTTTCTATTAAAAATACTATTAGCTTTTAAACTACCAATTATACAACCATCGGCTTCTCTAAATATTAGTCTATATTCAAAAATATATTTTAGTTCTATATCCCAATATCCTTTTTTAAAATAATTTGCTTCTTTATCTACTATCATGATTTTTTTAACTCTAAGATTATCCATGCTTACAGATGCAGCTTCTAATGGAGGTACAATTATATCTCCTTCATTAATAGTACAATCACCAACCATTACACATTCTGCAGCTCTAGCAGGTCCTAATTCAGCAGGAGTTAAACAATCTTGTTGCCTAAATTGCAATGAGATAAAACAAATTAATTTAATTCCAAAAGAATATACTTAAACTGTTAGAGTCCTTATCATATATAATTTTGTTAATTATATTTTTTATAATTTTAATTTTTTCTGAAGTATCTTTATCAGATTTTATAATTTCTAATGTATTTATAACATTTTTTTTGAAATTATTATAATCTACATTATTGTTATTTTCTTTTTGCTCATATAAATTTTTTAATTTTTTAGATAATTCTGTCTTAATTTTTTTATATTCTTCTAAAGTATCTATTCCATCTAAAAAAGCATCTTTGGAACGATCTAAAGCTTTATTTATTTTTAAAATTTCTTTGTCAATCAATACATTTTCTATATTATTTTTAGGAATTAAAGTTAATGAGTATAAGATATTATCATTAGAAATAATATTTTCTAGTTGATTTATAACTATATTCTCTATTTTTTTAACTGTAATTGAACTAGGATGTAGACATGTACCAAGAGAATAACCACCACATCTAAATCTATCAGAGCGACCATTATAACCTTTTGCATAAACAAATACACTATTACAATATTTACATCTAAGTAAACCTGTTAACCAATGTTTTTTATATTCTATTGGGCGTTCTTTATATTTTTTGACTTTTAAATTAGCATTAAGTAACTTTTGAACATTATCAAATACACTATCTTCTATTATTGGATCATGATCTGCTTTTCTATATATAGTCTTACCGTTAATATTGAATTTAATATATCCTTTATAGGTATTATTATTGAGAACTCGATTTATCCATCGAGTATCTATTTTATTGCCCCTTTTTGTTTTTATACCTAAAGAATTCATTTCTCTTGCTATAGAAAAAGTAGTTTGTCCATTTAAATATTTATTAAAAATTAATTTTACTATTTTTGATTCAAATTTATTAATTTGTAATGGTTTACCACTTATAATTCTATCATAACCAAATGGAGCACAAGATAAATATTCACCTCTTAATGCTTTTTGTTCCATACCACGTTTAACATTTTTAGATAATTTTCTAGAATACATTTCATTCATAGCTCCAAATAATGCATCTGTTATTAAAGATGTATCATCATCTACAAATGGTTCTGTAATAGAAATTAGTTCTACACCATTTCTTTTTAATTCAGACTTATAAACTATAGCTTGTTCTAAATTTCTAGCAAACCTTGAACTATCGTAAATTAGAACACAATCAAACTTATTATTAAAACTATCATTAATCATTTGCATAAAAGCAGGACGTTTTTCAGCATTTCTACCTGAAATACCTTCATCTATATATTTTTTATTAATTAAAATATTATTATGCTGAGCATAATCTAATATTAATCTTAATTGACTATCAATAGAATATTCTTGTTTATCCGTAGACATTCTTAAATAAGCTACACCTATTTTCATGTTGACCTCCTTTTTCAAATAATTATGAAATTATTAATAAAAATATTATGATTTATGAAAAATTTTATTAATAAATAAATTAATATTTCAATGATTGTAGCTTAAAATAAAAAATATATAAATTAAAAAATTTTAATAAAATTTAATAATCTGACAACATATTTATTTTATTTATATTAAAATTTTTATTAGATTTTTGTAATGAATTTTGAATATTTTCATCTGTATTATTTATATTATTTGTAGATGTAACATTTGTAACGGTTTGGTTAATTTTTTTTTCATCTTCCTTACTAAGAGCTTCTTTAAAAGATTGTATTATTTTATTTCTATCTTCACTTGGAATTTTCATATATGCTTTTATTATTTCTAATTCTAAGTCTGATACATTATTTTGTTTAGCAAAATCATCAAGAGAAATATTTTCTTTTTTATTAAACATTTCGCCAATTCCGTTTTTTAACCATTCTTCGTTTATATTAAATTCATCACATATTCTTTTTATATGAATATCTTTTATTTTACGTGTTCCTAGTTCAAATTGGGCAAGAGTTGTTTGTCCTATATTTATTTTTTTACTAAAGTTATTTTGTGATAATTTTAATTCTTTTCTTATTAATTTTAATCTAATTGATATATCTTCTAGAATAATAGTCAACCTCCTTTTTTGATAATAATACCATTAATATGAACTCTATGCAATATTATTTTTAAGAAAATCTTGACAATTTATCACAATGCAATTATAATAAGCTCATAGAAATAGATATCCAATTTTTAGTATCACATAGAAATAATGGAATAGAGGTGAATATATGGAACATATTATTTTACAATCTGAAGATTTAAAAATTGTCGAAGAATGCCATGAAATAGTAAAATATTTTAATGAAGATGAATTAAATAAATTGAAGTATTTTTTGATTGGTTATGAATTAAAAAATATTGAAAATCAAAATACAAAAGATAATTATAAAAATGATATTTCTAAAGATAATAAAATTAATAAATAAATATATATAAATTAATTAATTTTATATATTAAAAATATGTAATTAGACATGTTTATAATACATAATTTTAATAAAAAGGAGGAGGTTATGAAAAATGATATAAAAGTTGAAATATTTTTCACAGATTATGAAAAGTTTATAAATGAAGGTATAGAAATAAATACCTCTATAGATGATTATTCTAAAGAGGAAATAAAAGTTATTGGATGTAAATTAAATGATAGGGGTCTTCGTAGTATAGGATATAAACCAATAGAAGAATTTAATAAAAAAGAGAATAACATATGATAAAAATGGGGATTAAAAATGATAAATAAGAATTTTAATGTTACAATCTGTTATTTTTTTATACTAATATGTATATTTATATCTATAAAGTTAATTTCTATAATTAAATGTAAAGATAAACTAAAAATAAAAAATAATGAAGAAAAAGAACAAATAATAAATATAATGGAATGTATAAGTACATATGAAAAAGGATTTTGTAGTATTTGTGGAGATGGAAAAATAAAAAAGCTAGATAAAGAAAAATTTTAATTTATTTTTAACAAAAGAAGGAATTTTAAATATGACTGAAGGATGGATTAAATTACATAGAAAATTCTTACAATGGGAATGGTATACAGATATAAATACAAAGGTATTATTTATACATTTACTTCTTAAAGCTAATTATGATAATACAAGATTTCGTGGAAATTTAATAGAGAGAGGTTATTTAGAAGTTAATTTGCCACAATTATCAATTGAAACAAACTTATCAAAACAAAATATAAGAACAGCCTTAAGTAAACTGGAAAAAACTGGAGAAATAATAAAAAAATCAGCACACAATAAAACTCTTATAAAAATAGTTAATTACAATATTTACCAAGACAAATTTACTTATGATAAACATTCAAGTAACATTCAATCAACAAACAATCAACATATAACTAACAGTAAAATATCACCAAAACATAAAATGTTCTATAATATAAAAGAAAATAAGAAAGTAAAAATTAAAAAAATAAATAATGATTTAAAACACGCTTGTGATATTGAAAATACTAAAGATAAAATTCAAAAAGAAAATTTTGCAGAATTTGTTACTATGTCAAAAGAAGAATATAATAAATTATTTTATGAATTAGGTGAATCAGGTGTTAAATGGTGTATTAACAAATTAAATGTTTACAAAGGGAGCAAAGGAATAAATTACAAGTCAGATTATATGGCAATTAAAAATTGGGTTATTAAATGTTACAACAATGAAAATCAAGATAAATTAAGCAATCCATTTTTTACACATATGTTAAAAACTAATAAAGATACAAATGAAAAAAAAGAAAAATCTGATATGGAGGTGTTTGATATTTGGTGACAGAAGAACAAATAACAGCATATTTAGGTCTAATAAAAACTGCCTATCCAAGATTCTATAATAATATTTCCATTGATGAAATAAATATAACGATTCGTTTATGGTTCGGTATTTTCAAAGATGATAATACAGAAGATCTATCAAGAGCAATAAAATATTTAATATCTACAAGTCCGTACCCACCTACCATCGCAGAAGTAAGACAAGCCATGTCTAAACAAAAAAAAGAAGATAAAATACTTAATGTAGATAAAGCATGGGAAGAAGTAATGTATGCTGTCAGAAATTTTGGTTATAACGGATATAAAGAAGCTTTAGAAAGTATGTCAAAATATACAAGAGAAGTTGTTAACTCTATAGGATTTAAAGAAATTTGCAAATCAGAAAATCTATATATTGAAAGAGCACATTTTATTAAAATGTATGAAATGTTATTAAAAAGAGAAGAAGAAAATAATTTGTTACCAAAAGAATTAAAATTAATAAAAAATGATACAAAAGATCAAGTAAATAAAAATAGTGACTTAAAAATAAAATCAAATAATTCAACTAATGAAAAGAATAATATTTATAAAAATATAGATAAAGATTATTTTAATAATTTAAAAAAATTATTAAAAACTCAAAATTTAAATATCAAGAAGAACATTTAGCGAATAGTTATAATATTAAAAAGGAGATAATATAAAATGAATAAACAACTAGAAAATGAAGTAAAAATATACTTCACACAAAATCACAAAATAATGCTAATTAAATTAGAGTTAGAAGATCTAAATAATATGTTAAAAAAAATTGAAGATGATATTTCGAATATCGAATTAATTTTAGATAAAAAATCTAAAAACACAACTAATGTACAAGAAAACTATGAAATAAAAAAGGTTAAAAAAATTTCATTAGAAAAATCTATGCAAAAATTAGAAATTAAAAAAAATAACATAAAATCTAGGATAGAATATTTAGAAGAAAAAATGTTTGATATAGAATTAGAAACAAAAAGTATGAAACTACTATTAAATAAATTAGATAAAGAGTGCTATGATATATTAAAATTTATATATTTTGATAGAAAAACATTATTTCAAGTTGGAACTATGCTAAATCAAACGGAATCTAATATTAGTAAAAAGCGACAACATATAATTAATGACCTAGAGCAATGGATTTATTAGTAAAAATTATTAACTAAATAATTAATAAAACTTAAATAATTATTTTTAAAATTAAAATTTATATTTTAAAATATTTTTAATAAATTTAAAAATATTTATATTTTTTTAGATTTTTCCTGGACAAATTATATAATTGTGTGTAAAATAAATACTGATTTACCAGTATTTAACAAATGATTATTGATAAAACTATGATCATCTACTGGAAATAATTGTAAATTATTTTGGTTTTTAAATAGTTTATATTACTATATTAAAAAATTTTTGGAGGATTAGGTATGTCAATAAAAAAAACACAAGAAATTTTTACACTTGAAAATCCACATTGGATTAAAAGAACTAATATGAATATGGGTATAAGGCACGATAGACAAGATTTAGGTTTTATTTTAAAAGCAAACAAAACTTTAAAAATAAGAGAAGTAGATAATAATAATAATCTTGTTTTTAGATTACTTGGTAATGATGATTATATAGAAAAAAGTAATAAATTATCAAGTGAATGGATATCTATAAAAGCAGATAAAGATTTAGCAGCTTTTATAGATACACCTCTTGTAGATTATTCTAAAAATTATGATATAAAAGTTGAATGGATTATAGAAAATCCAGAAGATATAGTAGAATTGCCTGTATATTCATATAACAAAAGTGAAGAAGATTTTTATAAATTATGGGATGATAATAATGCAGAATATGCTCTTATAAAAGATGAAAATTTTCAATTATTAGTTCCTAAACATGATGAGGAATATCTTAAAAAAAGAAAATATTTTAATTCAATTAACGAATTAATAGAAAATTATCAAAAAATATTTGAAATATACAATGGTATGGCTGGTTTAGATAATTCTACTCCTGAAAATAAAAAAATTAAAAATAGATATTTTTTAAAAGCTGATATTCATGGCGCAGGTGGAGCTTATTATGGAACTTACTGGACTGCAAATTCAACTAAAACAACAGATATGTGGTTAAATGGTGGAAATGAATGGGGCACTCTACATGAAATAGGACATGGATACCAAACAGGTTTTGATAGTAGAGGTATGTATACAGGAGAAGTTTCTAATAATTTATTTGCAGCTCAATTTCAATATACAACTTTAGGAAAAATTGCAGATAGAAAAGGATGGTTATTAGATTATGGTAATGTTAAAAATGTAGATAATAAGTTATACACTGAATTAATAGAAAAAAATAAATCATATCAATCACTATCTGATTTAAGATTACAATTAGTAATTTTAGCTATGATGAAACAAAAAGCAACTAATGAAGCTTTTATAGAATTATATAAAGGATATAGAAAAGATGCAAATGAGCCTGAATTTAATAATAGCAACTATTATTTACAAGATTTAATAAATAAATATTACAGTGAATATAGTAAATTTGATTTTACAGGAATATTAAAACGTTTAGGCACTATTATTAGAGATAAAAATCAAATTATATATAACAGAAGTAAAGGCTATCCTGCAGTAGCATTCTTAGCAGATGTAGTTCCTAAAGATAAATTAAAAGATGCACGTGATGTGATAGATAAAAAATATATGATTAATACTAATTTCCAAGTTGTAGATAACAGTGAAATAAAAGAGTTAAATTTAAAAGGAAATTTATTAGTACATATTAATACAAAAAGTATAGATAATTTAATTAATAAGAAGATATTATTAAAAGATGGTAAAAAAGTTGTACAAGAAAAAATTATAACAGGAGAAAATATTGAATTTAATGATGTACCTAATGGTATATATTCATTTGAATTTCAAGAAAATATATTAAGAGATTATAATTACTCAGAAGATATTTATGCATATGTAAAAGAAAGTGAAAATAAATGTACAATAGATTTGAAAAAATTTGAATCAACTATTGCTAACCAAACTATTAAATTATTAGGACTTGGAGATGGATCTTTTGGTAATGTAAATATAAATTTAGATGAAAAAGAGATTGCAGTTAATATTACAAATTCTACTGCTCATAATTATTTTCCTAACGAAACTTATTGTGCAATAACAATTAAAGATTCAAATAATAAAGTTAAATATAAAAATGATCTTAAAGGTTTAAAAAATCCAGTAGGTAATTTTAAAACTCCTTTAGAATTAGATGATATAATTGAAATTTATCATTTAGAAACTGGTTATAAAAGACTTGATTCTGATGATAAAATAATTGATTATACTAAAAAAACAAATGTATTTGTAGTAACAAAATATGGATTAATAAATCAAAGTTTATTAAATAATCCATATAATGACTTATTAGTTAAAATTGAAAATTATGCAGATAAATTAATGAAAAATAAAGAATTATTAGATATTCCTTTCAATCATTCATTTTATAAGAAAAATTTATATTTTGGAATTAATAATTTAAAATATCCAGAAAATCATAAATACTTTAAAAAATATTCTACTGTATTAGAAATAAATACTAAAAAAATTAATAGTATTGAAAAACCAACATGGATATTTAATATGGGAAAAAATAATCCTATTAATCATGATAAACAAGATTTAGGCTTTATTTTAAAAGAAAATAGTAAATTAAGAATTTGCCAAATGAATTCTAATTTTAAAGAAAAAATTGTTTTAAAATTAATAGGTGATAATACTGGATCAGAAAAAACAATAGAAGTTGGAACAGATTTAGTAGAAGTAAGTACTAATATACCTACAGTACCTTTTATAAATACTCCTTATGGAAAAGAAAATCCAGAAATAATGTATATAGTTGAAAATAATGAAATTATAAATTTACCTATATATTCATACAATGATGATGAAAATAAATTTTATAGAAATTGGAATGAAAATACTGTAAATTATGCGCTTATAAAAAATAAGTATTTTCAAATGTTATTATCAAAAGAAGACAAAGAATTACTTAAAAACTCCGAAAAATTTAGTTCAATAAATAAATTAATAGAAAAATATGAAAAATTATTTGAATTATATAATAATGTTATTGGATTAGACAATTCTGAAGAAACTAATAGAATTTCTAATGTTAGATTATTTTTTAGAAGTAATAAAGGTAATTCTAGTAGTATCTCATTTACAAAGGATTGGTTAATTAGTAATGAAGGAACATCTAAAACATGGCTATGGGGACAAAAACATGAGTGGGAAGTTCTTAATATACTAGGTAAAATTTATGAAGGAGATTTTAATAATAAAAGTATTTCTTATGAAAACATCATAAATAATTTATTTGGTGTAGAATATGAATATAATAAAAATGGTAAACTTGCAGATGAAATAGGCTGGTTATTTAATTATGGCAAAAGAGAAATAGTAGATGATCAATTATATACTGAATTAGTAGAAAAAAATAATCAATATGAAAGTATTAAGGATTTAAGATTAAAATTAATTTTATTAACTTTAATAAAACAAAAAGCAGGTAATGAGGCTCATTCAAGAATATATAGAGCATATAGAAAAGATAATAATTTAAAAAATGCTACTTTACAAGATTTAATGAATAAATATTATAGTGAATATAGCAATTTTGACTTTATGGGAATATTTAAACGTTTAGGAATAAATATTACTGATAAAAAACAAAGTATATATAATAAAAATAAAGGATATCCTGCAGTAACATTCTTAGCAGATATAGTTCCTAAAGATAAATTAAAAGATGCACGTAATATAATAGATAAAAAATATTTAATTAATAGTAATTTTGAAATTGTAGAAAATAAAGAAATAAAAGAATTAAATTTAAAAGGAAATTTATTAGTACATATTAATACAGAAAATATAAATAATTTAATTAATGAAAAAATCTTATTAAAAGATGGAGATAAAGTTATACAAGAAAAAATTATAACAGGATCAGAAATTAAATTTAATGATATTCCTAATGGTATATATTCATTTGAATTTATAGGTAATAAATTAAAATATTATAATTGTGAAGAAGATAAATATGTATATGTAAAAGATAATGAAAATGAATGTACAATAAATTTAAATAAATTTAAATTAGATATTTGTGATCAAACTATTAATTTATTAGGATTAGGAGATTTTAAATTTGGAACTTTAGATATAAAATTAAGTGAAAAATTAATTATACTTAATATAAAAGATTCTACTCCTCATAATTATTATGAAAATAAGACATATTGTGAAATAATAATTAAGAATTCACAAAATAAAATTAAATATATGAATTCTATTCAAGGTACAAAAGTTCCAGTAGGTGCTTTTAAAACTTCTTTAGATATAAATGATATAATTGAAATTTATCATGCAGAAGCTTCTAATAGAATTAACTCTGAAGATAATATAATTGATAATACAACAAAAACAAATATATTAGTTGTAACAGAATATGGATTAGAAAATAGAAGTTTATTAAATAATCCATATAATGAATTCTTAAATAAAATAGATAAATATGGTAATGAATTAAGAGAAAATAAAGAATTACAACAAATTCCTTTCCATAATTCACTACATAAGAAGACATTATATTTTGCAATAGATAAATTAAAATATCCAGAAAAGAATGAATATTTTAAAAAATACTCAGATATATTAGAAATAAATACTAAAAAAATATTTAGTATTGAAAAACCAACATGGATATTTAATGTGGGTAAATATAATCCTATTAATCATGATAAACAAGATTTAGGAATTATTTTAAATGAAAATAGTAAATTAAGAATTTGTCAAATAAATTCTAATTTTAAAGAAAAACTTGTTCTAAAATTAATAGGAAATAATACACAACAAGAAAAAACAATAGAAATAGGATCAGAATGGGTAGAAGTAAGTGCACCTATATCTACAGTACCTTTTATAAATACTCCATATTCTAAAGAAAATGCAGAAATAATATATATGGTTGAAAGTAGTAATGAGGCTATAAAATTACCTATTTATGAACATAATGATAATGAAAATGAATTTTATAAAAACTGGGATGTAAATAAAGTAAATTATGCACTTATAAAAGATAAGTATTTCCAAATATTATTATCAAAAGAAGATAAAGAAATAATTAATACTTCTAAAAAATTTGATTCAATAAATAGAATAATAGAAAAATATGAATTATTATTTAAATTATATAATAATTCAATTGGATTAGATGATTCTGAAGAAACTAATAAAAGTTCTAATATTAGACTATTCTTTAGAAATAATAAAGGTAATACAGACAATATATCATTTACAAATGATTGGTTAATTAGTAATGGAGGAACATCTAAAACATGGCTATGGGAAGAAAAATATGATTGGGCAGTCCTTAATTTAATAGGTAAAATTTATGAGGGAGAATTTAGCAATAAGAGTATTTCACACGAAGAAGTTATAAATAACTTATTTGGTGTAGAGTACGAATATGATAAACATGGTAAATTTGCAGATAATTTAGGC
Organism: uncultured Clostridia bacterium; assembly: GCA_946481295.1. Taxonomy (GTDB): domain Bacteria; phylum Bacillota; class Clostridia; order Lachnospirales; family UBA5962; genus CAMLLW01. The sequence goes on along the minus strand of CAMLLW010000005.1, from coordinate 18,850 downwards.
TGGTTATTTAATTATGGTAAAAAAGAAGTAGTAGATGGTCAATTATATAGCAATATTATTGAAAATAATGCTACATATGAAAGTATAAAAGATTTAAGATTAAAATTAATTTTATTATCTTTAATAAAACAAAAAGCAGGTAATAAAGCTCATACAGCATTATACAAAGCATATAGAAAAAATAATAATATGAAAAATGATTCTCTACAAGATTTAATGAATAAATATTATAGTGAATATAGTAAATTTGACTTTACAAGTGTATTTAGACGTTTAGGTATTAATTTAAATAATAAAGATCAAATTAAATATAATCAATCTATGAAATATAGACCTGTTGCATATTTAGTGGATATTGTTCCTAAAAATAAATTAGAAAAAGCACGTGAAGCTGTAGATCCTATATATCTAATAAATTCAAACTTTATGGTTGTTCAAAATAAAGATATTACATCTCTAAATTTAAAAGGCGATTTATCTATAAATATTAATAGTAATAACATTTCTGGATTAAAAGAATTAACACTTCAATTAAAAGATGGATCTAAAGTAGTGCAAGAAAAAACAATAGAAGAAAATAAAGTTTTATTTACAAATGTTCCTAATGGTATATATACAGTTAATATTGTAGGAAATGTAGAAAATAATTATACTGTTTCTGATGAAAATTATGTATATGTAAAAGAAGAAAAGAATGAATTTAATATTGTAATAAATCAAAAATAATTAAAATTAATATAAATAATACAAATATTATTTTTACTTTAAAAAAGTACTTACAAACAATTAATGTAAGTACTTTTCTTTTTTAAATTTTATTTATAATATTTTAATTAATTAAAAATTTATTTTTTATTTCTTTTCTCATATCATCTGTTATATTAAGTATTTCATATAAATAATTATCAATACTACCACACATTTTTTTCATTACATTTAATGCTGTTATTATATATTCTTCTTTTACAGAAAATAGTGTCTCAACTTTTTTAGCAATAGAAACATCATTTGTTATATTAAGAACTTCATGTACAATAGAATCAACATTATTTTTATCAAACATATTTGTCTTCATATAATCATAAATTACAGTTTCTTCGTCCACACCTAAAAGAGATAATAATAAAGCTGTTCCTATTCCTGTTCTATCTTTTCCAGATGTACAATGCCATAAAATTGATTCATCCTCAGCAATAGGATAATTTGCTAATTTATCAAAAAATATAGTATAACTTCTATTAGAAATAGGTTCAATTACCATTTTTGAATATAAATCTAAAAAAATCATTTGAAGATCTTCTTTTAGAAGTTTTGTGTTTTTAATAATTTCTTTTAAACTATCTTTTTTTTGCTCTAATGATGCAAAAACATTTATATCATCAGAAAATGGCAGCATTAATACTGGCATTAATATATTTATACAATTATTAATAATAGGATCTGGTCTATCATATTCTTCAAACGGTGTCCTAAAATCAATAATAAGTTTTAAATTATATTCTTTTTGTAAAATTTTAATATCTGAATTAGATGCAGTATAAAGTTCACCACTTCTTATTAATTTTTTATATTTTAATGTTTTATTTTCTGTTGTAATATATCCACCTAAATCTCTAGTATTTTCTAGTTTAGAAAATTTAATTTTTGCTCCTGCATTTTTATTTGTTTTATTATACATATATACTTTTTTGTTATTCAATTTTTTATATTCAGTCCTTTTAAAGTATAATTAGATATAAAAATCTATTCATAGTATTATATGCTAAATATTAATTGATATTGATAATTATAAGTATAAAAATATCTAGAGAAGTGTTATTTACTAAAACTATTATATTTTATTAAATAAATTATTTATTTAATATTTACTATCTAATCTTGCCTAAAAAAATATCTTGTATTTAATTAACTTTTTTGGAGCAATTAATAAAACTATCAAAAAACAAGAAAGTTATAATTAGTTATATAATGTAAAATTAAATTAGCGTAGTATATAAAAATAATACGCCATATTTTACCAATGAACAAAAATTAATGTTGGAAGGAGTTTATTTATGGAAATTAATTTTAATTTATCAGAATTAAGTGGCTTTCTTACATTTATGTTTGGGGAATTAGATATATTTTTAAAAGTATTAATTGTATCTATTATAATGAATTATTTAACAGAACAAATGACTTATATTTACTTAAAAGAATTAAATATGATAAAAATAATACAAAGAATAATAAGAAAACTTTTTTTAATTATAATTGTTATTTTAGGCACAATGATTGATTCTATTTTAAATACTCAAGGATTAGTAAGAGGAGCAATAATTTTCTTCTTTATTGCAATAGAAGGACTTTGTATTTTAGAAAATGCTGATAAATGTGGTGTTCCTGTTCCTGATTGGTTAATAGAAAAATTAGAAAAACTTAAAGTGAGTAATGAGCAATTAACAAAAAGAAACAAAAAATAAAATTAAATATACAAACTTATTTACATATTATAAAAATATATTGAAATATAAACTAAAAATGATTATAATTAACAGTACTAAAAATAATTACACAATAAATATAATTAAGTAATAGTAATTAAATTTTATTTTAGGAAGTGATTATATTGATGAAGGAACAAGAATTTTATTTTTTAAAAGATCAAAATTGTATAGTTAATAAGATCAAAATGTGTAATGAAAAACCACCTGTAGAATCTAATGATGAAATAATTAAAATAGAATCTAACTCTACAGATGCTTCTACTCAAAAACATATACCTATCGTTAAAAAAGAAGGAAACAAAATAACAGTTACTGTAGGTGAACTTTCACACCCAATTACAGAAGAGCACTATATAGATTGGATATATGTACAAACAGAAAAAGGTGGCCAATTTAAAAATCTTACACCAAACGATGAAAATACAGCTTCTTTTATAATTACAGAAGATGATAAAATTGTAAATGTTTTTGCTTATTGTAACTTACATGGGTTATGGAAGGCTAATCTTTAATAAATAAAACATAAATTATATTAACCGTTTTTTAGGGAGTTTTATAAATTAAATAACTTTCTATAAACGGTTTTTATTTTGTATAATTGTATTACATTATTTCAATTTTGTTGCCTACAACTATCATATATTTTTAAAGATATTATATTTTCCTCTCTCACAGATCTAGTATCTATTGTTCTACAAATATTATCACAATTAGACTCTTGATTATTTATATTATTATTTACATTATTATTTATATTGTTTATATTATTTATTTGATTATTAGATAAATTATTTCCTAAATTATTTCCTTTAAAATCATTTAATTCAAATGCTCCCATAAATTAATCCTCCTAATAATAATTTATTTTATAAACCTTTTAATTTGTCTCTCTTAATAATTATAGTATGTACAATAAAATTTTTTGTGATAATAAGTTAAATTTGTTATAAAAAATTTTTTAATAAATATTAATAAAAAGCGTATCTATAATTTTTTATATTTGTAATAAATAAAAAATAGAATTATAGTAATATATAGTATATTATTAAATTAAAACTAGAGGTGCGATATGTTAAAAAGATATTCAAAAGAAAAAATGCGTAATATTTGGAGTGAAAAATCTAAATACGATGCTTGGCTAAAAGTAGAAATATTAGCTTGTGAGGCTTGGAGTAAATTAGGTGTTATACCTAAAGAAGATGTAGAAAAACTTTGGGAAAAAGCATCTTTTGATATTAATAGAATTTATGAAATAGAAGAAAATACAAAACATGATGTTATAGCTTTTACACGTGCTGTCTCCGAAACATTAGGTGAAGAAAAAAAATGGATTCATTATGGATTAACAAGTACAGATGTAGTAGATACAGCATATGGATATTTATATAAACAAGCTAATGAAATTATTCTTAATGATTTAGAAATATTTATAGATACTTTAAAAAAGCAAGCTTTAAAATATAAATATACTGTATGTATGGGAAGAACACATGGTGTACATGCAGAAATCACAACATTTGGATTAAAATTTGCTTTATGGTATGATGAAATGAACAGAAATTTAATTCGTTTTAAAAATGCATGTCAAAATATTGAAGTTGGTAAAATATCTGGAGCAGTTGGTACTTTTGCAAATACTCCTCCAGAAGTACAAGATTATGTTTGTGAAAAATTAGGAATTAATTCTAGTAAAATATCTACTCAAATTTTACAACGTGATCGTCATGCAGAATATTTTTCTACCTTAGCTTTAATAGGAACAAGTTTAGAAAAATTTGCAACTGAAATAAGACACTTACAACGTACTGAAGTAAGAGAAGTTGAAGAATATTTTAGACAAGGACAAAAAGGATCTAGTGCAATGCCTCATAAACGCAATCCTATAGGATCTGAAAATATTTGTGGTTGTGCAAGAGTTTTAAGAGGATATATGATTACATCATATGAAAATGTTTCTTTATGGCATGAAAGAGATATATCACATTCATCATCTGAACGTATAATTGCTCCAGATGCTACAGAATTATTAGATTATATGTTAGTAAGATTTAATTCAATAATAAGTAATTTAACAGTTTTTGAAGAAAATATGTTAGAAAATATTAATAAAACATATGGTGTTATTTTTTCTCAACGTTTTATATTAAAATTAGTTGAAAAGGGTTGGCCTAGAGAAAAAGCATATGATTTAGTACAAAAAAGCGCTATTAATTCTTGGGAAAATAAAATTAGTTTTAAATCATTAATGGAAAGCAATAGTGAAGTAACACAAATTTTATCACAAGAAGAAATTGAAGACTGTTTCGATCCAAAACATCATATAAAAAATGTTGATGAAATTTTTAAAAGAGTAAAAATAGAAAATTAAAATAAATTAATCTTTATTGTAACACAAGCTGTGTGCTTGTCATATTATACAGTAGTAGCCTAAATAAATTGATTGGCACTAAAATTAATTAGTATAAAATTAGTATAATATGGGAGGTTTTATAATGGATTTTGATAATTGCTTAGCAGAATCTATGTGTCGTTATATAGGTCAAACTGTAACTATTTTTACTTCTAGTGGTGGAATATCTGGAAGTGGATTTACTGGAGTATTAGTAGGTGTAGATTGTAATTGTGTTAGATTACTTTGTGATGTAGGAGCTGCTCCTGCATGTCCACTTGGATCTAACTGTACAGGACCAATTGGCAATGATGACTGTGGTTGTGGCGGTTATGGTGGCTTCGGCGGCTATGGTGGCTATGGTGGCTTCGGCGGAGGCTGGGGCGGTTACGGTTACGGTGGCTTCGGCGGAGGCTGGGGCGGCGGTTACGGCGGCTGCGGTGGTGGATACGGCGGAGCTTCTGGTGGATTTGGAGACGCATTCTACGGAGGAAATCCTCTTGGTAGTGTAACAGTTATACCACTTTGTGCTGTAACATGCTTTACTCATAATGCAATTTAATCTAAATATATTATAAAAATAAGGGTATTATAAATAATACCCTTATTAAATTATAAAATAGTTTAAAAATTAATAAAATTAAATTAAATAAAACTATTGACAAACTAATGTTTATATATTATAATATCTTTTGTAAATAAGAAATACACATATTTGCGGATGTAGTTTAATGGTAGAACTTCAGCCTTCCAAGCTGATCACGTGGGTTCGATTCCCATCATCCGCTTTTTTTAATTTTCTGTTAGCTCAAGTAGCTCAGTCGGTAGAGCAGAGGACTGAAAATCCTCGTGTGGGCGGTTCGATTCCGTCCTTGAGCATAATAAAATAAAAAACACTATAAGGTAAAACTTATAGTGTTTTTTATTTTAAAACTACTAAATATATTAAAATACATAGGAGAATTATTATGAATAAAAAAGAAAAAGTAGATGAAATTTTAAATCTTTTAGATAAATATTATCCTACTGATACCGTATGTTATTTAGATCATGAAAATGATTGGCAATTATTATTTGCTACAATATTAAGTGCACAATGTACTGATGATAGAGTAAATATAATAACTAAAGATTTATTTGCAAAATATGATTCATTACAATCTTTTGCAGAAGCAAATATACAGGATGTAGAAAATATAATTAAACCTGTTGGATTTTATAAAAATAAAGCAAAATATATAGTAGAATCTGCAATGATGATATTAATTAATTATAATGGTGTTGTACCTAAGGATATAGAAGAATTAGTCAAATTACCAGGAGTAGGACGTAAAACTGCAAATGTTATTAGATCTCATATATATAATTTACCAAGTGTAGTAGTTGACACACACGTAAAAAGAATATCAAATAAATGGGGAATAACAAGCTATACAGATCCTGTAAAAATAGAATTTGATCTTATGAAAATTCTACCAGAAGAACACTGGATAAGATATAATACTCAAGTAATTGCACATGGAAGAAAAATATGTAAAGCACAAAGACCTAAGTGTGAAATTTGTCCATTTACAGAAGTTTGTGATTACTATATAAAAAATAGTTTATCTTAATATTATAAATTTTATAAAATATAAGTTAGACAGATTCATTTTAGAATCTGTCTTTTTAATATTAATTAAAAAATATTAGTAAGAATATTTAATATTTTTATTTTTTATAAATTCTTTTTATATCATTTTTTGTTATACACCCTGTTAAAAATATAAGAACTAAATAAATTAATAGTAATAAAGAAATTAATATTAAAACGCCAAATAATTGTCCAAATAAATTAATAAATGATGTATCAATAAATTCTAATATAACACAGGCAGATAATATACATACTGTTGGTTTAAAAAACCAATTAATTAATTGTATTTCTATTTTAGCTAATTTATATATTCTTATTATATTTAAAATGCATAAAAATATAAGACTAATAAACCATCCTAAAATAAAACCACCAATACCCATATTTGGAACTACAAAGTATACAAAGCTTATTGATATAGCAGATGATAATAAACTATTTTTAAAAATAAATAATTGTTCTCCTAAACCATTTAATATACCTGATAAAGTCATTTGCATATATAGTAGAGGAGATATAATACCTAAATAAAATAACATGTATTGTAAATCTTGTTTATAAATTAAAAGACCTAAAACATCTGAAAATTTTACAAAAACACCAGCTGTTCCAATACCAATTATTGTTGTAAACATCATAGTTTTAGAAACTGTAAAATTTATTTTTTTGTAATTTTTAATTGCTAATGCCTCAGATATAGCAGGGACTAAAGAAATTGATAAAGAAATTAAAAAAGCAGATGGAAACTGTATTAGAGGCATAGCCATACCTGTTATTTTACCAAATTCAGCTATAGATTCTTCTTGAGAAAAACCGTATTGTTGTAAACTATGAGGAATTAATATATTTTCTAATGTAGAAAGTAAAGAACCTGTAACTCTATTTAAAGTAAGCGGAACAGACATTATAATTAGTGTGCGTAGAGCTTCTCTTCTATGTAGTGAAGGTTTTTTCTTTTTTAATATTTTATCTTTAGATTGTTTATATTTTATAAATACAAATAAAAATGCAACTATTTCTGAAATTGCAATACCTATTACAGCAGCAGCACATGCATATTCCAATCCTTTTTGTATAAGAGTTGATGATAAACTATATATAACAATCATTCTTACACATTGTTCTAAAACTTGGCTTATAGCTGGTATCATTGCTTCTTGTAGACCAAAAAAATATCCTCTAATACATGATCCAAATGCCATAAATGGAAAACCAATAGATAGTAATTTTAGTGCTAAGACTACTCTAGTATCTTTAAATATATATGTTGCAATTTCATTTGATAAAATAAAAACTAGAATTGTCATTATTAATCCTAAAATTGTACTTATAAATAGAGCAAATATTAAGAAACGACGTATATTACCATATTCATGTTTTGCTTTTTCTTGAGCAGTTAATTTTGATATTGTAGTAGTTAAACCAGAGCATGATATACTCCAAGCTAAAGTATAAATTGGGAGTATAAGTTGATATAATCCCATACCTTCAGCTCCTATAATATTTGACATATATAGCGATAGGTAAGAATTTGATATTATCTCCAACTTTTCCCCCGCTTCACACCGTACATGAGACTTTCACCTCATACGGCGTTCCATCATCTAATAAACTTTATTAAATGACTAGTGGCTATCCCTCCGCAGTTTATTATCACTGTTTCTTTGGTACTATGCCACCGCTCTCACTGACATTAATATTAGTTATAGACTTTGCTTTTCCTAATAAACGTTTCTCAACATAGCAAGATGTTTTTTCTCCACGTTGTCAGCTTTCAACGTTCCGATAATATTTTCTATAATATGTATTAAAATTATCCTTAGACTCTTTCTATATGCCTGTTTGCTAGATACTACCTATAATAGTATAAGGATTTTTCTAGAATCTATTTGTACTCATCCTCACAAACATAGTTTAATTACTAATTAGCATTTCTACTAATATATATATAGACATGTAAATTCGAAAGTTCGTCAACTTATTAGAGTATTCTAGTCATAGATAATTATTGACCCCCGGCCTATAAATTCCTTGATCATTTCTGATTCACATTTCCTCAGTTATAAAACTGTTAGGGGAAAATCTTAGCCGACTTCACCGAGCTTCATACTTATATATCTTGCTATATATAAGCATGTCGGAGTATTAGGGAGAACCCTTCAGGGCGTTACACCTTCATTTGATTCTAAATATTATCAGTTCTCATAAATAATTTATAAATTTTTATTTATGGCTTACCCTTTCTGCTTTATGCACTAAAGTAAGAACGTTTCACACAGATTCTATATATAAATCCTAAAGCTCTAGTTATAAGTCCAGCTATTGTTAATATAAGTGCATTTGCTACAATTCCTTTTTGTAACATAAAAAAAGCTCCTTCTATTTATAGAGTATATTTTAAAAAATTGTATTCTATAAGGAACTTTTTTAGAACAAGTATATTTATATTAATTTATTTTTTACAATTTCTATATTTTTTTGAGTTGCACCTTTTTCAAGTAAAAATGTTTCTATATTAGAAAATTTAGATCTTATATATTCTAGTAATGATTCTATATATTCGCCTTTACTTAGAGAAATATGTTGCGTAGTATTAGGGTATAATTGTTTCATTTTTTCAACATTTGGTTTAAAGTATGTTGATGAAACTTCATAATCAGCTATAATATCGTAATCACTTACACCAGAAAGCATAAGAAGTAGAGCTGTTATTATGCCAGTTCTGTCTTTTCCTGCTCTGCAATGAAATAATATTAAATCATTTGAATATTTTGCAAAAGTATTAAATATATTTCCTATATTAGAAGAATATTTTAATACTTCTATATAAAATTTATCTAAAGTTATAAAATCATCATTTTCTTTAAATTTTAATCCTTTAAATAGTGGTAAATTTATATAATTAACATTTTTTATATTACTAAAAGTATTTGGTTCTTTTTCAATTTCATCTTGAGACCTTAAATCTATAACAGTTTTAATTCCATAATTCATTAAAAAATCAATATCACTGTTACAAAGATTTGTTGTTAAATCTCCCCTTAAAAATTCATGATACTTAGTAATTTTTTGATCATCACGCATATATCCTCCAAGTTCTCTTATATTATTTGGAGTTTTTAAATTTAATCTCCTAGGATAAATGTTCAATTATAGAATCCCCCTTTACATTTGGCCAAATTTTCTTTAATATATTATAGCATAAAATACATTAATATATTAAATTTGGTAAGGAGGGAATTACATTGAAAAGTAAATTTTTTATATGTTTTTTATTTTTAGTAAGTTTATTCTATAATAATCACCTAGTATATGCTAATGATTTTATAAAAGTAGCTTTAATATCTAATTATAAAGATATATCGGAATTAACACTTAATAATAAATTTTTATTAATAGGCAATGACTTAAATAACAGTATAATAAATTTAAATTCTAAAAATAATTTTGTTCTAAAAATAGATAATAATAGTTATTCAACGGCAAATGAAAATTTTAGTAACTATGATCAAGCTAAAGAAGCGTTAAATCTATATAAACAAAAGAATGCAAATGCAGTTATATGTTATACAAGTAATAATAATTTTAAAATTTTTTTCAAAAATCAAAATGGATATAACTTTGTAGAAAATAAACCAAGGTTACAATTACAATCTGATAATGAAACGATAATTTTAGATAATGACAATAATCTTTATATAAAATCTATAGAAAATGATTTTTTAAACTTAAATAATAAAAAATATAGAGGAAGTATAAGTTTTGAAATACATAATTCTTCATTTACAGTTATAAATACTGTGGATATAGAAGAATATTTATATAGTGTAGTTTCTTCTGAAATGTCACCTTCTTGGAATGAAGAAGCTTTAAAGGCTCAAGCTATTGCATCAAGAAGTTACACAGAATTTAATAAAAATGCATCTAATAATAAAAATTATGAATTTTATGATAATGACAGCTATCAAGTTTATACTGGAGTTAATGGAGAATCTCCCCAATCTATATTAGCTGTAGATAGCACAAAAGGAATTATGGCATACTATGGAGGAAAAGTAATAAATGCAACTTTCTTTTCATCAAGTGGTGGTAATACTGAAAATTCTGAAGATATTTGGTTAGAATCAGAACCTTATTTAAAAGGTATAGAAGATCCATATGAAAAAGAATATTTAGAGTGGGAAAGAGTTTTCAGTTTTGAAGAAATAAAAAATGCATTAAAAAATAAAGGAATAGATATAGGAGATATAACTAATATTAAAATTTCTGATTTAAATAACAATCGTGTAAATAAACTTACTATTGTAGGAACAAAAGGTACTTATACTTTGGAAAAAGAAAATATTAGAACTTTTTTTAATTTTTCTAAAGAAGGATCACTAAAAAGTAGAAATTTTATTATATCTAATACAGATAATAAAAAAACTTATAATAATAAAATTTTTATTTTATCAAAAGATGATATATATGATATAAATTCAGAAAATATATTTATGTTAGATAATAAAAATAAAACTAGACTAAACAATAATCAAATAAATGTTCAAACAAATAAAAAAGTTGAAAAAATTGACTTTTCTAATTTACAACAAAATATAAATGACACTAGTAATATAATTGGGAATAAAATTATAATTAAAGGAAAAGGATGGGGCCATGGTGTAGGTATGAGCCAATATGGAGCTAAAAATATGGCAGAATTAGGTTTTAATTTTGAACAAATATTAAAATTTTATTATAAAGATATAGAAGTTAGATAAACTAAGGAGATTTTATAAATGAATAAACATGATTTTTATTTTGATTTACCAGAAAGATTAATAGCACAAACTCCATTAAAAGATAGATCTTCATCTAAATTATTAATAATGGATAAAAAAACAGGAGAATTAGAACATACAAAATTTAAAAATATAATTGAGAATATAAATGAAGGAGATTGTTTAGTTTTAAATAATACTAAAGTTATACCAGCTAGACTTATTGGACATAAAAAAACTGGAGGAGCAGTGGAAATTCTTCTTTTAAAAAGAATAGAAAAAGATAAATGGGAATGTCTTGTTAAACCAGGTAGGAAAGCAAAAGTAGGAGATCAAGTAATTTTTGGAGATGGTATTTTAACTGCTGTAGTACAAGAAATTGTTGATGAAGGTAATAGAATTGTAGAATTTAAATATGAAGGTATTTTCGAGGAAATATTAGATAAATTAGGAGATATGCCTTTACCACATTATATTAAAGAAAAATTAGAAGATAAATATAGATATCAAACTGTTTATGCTAAAGAAGAAGGATCTGTAGCAGCTCCTACAGCTGGTTTACATTTTACTAACGAATTATTAGAAGAATTAAAAAATAAAGGGGTTAAAATAGCATACTTAACATTACATGTAGGGTTAGGAACATTTAGACCTGTTAAAGAAGAAAATATTCTTAATCATAAAATGCATTCAGAATACTTTGTATTACAAGAAGATCAAGCAAAAATTATAAATGATACTAAGGAATCAGGAGGAAGAATTATAGCTGTTGGAACTACAAGTTGTAGAACTTTAGAATCTTGTGCCAAAGAAGATGGAAAAGTATATTCTAATAGTGGATTTACAAATATTTTTATATATCCTGGATATAAATTTAAAATTGTAGATTGTTTAATTACTAATTTTCATTTACCAGAATCAACATTAATAATGCTTGTTTCTGCACTTTCTTCTAGAGAAAATATTTTAAATGCATATAATGAAGCAATAAAAAATGAATATAGATTTTTTAGTTTTGGTGATGCAATGTTTATAAAATAAAAAAGTAAATCTTATATGAGATTTACTTTTTTATTTTTCTAATAATAATTTCTATCATAAAAGTAAATATAAACTGCATAAAAATATATAGTAACTTTGTATGTGCTTATATAATTATAAAAAGCATATTGATATTTCATATTTATATAGGGGGTTACAATATGAGTAAAATTGATGAAATTACAAGAGAAAGTTGGATTATGAATAGTTTTCCAGAATGGGGAACATGGTTAAATGAAGAAATTGAAAATGAAAAAGTAATACCAAATACTATTGCTATGTGGTGGTTAGGATGTACAGGTATATGGTTAAAAACTGCTGGTGGATGTGATATTACAATAGATTTATGGTGTGGTAGTGGAAAAAGAACACATGGCAATGGAAAAATGGCCAAAGGACATCAAATGGCAAATATGTGTGGAGCAAGAAATATGCAACCAAATTTAAGAGCAATTCCTTTTGTTATTGATCCATTTGCTATTAAAAAAGTAGACGCAGTATTAGCCACGCATTATCATCAAGATCATATGAGTCCAGAATATGCATCACATGTGATAAAAAGTAAAATAACAACTACTGATGAAAATGGTAAAGAAATATTTGTACCATTTATAGGACCATTAAAATCTGTTGAAACATGGATAAAATGGGGTGTACCAGAAGATAGATGCAAAATAGTAAAACCTGGTGATGTAATAAAAATTAAAGATATTGAAATTATATGTTTGGATTCTTTTGATAGAACTTGTCTTGTTACAACAGATAGTGAAGAAGACATTACAGGGAAATGTCCAACAGATATGGATAGTAAAGCTGTAAATTATTTAATTAAAACATCTGGAGGTAATGTATATCATAGTGGAGATTCTCATTATTCAATATACTTTGCTAAGCATGGTAAAGATTATGATATAGATGTAGCATTTGGTTCTTACGGAGAAAATCCTATTGGTATGGCAGATAAAATGACATCTGTTGATATTTTAAGAATGGCAGAAGCATTAAGATGCAAAGTTGTAATTCCTATTCATCATGATGTATGGACTAATTTTATGGCAAATATTAATGAAATTGATGTTTTATATAAAATGAAAAAAGATGCTTTAGATTATAAATTTCATCCTTTTTTCTGGGAAGTAGGAGGTAAATATATATATCCTACAGATATAAATAAAAAAATATATCATCATAGAAGAGGTTTTGAAGATTGTTTTGATAACCCCCAAAATATACCATTTAAATCAATGCTATAAAACTTATTAGTAAGGTGATTATATGTTAAAAGAATTAGTAGAAAAAAAACATTTTAAATTTGCTAAAGAAGCTAGTAATTGGAAAGAAGCTATTGCTATGAGCTGTGAAGTATTAGAATTAGATAATAGTATAGAAAAAAATTATAAAGAAGAAATTATTAAATGCATAGAACTTTATGGACCATATATAGTAATTATGCCACTTGTAGCAATACCCCATTATAAATTAAATAATAAAGTAAAAAAGACAGAAGTTGCTTTTATGAAATTAGAAAAGCCAGTAAATTTTATAGATAATAATACAGAAAAACCAGTACAAATTTTTTTTACTATAGCATCATGTAATGCAAATGAACATTTAAATAATATTTCTAGATTATCAGAAATTTTAATGAATGAAAATATAGTTAATAAATTATTAGAAGCAAAAAATAAGGAGGATTTATTATCTATACAAAAAAAATTTATTGATAAATAGCAGAAAGGAAGCTGATATTTAAATGGATATCCTAATGAAATGTTGGACGTATTTTGCAATTAATATATTACAAAAGCCGGCATTTATGATTGGATTAATTGTAACTATAGGTTATATATTATTAAATAAACATTGGTATGAAGTTTTAGCAGGAAGTATTAAAGCAATCGTTGGATATTTAATTTTATCAGTTGGTTCTGCAGGCTTAGTTAATAATTTTAGACCAGTATTAGTAGGACTAAAAAATCGCTTTAATATGAGTGCTATGGTAATAGATCCTTATTTTGGTCAAAATGCAGTTACATCAGGAGTTAAAGAAGTCTTTGGAAAAGATTTTGGAAATGTAATGATACTATTATTAATTGCATTTATTATAAATATATTATTAGTACGATTTAGAAAAATAACAAAGTTACGTTCTTTATTTACAACAGGACATGTACAAGTTCAACAATCAGCAACAGCATATTGGTTGATATTATTTGCTTGCCCATTTTTAATAAATAATAATATAGGGATACTTATAGTTATGGCTTTAATTTTAGGTTTATATTGGGCTGTAGGCTCAAATTTAACAATTAAACCATGTCAAGAGCTAACAGATGGTGGAGGATTTTGTATTGCACATCAACAAATGTTTGGAATTGCAATAAATTCATGGATAGCAGAAAAATTTTTTGGTAATAAGAAAAATAAAAAAATAGATGATTTCAAATTACCAGGATTTATGTCTATATTTAATGATAATATGATCTGTACATCTATCTTAATGTTAGCTTTTTTTGGTAGTATTCTTGCAATATTAGGTAAAGATTATCTTATACAGGAAAATTTTTTAAAAGAAGGACAAAGCATGATATTTTATACTATTGAAACATGTTTGTATTTTGGTGTCTATTTAAGTATTTTACAATTAGGAGTACGAATATTTGTTTCAGAGTTAACTCAATCATTTCAAGGAATTGCAGAAAAAATACTGCCTGGGTCAGTTCCAGGTGTAGATTGTGCTGTTATATATGGTTTTGGATCTTCTAATGCAATACCTATAGGATTTTTAGCTGGATTTGCAGGACAAATTTTAGCTATTATTGCATTAATAATATTAAAAAGCCCAGTACTTGTAATATGTGGCTTTGTTCCTGTATTTTTTGATAATGCTACAATAGCAGTTTTTGCAAATGAAAAAGGAGGATTAAAAGCAAGTTTAATACTTCCGTTTATATCAGGTATCTGTCAAGTTTTTGGATCTGCATTAATTGCTGGATGGGTTGGTATGGCTGTTTATGGTGGTTATTTAGGAATGTGGGATTGGGCATTAGTTTGGCCAGTTATGACTGGAGTAATGAAAATTGGAAGTTATTTAGGTATTTTTATTATCGTATTATTCCTTTTATTTATCCCACAAATTCAATATAGATTAGATAAAGAAGGTTATTTTCTAATAACAGAAGACTTTGAAAAATATAAAAATTTAAAAAATAAAATATAAAATTTAAAAAAATAGAAGGTGTTTATTGTGTCTAAAAGTTTTTTAGTTTGTTGTGCTAATGGAGCAGGTTCTAGTATGATGATGAAAATGGCTTTACAAAAAGTTCTTGCAGAAAATAATATTAATTCAACTAAGATACATCACTGTCCTTTATCAGAAGCAAAATCAATAGCATCACAATTTGATGTAATATTTTGTTCTCAAAATTTTGTTAGATTTTTTGTAGAAGAAGAAAAAAAAGGTAAATTAGTAATAGGGCTTAGAAATATTCTTTCACAAAGTGAAATAAAGGAAAAATTAATAGAGCATAAATTTATTTAGTATATAAATAAAATCACAGACAATGGGAGATATAAATATATATCTCCTAATTAAAATTTATAAAAATTAAGAATAAAATTTAGGAGTGGTTTTAATAATGAAAATACATAAACAAGTTATAGGCCATTTATATAAATGTTATTCTATGACTTCTCTTGATTACAATAGAAGAAAATATATTTTAGTAGCATCAGAAAAAAATGATAAATGTTTAATGTTTGATGAATATGGCAATCTAAAAGAAACTATATGGGATAAACCTGGTGGTGTTATGTCTATGATTCAATGGCCAAATACTAATGGAATATTTTTATCTACACAAAAATTTTATTCTCCTAATGATTCTATAAATTCAGAAATAGTTATTGTTACCCCAGATGAAAATAATAATTGGAATGTAAATACATTTATAAAAATGCCACATATACATAGGTTTGATTTAATCCAATATAGAGGAAATATTCATCTTATAATATGCACTTTAAAATCAGATCATAAATATAAAGATGATTGGTCTACATCTGGTAAAGTGTACTCAGCTATTCTTCCTAATAATATAGATAAATCTAATATAGAATATAATATAAAATTAAAAGAAATTAAAGAAGATAAACTATTTAAAAATCATGGTTATTATAGAATAAATCAAAATGGAATACCTTCAAGTTTAATTTCAAGTGATAATGGAATATATTTATTTCAACCTCCCGAAAGTAAAGATGATAATTGGCATATAAAACAAATTTTAGATTTACCTACAAGTGATTGTGTTTTATTAGATATCGATAATGATGGAAAAGAAGAACTTGTTACAATTTCTCCTTTTCATGGTAATGAAATATCAATATTTAAAAATTATGATGGTAAATTTAAAAAAATATATCAATATGAAAAACCACTAGAATTTTCTCATGCTATTTTTGGAGGAATGTTATGGGGAAAACAATCTGTAATTATTGGACATAGAGATGGAAATAAAGATATTATTAGATTTACTTTTGATAATGAAACAAATAATTATGTTACAGAAACTATAGATAAAAACGTTGGCTCAACAAATGTTTTTAAATTTGTAAGAAATAATAAAGATATTTTAGTTTCTTGTAATAGAGAAATTAATGAAATTGTTATGTACAGTACTATTTAAAAAAATAGGAGGATTTATATATGTTAGAGTGGTTAAAAGAAAAAGCATATATATCAAATATTATGCTTCAAAAATATAATTTAGTTACATTTACTTGGGGTAATGCAAGTGAAATTGATAGAGATAGTGGTATGTTTGCAATTAAACCAAGTGGTATAGAATATGAAAAACTTCGTATTAATGATATGGTATTAATAGATTTAGATGGAAATAAAATTGAAGGTAAATATAATCCATCTTCAGATACAGAAACTCACTTAGAATTATATAAATCATTTAATAATATTGGGGGAATAGTACATACACATTCTTCTTTTGCAACTAGTTGGGCTCAATCTGGAAAAGATATTCCTTGTTATGGAACTACACACGCAGATTATATTTATGGAAAAGTACCATGCGTAAGGAATTTAACAAAAAAAGAAGTTGATGACGGATATGAAAAAAATATTGGAAAATTAATAGTAGAATATTTTAAAGATAAAGATTATAATAGTACTCCTGCAATACTTTGTAAAAATCATGGTCCATTTACATGGGGGGAAAATAGTTATGATGCTTTACATAATGCTGTTGTATTAGAAGAAATTGCAAAAATGGCAATTATGACAAAATTAATTAATAATAATGTTAGAAGCATACCAAATATAATATTAGATAAACATTATTTTAGAAAGCATGGTAAAAATGCCTATTATGGGCAAATTAATATATAATAAAATTTTACTTAAAAGGAGATAAAATTTAATATGAAAAGAATAATGATTTTTTTATTATTTTTTGTAGCTTTATTATTAAGCGTGCATATTATTTTAGTAAATACTATAGTAGATCGTGCAACAAAAGTTGCATATATCTTGTCTTATGATAATCATAATATAAAAATAAATACAGTAGAAGTTATTAAAAAACAAAATACAGAAAGATTAAAAGACTTAGGTATATCTATTAGTGATAAAAACAATAAAGAAGGATATTATGTTTATGATTCTAATGACTTATTTGAGAGTTTTAAAATAGATAATAAAACAAAATTTTACTTATTTAATAAAGAAAATTTTAATTTAGATATTATTAATAATAAAATAAATTTTATATCAACAAAAAAAGATAAAGATAATAAATTTACTTTAATAAGACGTCAAGAATTTATGGATTTAATATTTGATAAAAATAATAATCCTATTAAAATACCTTTTTGGATTCAAATTAAAGGTAATAAAATAAAATCAATAGAAATAGTAGATCCTGCTTTATTAAATTAAATATAAAATATATAAATATAAGTATATTTTTATATAATTTTATAAAAGCACAGAGATAATATTTTAAGAATAGTATATTAGTATATATATTATATGCTTGTGATTTATAAAGGGGTGTTTTTATGCCACCAAATGGATTTTGGCAAATTAATGCCAATAATAGATTTAATAATAACTATTATGGAAATCAAAATAATATGAGCCAAAATAATTTTAATAATGTGAATAGAAATATTAATGCTACAAATAATTCACAAAATTATAACTATAACTATCAAAACAGAAGAAATATTCTTACTCCACCTAATTTTATTAGACAAAATAATTCTGTACAAAATATGAGACAAAGAGGTATGCAGCAAGGAGCAGTACCACAAGGGACTATGCAACAAGGAAACATGCAGCAGGGAGCTATGCAGCAAGGAACTATACAACAAGGAACTATTCAGCAAGGGGCCATGCAGCAAGGAGCCATACAACAAGGAGCTATGCAACAGGGAATTATGCAGCAAGGAACTATACAACAAGGGACTATGCAGCAAGGAGCTATGCAACAGGGAATTATGCAGCAAGGAGCTATGCAGC
>CAMLLW010000004.1 GCA_946481295.1 uncultured Clostridia bacterium | reverse complement strand
GGTAGATAAGGCTTTACTTATAAGTATTGGTTTAAGTTAGAATTACATAAATTATTAAAATAAATTATCATTTTTAAAGTTTTTATAATAAATAATAGATTATAAAAAAGAGCTTATTAATATAAAATTAATAGGTTCTTTTTTATATTTTAAGCTAAAATAGTAGTTTTTATTAAAAGTTTTGCACCTTTACTTATATAAAGAATTATAATATTATATAAATAAATTTTATTTATATAATAAGTAACATTGTATTATTTAAAATCTTCTATTAAATAATTACATAATTTAAAAGTTATAAAAATAAATTTACTGAAGTAACATAGTGTAGTATAATAATTAGAAATTAAATTTATTAAGAAAGTATTAAGCTATATTAAATTTTTATGTAAATGTGGATTATAATTTAATAAAATGACTTTTTGCTTTTGTAATAATAAGAGGTGAAGTATAAAATTGGGAAATAATAAACGCAGAAAGAAGAAAAAGGGGAAAAATTTAATTGTTAGATATTTTGCTATAGTATTTGGTTGTGTAGGAATTTATATTTTACTATATAGTGCGATAACATTTAGATTTATGGTAAAAAGTGCTTATACTCCAAATGATTATGTAGATGAAAATACGGGAAAGGTAGTAAAAAATAAAACTTTAAATGAAAATAGTGTTTTAGGAAATATGATTTTGCCTCCATCTAAAACTTCTTTTTTATTAGTAGGATTAGATGAATCTGATTTGTTAACAGATGTTGTTATACTCGGTGTTTTTGATAGAGATACAGATACTATTAATTTATTGAGTATTCCTAGAGATACTTATGTAGAACCGTCAAAAGAAATTAGGGATTATGTTAAAGAACATGGCAGAAAGATGCCTCAAAGTGCCAAAATGACAGAAGTATATAGTTGGGCTGGAGATGAAATAGGAATAAATGTAACTAAAAAGCAAATAGAGAATATGTTTAATATATCTATTGATTATTACGGAATTATATATATAGATGCATTTAAAAAGATTGTTGACACTGTAGGACCAATAACAATGGAAATACCTAAAGGTGGGTTACATTATAAAGATCCTGTTCAAGGATTATATATAAATGTTCCAGAAGGTATACAAAAATTAGATGGAAGATTAGCAGAAGGTGTTGTTCGTTTTAGAAAGGGTTATGCAAGAGGAGATCTTGCAAGAATTGAAATGCAACAACGATTTATGATGGAACTCTTTAAACAAACATTAAATAATAAAAATTTAACTTCTAATATACAAGATTTATTAACTACATTTGTAAAATATGTTAAAACTGATTTTCCAATTGAGGAAATGTCTAAATACTTACCATATATAACAAAATTAACTCCTGATAGCTTAGTTATGCAAACATTACCTGGTACTCCTAAGACAATGGTAGATGTTACAACAGGTGTTCCATTATCATATGTAGTATATGATCCTGTAGAAAGCCAAAAAATTATAGATCGTATGTTTTATGATGATGATAAGATTGAAAAATTAGAAGAAAGTAAAAATAGTAAGTCAGAAGACAGTAGAGAGTTAAAAATAAAAATTATAAATGGTGGTAATAAAGCTATTACAAGCAGAAAATTACAACAAAAATTAAAAACTGATGGATATGAATTTGTAGATTTATCTAAAGAGAAAAATACTGAATCAAAAATGGCTAATACGAGAATAATTGTTAAAGATAATAATGTCGGCGCAGATTTACAAGAATATTTTAATGGTGCAGTTATAATAAAAGATAAAGATTATTTACAAGATTATGATATTGTAATTATAACAGGAACAATAGATGAATAAAAAACACTCCTAAATAGGAGTGTTTTTTACATTAGTGGTGCAAATAAACTAAAAATTCCTTCTAAAAATTTATTCATTAGTCCTCTAGAATCATATATTTCATTTGTGATTCTTTCTGAAGAAGAAATATCTTTAAAAAACTGCTCTATACATTCTTTTGCTATTTTAGAATCATATATAAATGCATTTATTTCAAAATGCAAGTCAAAACTACGAATATCAAAGTTAGTTGTACCTATTGTTACAATTTCATCATCTACTATTATCATCTTAGAATGTAAAAAACCATTATATTTATAAACTTTAATATTATAATTTAAAAGTTGTTGAACATATGAATAAGTTACATGATAAACAATTTTTTTATCTGGTTTACCAGGTATAATCACATATATTTCCACTCCAGAGTTACTTGCTATTTGTAATGCATCAAGCATAGAATCATCTGGTATTAGATAGGGTGTATGGATATATATACTTTTTTTCGCATTTAATATCATTTTATTTATACCTAGTTTTATACTGCCCTTATCCATATCGGGACCACTAGATACTATCTGTATTCCTGTTGTACCATTATTATTTATATTATTAAAATTAATTGTTTTTAAATAAGAATCTAATTTATCTTCTGTACTTGTAGCATATACCCAATCTATAAAAAATCTTAACTGTAAGGTAGATACAGCAAGTCCTTTTATTCTAACATGAGTATCTCTCCAAGGAGAAACTTTTTTCTTTAATCCTAAGTATTCATCTCCTATATTAATACCACCTAAATATCCTATATGATTATCTATAACAACTATTTTCCTATGATTTCTATAGTTTGCATGAAGTATTGCTTCAAATCTTACAGGAGAAAATTTAGTAACATGACCTCCTGCTTTTATTAATCTATTAAATAATTTTTTTGGTGTAAAAAAGCACCCTATTTCATCATATATAAGTCTTACAGTTACACCTTCTTTAGCTTTTTTACATAGCAAATCTATAATTTCGTTACCAATATTATCATTTTTCACTATAAAGTATACTAGATTTATTGATTCTTTTGCATTTTTAATATCTTCAATTAAATATTTAAATTTATCTTGTGCACTTGGAAATACTTTTACAGTATTATTTTGTGTAAATACACTGTTATTTATGTTATAAAACATATTTATTAATTGAATATTATTTTCTGCTGATTTATCGTTAAATTCAAATGGTCCTATATTATTTACAGGATACATATTATTATTATTTTCAGGGATAGAATACTTTTTTTCTAGTATTTTTTTTAATTTTAATTTTTTTTGCAGACTAACTTTAAAGCCACGTCCAAAGAATAAATATGCAAAGAAGCCTATAATTGGCATAATTGATATTACTATTATCCACATAAAACTTCTAGAAGGATCTTTTTTCTCTAGAAATAAAATTGTTACTATAGTTATAAAGTTAATTATATATATTATAGAAACAATAAAACTTGAGAATTTTTCATAAGTTAACAAATATTCATTCATATTTACCTCTGTAATTACTATTGTAATTTTATATTTTGTATTTTAATTTCACTTAAGTATATATTATAACATTAAATTTTTCTACAATTATATTTATTTATATATTATTACTATAAGTTATATTTTTTATTAAATATTATTTTTTAATGACTTTAATATAAATATCCGATAAAAATTGTACTGTTTATATTTAATTAAGTATGTGAAAGGTGTGGTAAATATAAATGTTTCAGTATTACTATGGCTACTTATCGCAACATTTATCTCTAATTTAATCTATGAAATATTAAATCATAAAATTTCATTAATTCCTATTCAAGTTTTTATTGGAATTATAATTGCAACATTATTTTTTAATGAAATAGATATAAACCCAGAAGTTTTTATGATTATGGTTATAGTGCCATTATTATTTAATGAAGGTCAAAATAAAGTAGTTTTTACAAGTCATAAAGAATTAATTAATAATTTTAAAATTGGATTTTTTTTATCGCTTGTTTTAGCTATAGCTAATATTATAATAGTTAGTATATTAGTTAAATATATTTTTGAATCCCATTCTGCTCTCTTGGGTATTATCTTAGCATCTGTACTTATTCCTACAGATTTAAATGCAGTAAATTTACTATCTAATGGAAGAATTATACCTGAAAAAGTCAAATATTATTTAGAAAAAGATAGTTTTTTTAATGATGATATAGGACTTATTTTATTTTCTATATCTGCAACATCTTATGTACTAGGAAAATTTAAAATTTTAAATAGTATGTTTGAATTTTCAAAAATTTTATTTGGTGGATTAATTTTAGGTATTATTTTAGGGAGTTTAGTTGTTTATATAAGAGTAAAATTAAAACATAATTTTGCTCCAGAAAATTCTATATTAGTTCCTTATAATTTAATAACACCATTTATAATATATTTATTTGCAGAACATATAGGTGTTTCTGGTTTAATTGCTGTTGTTACAGCTGGAAATGTACAAGCTTATGAGAAAAATTTTATACAACTAAATTCTTCTAGATTACAAATTGTTACCAAATCAATATGGGATATAATAAGCAATTTTTTAAACGGTATAATTTTTATAATATTAGGACTATATATATATAAAATTTTTAATGAGCTTAAAAATACTAGAATAGATATTATTAAATATACGTTTATAGCATTATTAATTTATATGATAATTATATCTATAAGATATTTTTTAATAAGATATATAACAAAAAAATACCATAGTGTAAAAATTTCTGATAGCGATAGTAGATTATTTGCTGTAAGTGGAATACATGGATCAATTACAATAGCAATATTATTTTTAGTACCTGAAGTTATGAAGGGGATATCATATATTGACCAATTAGAATTAATGTATGTTATTATTTTAGTTGTTATATTTAGCATAATTGTGCCATTTATATACTATAAATTTTTACCTAAATCTATAAAACCTTTTACTAATGATGATCTTACTAAGTATAGAGATAAAATGATAGACTATACATTATCAAATTTAGATAAATTAGAGGCTACAGAGCAAGAATTACGAAGTTTATATTTATTAATAGAAAGTCAAAAAGACTTATATGTAAATCACCATATTGAATTTAATGAAGATTTTTATAAAATTTTAGTTCAAATTAAGGAAATAGAAAACAACGAAGTTTTTACTTATATTGGTAAATATAATGTTTCTGAAAGATTGATTAATTTTTATATAGGTGTTCAAAATAAATTTTATGAAAATATTAGTAAATCTAAAGTAATAGAGCGCAAGTTATTAAAAGAAGCTATAAAAGGTTCTAGAAGTTTAGGTGTAAATAAAGGATACTACTTTTCTAAAGAAGATTCTAGAATTTTAGCTAAATTAGATATGATTGCATATACAGTAGTAAAAAATTATCTTGATAAATTACAGAACTTTGGTAAGACAGATAATAATATTTTATCTTATTTAATTTCAATGTACAGTATAAAACACAGTATTTTTCAAAAAGATGCTATGATGATAAGTGAAGAGAATATAAAAGTAGAGAATAGATTAATAGTAGGAGCATTTAGATTTCAATATTTTTTCGTACAAAAATGTTTATCAAGTAAAGAAATTTCTTCTGAACTTGCCAGAGAATTATATATTATTATTTCTAACGCCGAATTAGTTTTATTGCAAGATGAAGATTATAAATAAAATAAAAAAGTATAGTAGTTTACAACTATACTTTTTTATTTTACTTATAATGTATAATTTTTATAAAAATATTAGTTTATTTACATTAAATTATAACAATTTTATCATTACTATAAAATTGCGAGAAGCAATTTTTCAAAAATTGCAATATAAATAGTTCACAAAAATTTTAAGGCTACTATTAAAAATAGTATTGTAATAAAGCTTTAAAAACTACTTTTATTGATTAAAATTTTTAAATATTATGTATATTTTATAAAAATTTTAAATGTGCTAAAATTTATTTAAACGGATCTCATATAGTATAATTTATAAGTTGGACAAGTTTTATTTAATAAAGTAATGAGATTTAATTTATTATAAATCTTTAAAAAAGGGGAAAATATAATGAAAAAGATTTTAGGAATAACTGCAGGTAGACCTAACGGAAATAGTGAGGTTTTATTAAAAGAAGCTCTTTTAGCATGTCAAGAAGCTGGAGCAGATGTTACAATGATTAATTTAAGAAATTATGAAGTTTTAGATTGTACAGGATGTACAGTATGTACACAAAATATGTCTCAAGGAAAAGACAAAGGTTGTATATTAAAAAATAAAGATGATAAAGATAAATTAATGAAAGTTGTACTTGATGCTGATGCTATTATATGCTCTGTACCAACATATGATTTAATGGCATGTTCAGTTTTTAGTAGATTTGCTCAAAGAAGTATAAGTTATGAAACAGCATTCTTAGAATCAATTGGAGCTATAGAACATAAAGATAGAGTAGCTGCTTTAATCGCAGTAGGAGGTTCAACAAGAACATGGCAATCTATGGCGTTAGAATCTATGCAAGCAGCTATGTTTATGACAAGTTTCCAAGTTATAGATATGTATCTTGCAACACGTGTACCAGCTCCAGCACAATGTTTACTTGATGATGATATGATGCAAAGAGTTAGAAAATTAGGAGAAAACATTATGACTTCTGTAAACACTCCAGCTGAAGAACGTAAATGGTTAGGAGAAGAAGACATGGGATGGTGTCCAAATTGTCATTCAAATGCATTAGTTCTTGGAGAAGATCAATGGGATGGAATATTCTATCCAGTAGAATGTCAAGTTTGTGGAGCAGGTGGAACACTTGAAAAAACTGAAGATGGAAAATGGAAATTTGTAATTCAAGAAAATGGTCTTTTAAAAGATAGAACAACTGTAGCAGGAAGAGAAACACATGTAGAAGAAATTAAACAAACACAAGGTGCATTCTTTGCTGATCCAGAAAGAAGAAAAATAGTTTCAGAAAGACTTAAAAAATATAAAGAATTAAAATTTAAAACAATAGAATAAATTGTATAAAACTTTAAGTGAACATAATAGTGATATTAAAGTTTTGTGACAAATAACTTTTATATAGTAAAATTATTAAGCAAAGGGGTATCTTAGAAGATATCCCTTTTACTTAAAATTATATAACTTGAATTTGACACATTTTCATTGAATATAAAGCATTTTTATGGCTTTCTACAGTAACACCAGCACAGCATTTAGAATCAACTAATATAGGAATTTCAGGGACAGTTGCTTTAATTAATAAAGCATTAGAAATAACACAAACATCTGTACATAGGCCAACTAATTCTATAGAGCTGTAGTTATTTTTAGATATATATTTACTAAGTTCTAAACTAGCAAAAGTATTCTTTTCAAACTTTTTTGCATTAAAATTTTGTAAAGATTTATGTAGTTGCCATCCTTCTGAATTTTTAATACAGTGTTTGATAGGTAAATTTTTACCTTCTTGTGTTTCTAAGTAATTTTCAAAATGTGTATCTAAAGTAAATATAATTTCATCTTTAGAATCTATGTATTTTTCTATTTTATTTTTAACATTTTTAACTATGTTTTTTGCTTCAATTGTTCCTAAAGATCCATCAATAAAATCATTTTGCATATCAACTATAACCAATAGTTTTTTCATAAAATACCTCCAAATATACTAGTAGTTCATATTTCATTGTAAACTTTTGGATTATTTTTTATGTTTTGTATAACAAATTACGTAAGAAATTATATATTTATTATACAATTTCTTACTATGCTTAATACATATATAATTTTCCGTTTTGTAACCCCCACAGTTTTTCAGCATTACGGAACTTTTAAATTATTATTTAAAAAGTGTATTTTCTGTATTTTAAAGTATAAATTATAAGTTAGTTTAAATTTTCACAATATATATTATAATTTTATTAATCCAAATTTTAAGTATTTAGAATAACCGATCTTATGAGTTTATTTTATTTGTATTAATATTAAAATAAATAATATAAAATATTTGTAATTATATATTTTTAATACAGTAAATCACTTTTTAAAGCTTTTTTTATTTCATTAAAAATTTTATCAGTCATAATAATATTCTCCTTTATAATACATTCTCTATTGTTATTATTGTAATAACTATTGTTAAAATAATAAAGTTACAAATTATTCTTTTTGTAACAATTAAATAAATATATTATATATTTTTATTTAATTTTAATTAGATTCATTACTGTTAATATTATTTAGTATGTATTCAAGTTTAGGCGGTATAGCATCTATTAAAATTTCTGTCATTTCAATTGGTGTTTTTTTCATACCAGAAAATACCCATTTAACAGTTATATAAACAGATTCTCTACAATACATTTCAAGTAAAATTTCAATTTCTTCTACTATAGGTTTTTTAGTTTTTGTTTTAATAAGTTCTTTATATAGATTCATAATTATTTTAAAATCATGTTCTTTTAGTGAATTATAGTCATCTGCTCTAAATGCTTCTGTAAAAAATAATTTTTCTTTTTCCATAAACTTAAATTTTTCTTCTAAACTCTCTTTAAGTGATTTATTTATACCTACTTCTGAAAATGATTTAATAATTAATTTGTCAAAATACCAATTTATTAAATCATATTTATCTGTAAAATTACGATAAAATGTTTGACGTGTCAGACCACAGTTATCTACAATATTTTGAACTGTAATTTTATTTACAGGTTTTGTTTTCATACAAATTTTAATTGCTTCTGCTAATTTGTACTTAGTATTTTCATTTTTATTCATTTTTATTATTGTCCTTCTTTCTTTAAGTTATGTATTTTATATAATAAAATGAAATGATTTAAACTTAGAATTTTATGATTTGTATTTTTTAGTACAGTTTGAGATAAATATAATTTAAATAAACATAATTTAGAGGTATTATTTAAAATATATTATATAGAAAATTGTTTTTTTATCAAATATTGTAATTAATATGATTTATTATTTAAAGTATAAAATAAAGAATATAAAAAATAGTTCTATAATTTTTATTAATTAAGAACTATTTTTTATATTTTTTGAATTAATTAATAATTTTATTTTAAATTAAATTTCTTTTAGATATATATTTTGGGTTCTATCAGGACCTACTGAAATCATAGATATAGGACAGTTTAAATACTCTTGTATAAACTCAATATATTGTTTACAATTTCTTGGTAAATCATTGTAGTTTTTAATGTTACTAATATCTTGTTTCCAGCCATCAAATTCTTTATATATAATTTCAACATTTTTAAAATCTTTTATACTTGATGGATAAGTAGTATAAACTTTATTATCTATTTTATAACCTACTGCAACTTTAATTTTATCAAAGGAATCTAGAACATCTAATTTTGTTAGAACTATATCTGTTAGACCATTTATCATAGTTGCGTATTTACCTATAACTAAATCTAACCATCCACATCTTCTAGGACGTCCTGTATTAGAACCAAATTCATGACCTATATTTCTAAGTAAATCACCAATTTCATTTTCTTGTTCTGTTGGAAAAGGTCCTTCACCAACTCTAGTAGTATATGCTTTCATTATACCTAAAATTTTATTGATTTTTTTTGGAGAAACTCCTGTACCTACAGTTGATCCACCAGCTGTTGGTGATGATGATGTAACATATGGATAAGTACCATAATCTATATCTAACATGAGAGCTTGTGCACCTTCGAATAATACTGTTTTATTATCTTCAATAGCATAATTTATTTCTGCTGTAGCATCTATTATTCTATTTTTTATTTTTTCAGATAATATTGAGTACTTGTTAAAAAGTTCTTCTAGATTAAATTCATTTTTATTATATCTTCTTAATATATCATTTTTTTCTTTAAGTGTTATAGTAAGTCTTTCTCTAAAAATATTTAAATCTAGTAAGTCACCTATTCTAATACCACTTCTAGATATTTTATCAACATAGCAAGGTCCAATTCCTCTTTGAGTAGTACCAATTTTATTTTCTCCAAGAGATTCTTCTTTAGCTTTATCAATTTCTATATGATATGGCATGATAATATGGGCTCTTTCATCTATAAATAAATTATCTAAATTTTTACCTCTTTTTTCTAATTGATCTATTTCTTTTAATAAAACATCTATATCAACAACTACGCCAGCACCGATAATACACTTACCTTTTGAGTTTATTATACCGGAAGGTAATAATTGTAAAATAAATTTATCATTATTCATTACAACTGTATGCCCCGCGTTATTACCACCTTGGAATCTAACTACATAATCTAATTTTGGTGATAAAACATCAATTACTTTACCTTTACCTTCATCTCCCCATTGAGTTCCTACAACAACATAAGTATTATACATAAATATTCCTCCTATTAGTATACAACTTTACCTATGTATGGTAAAGTTCTGTGATTTTGAGCGTAATCTATACCATATCCTACGACAAATTCATCTGGAATTTTAAAACCTACATAATCTACATTTACAGAAACTTCTCTTTTTTCAGGCTTATCTAAAAGAGTACATATTTTTAAACTTTTAGGTTCTCTAGTTTCTAATAATTCTATTACTTTTTTTAATGTATATCCTGTATCAATAATATCTTCTACAATTAACACATTTTTATTTTTTATTGATTCATCTAGATCTTTTAATAAACGAACATCTTTTGAACTTTCCATATTATTACCATAACTTGAAATAATCATAAAATCAAGCTTACAATTTAATGTTAGTTTTCTTGATAAATCAGATAAAAATATTACAGATCCTTTAAGTAATCCTACTAAGATCAAATCTTCATTGTGATAATCATTGTTAATTTCATTTGCTAGTTCAATAATTCTTTTTGAAATTTCTTCTTCTGATATTAGTTTTTCAATCATGTAATCCATAAACTTATCTCTTTTCCATTTTAATTTTATCTAAACATTATTTTAATAATATAAAATTAATGTAAAAATCAATGTAATAATTGTTATTTTATTAGAAAATTAGATATTAACATAATTTCTGATAAAATTAAACCTGTATTTGAAAATTTTAAGTAAAAAATAAAAACAACACATAAGTGTTGTTTTAAGATTGCATAGTATTTCCACCATCTACATGTAAAACTTGACCTGTTACATAACTAGAATCATCTGATGCAAGATAAATATATGTTGGAACTAGTTCAACTGGTTGAGCAGGTCTTTTCATTGGATTATCTGTACCGTATGTTGGTATTTCATCTGCACTCCAACTAGAGACAGCAAGAGGTGTCCAAATAAGTCCAGGAGCAACAGCGTTAACGCGTATATTTTTTTCTGCAAGAGATCTAGCAACAGCTCTTGTAAAAGATACAATAGCACCTTTTGTAGAAGAGTAATCAAGTAATTCTTTACATCCTCTATATGCAAATAATGAAGAAGTACTAATTATAGAACTGCCAGATTTTAGATAAGGTAAACTATATTTTGTCATATAGAATACAGAAAATATATTTATATGGAAAGTGATAGAAAATTGCTCATCTGTTAAGTCTTCTATATTTTTTTGAGGAAATTGTACTCCTGCATTATTAACTAGTATGTCTAATCTATTAAATATATCAATTGTTTTTTCAATTGCACATTTACAAAAGTCAGCTTTTGATACATCACCAGAAATAAGTATACATTTTACACCTTGATTTTCTATTAATTCTTTTGTAATTTTTGCATCTTCATGTTCATCATAATAAACTATAGATATATTTGCACCTTCTTTTGCGAAACCTAAAGCAACAGCACGACCAATTCCGCTATCACCACCAGTTACTATAGCAACTTTATCTTTTAGTTTTCCTGTGCCTATATAATTTGGATCATCGAAAATTGGAAGAGGATCCATAATATTTTCTATACCAGGTTGTGTATCTTGATGTTGTGGAGGAAAGAGTACAGGAACATTTTTGCATTTTTCTTTATAGCCTATATTTTTATAATAAAACATAGTGAGTCCACTTCCTTATAACATTTATTATTAGTTATATGTTTTTTTATTATATTTGTGTAAGTCCTATATGTAAAAAACAACACTATATTAGTGTTGTTTTAAAGAAATAGAAAACTTAATTTTATTAATATTATTATAAAAATTTAAATATAATTTTAAAACTTTTATAGCTTAATAATTATATTATATACTAAGATTGCATAGATTGACCGCCATCAACATGTAAAATTTGTCCTGTTACATAGCTAGAATCGTCTGAAGCTAGATATACATAAGTTGGAGCAAGTTCAACTGGTTGAGCAGGTCTTTTCATTGGTACAGAAGAACCAAATGTTTCAATTTCTTGATCATCAAAACTTGCAGGAATTAAAGGAGTCCAAATAGGCCCAGGAGCAACAGCATTAACACGTATGTGTTTATCTGCAAGAGATCTAGCTAAAGCTCTAGTGAAACTTACTATAGCACCTTTAGTAGATGAATAATCCATTAAGTTTTGTTGACCTATATATGCAGTTACAGAAGTTGTATTAATTATACAGCTACCATCTTTTAAATAAGGTCTTGCATGTTTTGCCATATAGAACATAGCAAAAATATTTGTATGGAAAGTTGTTGCAAATTGTTCATCAGAAATATCTTCTAAATTAGTTTGAGGGAATTGAACACCTGCATTATTTACTAAAACATCTAACTTACCTAATTTTGCAATAGTTTCTTCTACTGAAAATTTACAAAATTCAGATTGTTTTACATCTCCAGATATAAGTATACATTTTCTACCTTGTGCTTCTACTAGTTTCTTTGTAAAATTAGCATCGTCATGTTCATCATAGTAAACTATACATAAATCTGCTCCTTCTTTAGCAAAAGCTACAGCAACAGCACGACCAATACCACTATCACCACCAGTTATTATAGCAACTTTATCTTTTAATTTTCCTGTCCCCTTATACTCAGAATTTTCGAAAATTGGAGGGGGATCCATAATACTTTCAATACCAGGTTGAGTTGGTTGATGTTGAGGAAGAAAATTAACAGCTACTTGTTGACATTTTTCTGTATATCCTATGCTATCATAGTATAAATTTGCCATATATTAAAACACATCCTTAAAAATTATTTTATTTATTTTCAACTTATATTATTATTTTATACATATAATTAAAGACTCTATATTAACCATGATATATTTAAAATTTAAGCTATTAAATATATAGTCTAAGTTAGTTTTATAAATTTATATTAATATCTAAAATATCAATTTTTGTATATATATTTGATATATCATTTTAATTAAATTTTATAAAACAGAAATTATTATGTTCGTTATAATATTATTAATAATTTGGCTTATTATTTAGTAAAAACTAAAGTGACAGTACGAACACACTATTTATAATTTGCTAAAGCAACTTATTTTTAAATTTGTTATTTTAATGTAAATTTATATTATTTAATATTAATAAAGATTTTATAATACCTTTTAATTTCAGTTTACTTTTTTATTTCTGTATTAAAAGTATATAAATTATATATTTTTATTTACATTTTGTATTTTAAATTAAAGAATTATAAACGTCTTTAAATATTTAAATAATTCACTCATATGTTATGAAATTAAATTGGTTTTTGTGTAATAAAAATATCATAAATTTATGTCAAGATTTTATGACATTTTTACCTAATCTTTTTATTACTTATAGCTGATTTTTTGAAATTAATATTACTTTTTATAAATAATATAAAAAATGAAATTGCAACAAATAAACCAGTAATTGTACTAATAGTATAATTTATATTAAATCCTTCATCTGCAACTAATATATAGGATGTTACTATAAATGTCATAAATGTTGCAGGAATAGTTGCTATCCAGTGAAATGATTTATTTTTAGCAAGATATGAAGCTCCTGCCCATAGAACAAAAGTAGCTAGTGTTTGATTAGCCCAAGCAAAATATCTCCAAATTATTGTAAAATCTATAAAACATAAAGATATACCTACCGCAAATAAAGGAATTGCTATTAAAAATCTATTTTTTAATTTAGATTGATCTATTTTGAAAGCATCAGAGATTGCTAATCTTGCACTGCGATATGCTGTGTCACCTGAAGAAATAGGGCATATAGCTACGCATATAATTGCTAAAGCTCCACCAATAGGACCTAATAAACTATTAGATATAGTGTTAACAACTATAGATGGAGCACCTGCTTTTGATAGTCCTTCTGTTCCATTAAAAAATGACATTGCAATAGCTGCCCAGATTAATGCAACAACACCTTCTGCTATCATTGCTCCATAAAATACAGCTCTCCCATGTTCTTCATTTTTAAGGCATCTTGCAATTAAAGGTGATTGTGTTGCATGAAATCCTGATATAGCACCACATGCTATTGTTATACAGAGATAAGGTAATATATTTTGTCCTTTAGGATGAAAATTTGTAAATTGAAATTCTGGTATATTTAAAGCTGTTTTTGAAGTAAACATAGATACTCCAATACTAATAGCCATAAGTATCATTCCAGCGCCGAAAATAGGGTATAATTTAGCTATTAATTTATCTATTGGTATAATTGTAGCTATTATAAAATATATAACAATAATTAATAACCACATTTCTTTATTTATGCTAGTTACAGAAGAAAGTAAGTCAGCAGGACTTGTTGTAAAAACTGCACCTACTAAAATTAATAAAATTACTGAAAATATACGCATTACATTTTTTGCAGTATTACCAAGATATTTGCCAACTACTTCTGCAATAGTTGCACCATCATTTCTTAATGATAGCATACCAGATAAGTAGTCATGTACAGCTCCTGCAAATATACAACCAAATACAATCCATATAAAAGCAGCAGGACCCCACATAGCTCCCTGTATAGCCCCAAAAATTGGTCCTGTACCTGCAATACTTATAAATTGTATTAAAAGAGCTTTGTTTTTAGATAAAGGAACATAATCTACACCGTCTTTTAATCTGTTTGCAGGAGTTATATTTGAAGGATTTATTTTAAATATTTTTTCTGTAAGTTTTCCATAAAATATATATCCCAAAATAAGAGCTATAATAGCAATAAAAAATGAAATCATAAAATTTACCCCCCTATGATATAAAATAAACATATATTAAAATATAAATACGATCCTAATAATATAATATGCAAAAGATAGTATATTTAAGATAATATTAGAAAAGTATAGTATTTATAAAAATAAAAATGTAAAAAGTAAAACTTAGACTTTTAATAAAATATAATTATGCTATAATATATCAAATTTAAAATTTTATTATTGGAGGTCGAAAAATGAATGGTTATATTAGGGTAGC
The DNA here is from genome assembly GCA_946481295.1 of uncultured Clostridia bacterium. GTDB lineage: Bacteria > Bacillota > Clostridia > Lachnospirales > UBA5962 > CAMLLW01. Next base: position 51,738 of record CAMLLW010000004.1, on the reverse strand, counting down.
ATCTGCAACACCTAAACTTTTATTAGGCGATTGTGACTATAATGCTTTAGAAATGATAGATATTGTAAAAAAAGCTAAAAAAGAAGAAATTAAAATAATTGTATTTCCAGAGTTAAGCATAACAGGATATAGTTGTGAAGATTTATTTTTTCAATCTTTAATTTTAGAAGATTCTGAGAAGGCAATTATAAAAATTAAAAAATCATGTGAAAATATAGATATGTTAATAGTAGTTGGAGTTCCTATAAAAATCGATAATCTTTTATTTAATTGTGCAGCTCATATATATAAGGGTAAAGTTATATCTATTACTCCAAAAACATATTTACCAAATAATAATGAATTTATGGAAAAAAGATGGTTTTCCACATGTAGAAATTTAATTAAAAAAGAAATAAATTATGCTAATGATATAGTACCAATAGGAACAGATATTTTAATTAACTGTAGTAATTTTAATAATTTAATTGTAGCTACAGAAATATGTCAAGATGTTTGGGAACCAATACCACCAAGTACTTATCACGCATTAAATGGTGCAAATTTAATTTTAAATTTATCTGCAAGTAGTGAATTTACTGGTAAATATGATGTTAGAAAAAATTTAATGTCAGCACACTCTAATAGGATGAAGTGCGGTTATATTTATTCATCATCAGGTATGTATGAATCTTCTGGAGATATAGTTTTTAGCGGACATGATGTAATTTTTGAAAATGGAACTGTATTAGAAGAAAGTGAAATGTTTTTGAAAGATTCAAGCTTTATTTTTAACGATATTGATATAGATTATTTAAATAATTCTAGAATCATTGATAATGACAGTTATATGGAAAGTTTAAATGTTAATACAAAGTATAGATTTATAGATATAGATTTAAAAGATGACACTAAAGGTTTAAAAAGAGAGATATCTAAATATCCATTTTTACCAAGTAAGGATGAAAAATATAGTATAGACTGTAATCATATGTTTACAATTCAATATACAGCATTAGCAAGAAGAATTTTACAAACAAATTCAGAATGTTGCATAATAGGTATTTCTGGTGGATTAGATTCTACATTAGCATTATTAGTTACAGTAAAAGCATTTGACTTTTTAGGAAAAGATAGAAAAAATATAATTGGAATTACAATGCCTTGTTTTGGCACTACAAGTAGGACTTATTCAAATGCTAAAAAATTAATGCATGATTTATATATTACTACAAAAGAAATAAATATAAAAGAATCTTGTTTAAAACATTTTGAAGATATAAATTATGATATAAATGAACATAACGTTGTATATGAAAATGCTCAAGCTAGGGAAAGAACACAAATATTAATGGATATAGCTAATATGAAAAACGGTATTGTAGTAGGTACTGGAGATATGTCAGAATTAGCATTAGGTTTTACAACATATAATGGAGACCATATGAGCATGTATTCTGTAAATAGTGGTGTTCCAAAAACTCTTGTAAGAGAATTAATATCATGGTTTATTAATTACAATAGTTCTGATAAAAAAATAAATGAAACTTTAAAAGATATTATGGATACTCCTGTAAGCCCAGAATTATTACCTCCTTCTCAAAAGGGTGAAATTAATCAAAAAACAGAAGAAATAATAGGATCCTATGTTTTAAATGATTTTTATTTATATAACATGGTATATTGCGGATATTCTCCTAAAAAGATAATTTATTTAGCAGAAAATGCATTTAAAGATATATATACAAAAGAAGAATTAATAAGTAGATTACGTGAATTTTATAAAAGATTTTTTACACAACAATTTAAGAGAAGATGTGTGCCTGATGGACCAAAAGTTACAATGTTATCTTTATCACCTAGAAGTAATCTACATTTACCTGCAGATTCAAGCTATAATGCTTGGTTAAGGCAACTTGATGAAGAATAAAAAACGCCATTTGGCGTTTTTTTATTCTTCATTTTCCCAGTTATGATAAACATTTTGTACATCATCTTCGTCTTCTAATAAAGATAAAATTTTTTGCATTCTTTTTATATCTTCATCTGATGTTAAAGTTACGTATGTTTGTGGTACCATTGTTACTTCAGCAGATACCATAGGTATGTTTTTACTTTCTATTGAACTATAAACCGTAGAAAAATCATCTGGATCTGTTAATATTTCAAAACCTTCTTCTTCTACATTAAAATCTGAAGCACCAGATTCTAATGCTAATAACATAAGTTCATCTTCAGAAATATTGTTGGATTTTTCTATCATAATTATACCTTTTTTATCAAACATAAAAGATACACAGCCTGTAGTACCCATATTTCCATTACCTTTTGTAAATGCATTACGCACATTTGCAGCTGCTCTATTTCTATTATCTGTAAGTACTTCTACAATTATAGCAACACCGTTTGGACCATAACCTTCATAAGTAATTAATTCATAATTAACAGAATTTAAATCTCCTGCAGCTTTTTTTATACTTCTTTCAATTGTATCATTTGGCATATTATTAGATTTTGCTTTTGAAATAGCATCTCTTAATCTATTGTTATTATTAGGATCTGGGCCACCTTCTTTTACAGCAACAGCTAATTCTCTACCTAATCTTGTAAAAATACGTCCTTTTGCCGCATCATTTTTTTCTTTTTTATGTTTTATATTTGCGAACTTGGAATGACCTGACATATTAATCCTCCTTAATAAATTTATTATTCATATAAAAACAATATAAATCTTTTTCTTGTTTTATTTTTATATTATTATTAGTAGAGTTTATCATGTTTTTTATAAAATTTTCAACATTTTGTTTTTGTACAAATACAGTAAACTCTACAATATCTGTGTATTTAGTATCATCTAAAATATTATTATTTTTTAGAATCTCATGTTGTATTTTTGCAGATAAATTATAATTTGATATTATATTTAATTTAGTGTATAAAATTTTTTCTATAATTTCTGCATTTATAAGGCCTAATTTAGCACATTTACTGTAAGCACGCACAAGTCCTCCTGTGCCTAATAGTGTACCCCCATAGTATCGTGTCACTATAACTACTACATTTTTAATATTTTCTTTTCGTAATAAATCTAATATTGGCATTCCAGCTGTTCCGCTCGGTTCTCCATCATCAGATTGTCTTTCTATTTCATTTTTTTCTCCAAATGTATATGCAAATACATTGTGAGTTGCATTGTAATGTTCTTTTTTTATTTTATTTATAAAGTCTATAGCTTCTTGTTCTGAATGGATGGGCTTAACATTTGATATAAATTTAGACTTTTTTTCAGTAAATTCAGCAATGCCATGTGTATTAACACTAATAACTTTATCTAACATAACAATCACCAAAAGTATTATATCATGAAAGTATTTATATATCATCTATAATATAAAATTTGTAGTAACATTTTTATTTACATTACATAGGCTTATTGTATAAATAGTAAAGAACGTTTTTAGGAGTGAATATGTTGGATAAAAAAATATTTTTAATTATAGGTGGGGATAAAAGAAATATTAGTTTAGCAAAATTTTTAAAACAAGATGGTCATATAGTTAAAATGTATGGATTTGAAAAGAATGAAGAAGTAATAGACAACTTTAGTAATTTACAAGAAGCTTTAAAATGTGTAGATTACATAGTAGCTGGAACACCATTTTCTGGCGACAATGTAACACTTATAGCTCCTTTTTCTGAAAAAAATATAAATATAGAAGACTTATTCTTAAAAATAAAAAATAATCAATTACTGATAGGTGGTTATATCTCAGATTCTATTAAAGATAAAGCAAGAGAAAATAATATAAATTTAATAGATATTTTAGAAAGAGAAGAAATGGTTTTACTAAATGCGATACCAACAGCAGAAGGAGCCATAAAAATAGCAATAGAGGAAACAGATATTACATTACATGGAAGTAATATAATGATTATTGGCTATGGAAGAATAGGTAAGTTATTATCTAAAATATTAAATGGTATGGGTTCTAATATTACTACTGTTGTAAAAAGTTATAAATCTTTTGCTGAGTCAATAAGTAATAATTATAATTGTGTTTTATATAAAGAAATTAATAATAATTTAAGCAATATAGATATTATTTTTAATACAGTACCTAGTACTGTATTAGATATAGATAATATAAAATACTTAAAGAAAGACTGTTTAGTAATAGATCTATCTTCACCTCCATTTGGAGTAGATTATGATGCTTGTAAAAATATGAATATAAAGGCTTTATGGGCAAGATCATTACCTGGAAAAGTTGCACCAAAAACAGCAGGATTATATATAAAAAATACAATTTATAATATTATAGATGAATTGGAGGTATAGTTTTGGATTTAAAAGATAAAAAAGTAGGTATAGCGTTAACAGGATCTTTTTGTACTATAGATGTTTCTTTTAGAATAATACAAAGATTAATTGAATTAGAAGCAAAAGTAAAAACTATAATTTCAGAAAATGTATGTAATTTAGATACTAAATTTTTTAAAGCATCAGAAATAAAAGAAAAACTTGAAGCTCTTACGGGTTATAAGCCAATAACGGGTATTCCTAATGCAGAACCAATAGGACCAAGTAAAATGTTTGATGTACTAGCTATAGTACCTTGTACCGGTAATACTATTGGAAAACTTGCAAATGGTATTATAGATACTACTGTAACTATGGCAGCAAAAAGTCATTTGAGAAATAGTAGACCATTAGTTATAGCTATTGCAACTAATGATGGATTAGGTGGAAGCGCAAAAAATATAGGTATGGTTATGAATTATAAAAATATATATTTTGCTCCATATTCACAAGATGATCCTATTAAAAAAGAAAAATCATTAGTATTTTTAGAAGATTATGTTATAGAAACTATTAAAAATAGTTTAGACGGTAAACAAATACAACCCGTAATTAGATAAAAAATAAAAAGTATTATTGAAAAACAATAATACTTTTTGTAATATAATAAATTTAATTTGCTTTTAATTGCATATGATTATATAAGTGGCTACCTATATAAACTTCACCAACTTTTTTAAATCCCATTTTTTCATATAATCTTTGTGCATTTGAATTATATTTATCACAATTTAATCCAACAATATTTTCATTATTTTCTAATGCTATAGAAGTTGTTTCTTTTAATAGTTTTGTTCCAATACCCATACCTCTATAATTTGAATCTGTTACAAGACTATCTAAATACCACTCATTATCAAAACTTTCTCTATCTGTAAAAATATCTTCTTCGTAATTTAAGTGACTAATTTTTACAATTTCTTTCCAAGATGCATCTAGTTGTTTTTCTTGTGAACCTTTATAGCCAACTAATATACCTGCAATTTTATTATCTATTTCACATACAGTTATATTTTTATAACTATAACGATAATTATCTTGTTGTATAGCGATAATCATAGTATTTTCTAAATCTTCTATTGATATATGTTTTAATATGGGTAATTCCATATCTTTAAATATTACTGATAATAGAGGTGCTATACTAGAAGCATCTGATTTAGTTGCTTTTCTAATTATCATTTTGAAATATGCCTCCTTTTTAATTGCAATTTTAGGTAGTTTTAAAATAATTTTTATATAAGAATAACATACTTTTGTAATTTAATATACAAAAATAAAAATTTTGTTTGCAAATTTTATTAATATATTTTATAATTAGTTAATATATAATTTAAGTATAATTATTATATATCTTTTTAAGGGGAGGATCAATATAATGAAAAAAAGAATTTTAACATTGATGGTATGTGCTTTAAGTTTAGGAGCAGTAGGTTGTGGTAATAAAGCTGAAGAAACTCCAGCTACACCAGCATCATCAGAAACTCCAGCAACAGAAGCTACATCATCAGACGCTCCAGCAACAGAATCATCAGCAAATACTGATAATAATACTAATGAAAACTCTGGAGATAATCAAGGTAATAGCGAGGATGCTAATAATTCTCAAAATTAATTCTAGTCATTATAAAGATTATTACATAAAACCAATGTACCTAAATGTATATTGGTTTTCTTTTTATTTTATAATAAAAATAATATTGATAAGTTAAATAGTTTTTGATTTTTAAGAAAATATTAAAAATATTTAAGAAAAATGAATATAAATATTAAATTTATATTCATTTTGTTGCTTTAAGTAAAAATATTAATTTAATTGTATAATATTATATTACATTAAATTATATAATAATTCAATATAATTATCGACAAAATAAAATTAACTTATCATAATATAGTCTTATTCCTATGTACAAAAATAGTTAGATTAGTTATACTAAAATTTGAGGTGACAGTATATGAAAAAATCTAGCAAAAAGGATAAAAACAATAAAGGAAAAAATCAGAATAAAAAAAATAGTCTGCTGAAGAGATTTTTTTTCACTATATTTTTAACTATATTAATCTTTTTTATGTGTTTTGTAGTTGCTATAGCAGTAGTAAAAGTACTTAATAATAAGTTTAATATAGTAGATAATACTAAGTTAAATAAACCTAATAAAATTGTTAAAATGATTACTAAAGTACCTAAAAGAACAACTGTATTATTACTTGGTGTAGATGAAGATAATACTCGTACAGATACAATTATGTTGGCAAATTTTAATTCTGAAACAGGAGAAGTAAATATAATGTCTATACCTAGAGATACATATATTACTTTACCTAAAGATAAAGTTGAAAAAGTTAGAAGCATTGGAAGGAAAAATATACCTAAAAGTGGAAATATGAAAATTAATGAGATAAATAGTTATGCTGGAAAAGATTTAGGAATAAATTATTTAGAGTCACAAATAGAAGATCTTTTAAATTTAAAAATAGATTATTATGTAAAAATAAATTTAGATGCTTTTGTAAAATTAGTAGATACAATAGGTGGCGTAGAATTTAATGTTCCAGTTAGAATGAAGCATGATTTACCAAGAATTAATTTATATCCAGGATTACAAATGTTAGATGGAAAGAAAGCTGAACAATTAATAAGATTTAGAGGTTATAGAGAAGGAGATTTAAAAAGAATAGAAGTACAACAACAATTTATAAAAACAGTTATAGAAAAGACAATAAATTCAGATGAATTTATAAAAAATATTCCACATTTTATTAGCATTTTTTTAGATTATGTTGATACAGATTTTGATTTAACTGATATGTCTAAATATATTTCATTTGTAAATAAAGTAAGTATGGATAATTTAAATGTATATACTATGCCTTGTACACCAGAATATATTAATGGTGTTTCATATGTAAAGATTAATCAAAATGAGGCAAGAGATCTTGTAAATAATATTTTTAAAGGATAAAATTTTAATATATAGTAATAATAAAAAAAGGATATATTTTTAAAATATATCCTTTTTTAGTTAGTAAATACATATATTATTAAATATAATTACAATTATATAAGATAAAAAAATAAACAATAATATTCTTTTAATTACACTATATATTAGATATAATGGCAAAAAAAGTAGAAATACTCTATATATAATTAAAATAATATAAACAAATTTTTTATTTTAATTGTACAAAGGTACAATAATTTTCAGATAAGTGCAAAAAAATACCATAAATTGAAATTAATATAATTACTAAAAGCTCCGAAATAATAGTTAAGGGGAAATACAAATAAAACAATAAGGAGGTACACCTTTGACTTTATGATTAAAATAAAAAATATTAAAGTTTCAACAAAGTTAATTATTAGCTATGTTATAACAATAGTGCTATTAATAGGTTTAGGTCTTTACTCAGGAAAAACTACAAAAATTATTAGTGATGACTATATTAATGTAATAGATTACCCTTTAAAAAGATTAAGAATGATATCTGAATTAAATGCTAAAATTAAAGATGCAAGAATTATTTCTGTTCGGTTAATAAATAAAATGCCAGATGATCCCAATTATATTAATGAACAAGTTAAAATTTTTGAAGAAAAATTTAGTTTAGCAAATCAAATTATGAATGAAATTAAAGAATTAATAAAGAATGACCCTATTGAGTATAATACTAAATATGATATTAACAATAGTGGGTTAAAAAACACTTCTGATGAATTAGAAAAATCACTTGAAAATTATTATACATATGCTTTAAATTTCTTTGAAAAAATGCTTAATGGCGATAAAAATGATATTTCTAAAGCATATGATCTAGTAGCAAATGAAGCTTCTACACTTGAAAAATTATATATGAACTTTTATGATGAATCATTAGATATGTGTAATGATGAATTAACTTACAATGAAGATAAAACAAAATCTAGTTATATAAATGATGTTATTGTAACTATTATTATTTCAGTTATACTTATTATTTCTGCCTTTTATATAGTTTTATCTATGAAAAAAAGTCTAAATTCAATAATATCTTCATCAAATAAAATTTCTAATGGAGATTTAAATACAAATATATTTAGTAATAAGAAAGATGAATTTGGCCAACTATTTAATTCAATAGGTAAAATGGTAGAAGTTTTTAAAAGTTTAATATCTGAAATAAATAAATTATCTGTAGAGTTAGAGAAAAATGGAAATATAGATTACAGAATTGATGAAAACATGTTTATAGGTGATTATAAAGATGTTGTTAGAGGAATTAATAAAGTTATAGATGGTATGAATAAAGATCAGAATGACATATTAGGAGTTATTGGTGAATATGTAAACGGTAATTTTGACGCAAATCTTAAAAAAATGCCGGGTAAAAAAGCAATACTAAATGAAACAACAGAAAATTTACAAAAAAATCTAGAAAAAATTAATACAGATATAAATTCTTTAGCATTATCTGCTTCGGAAGGTAATTTAAGTACAAGAATAAATTCCAAAGAGTATAGAGGTAAATGGCAAGATTTAGCTAATAATTTAAATAAGTTTGTGTTAGAATATCAAAAACCTTTAGAAGAAATAGCAAATGTATTTTCTGATATGTCTAGAGGTGATTTTAATACATTTATAGTAGGAGAATATAAAGGTAATTTTGAAACTATAAAAGAAGCAGCAAATTTTTCAGTCGTAACAATACAAAATTATATAGTAGATATTTCTACAGCATTACAAGAAATAGCAAATAAAAATTTAACTATATCAATAGACTCAGAATATTTAGGAGAATTTACAAGTATAAAAGAGTCTATCAATCAAATTACATCTAATTTAGGTGAGCTTACAAAAATGATAAATATCTCTAGTATACAAGTAGCATCAAATGTTTCACAGATATCAGATTCTAATATGGAAATGGCACAAGGAGCAACAGAACAAGCTACAGCCGTAGAAAAACTTAATGTTTCAATAGATACTATCTTTGAGCAAACTAAAATAAATACTGCTAATGCAAACAAAACAAGAAAATTAGCATTAGAATCTAAAGAAAGAGCATCAAAAGGTAGTGACGACATGAAAAAAATGTTATCTTCTATTGGAGAAATTAATAAAGCATCAGAAAGCATCTCAAAAATAATAAAAGTAATAGATGATATAGCATTTCAAACAAATTTATTAGCTCTTAATGCTGCAGTAGAAGCTGCAAGAGCAGGTGAACATGGAAAAGGTTTTGCAGTAGTTGCAGAAGAAGTTAGAGCATTAGCACAAAGAAGTAAAGCAGCAGCATCAGAAACAAGTGAACTTATAGAAACATCTATGGAAAAAGCATTAGTAGGTTCTAAAATGGCAAATAAAACATCTGAAACATTAGATGATATAGTACAAAATATTAATAATATTACAGATTTAATAGTAGAAGTTGCAAATGCATTTGATGAACAATATAAATCACTAGAACAAATTAATACAGGAATACTTCAAATTGCTAGTGTAGCTCAAGGTAATACTGCTGTTTCAGAAGAAACTGCCTCTGCAACACAAGAATTACTATCTCAAACAGAAACTTTAAAAAATTTAATTGGAAATTTTAAAATAGAAAAAAATAACTAGTTACTAGTTATTTTTTATTTTGTTAATCTATAGAATATAATTTTAATTTATTATAAGCTTCGTTATCTACAAAGCATTCAATATAAACTCCTTCTTCTCTATATTCCTTTAAAATTATTTGAGTAGAATTATATATATAATTTAGAATTAATCCATCTGAAAATGGTATTAATATTTTTAATGGTTTTTTAAAAGATTGTAAAATTTCTTCTAAGGATTCTAATAGAAGATTACAATTTGTACCCATTTTTGCAGATATTTTTATTATTTTTGTAGCTTTTTCATCATTACATGAAAATTCTTCAATGCATTTATCAATTTTATTAAAAACAGTTATTATAGGTTTATTTATACAATTTAATTCATTTAGTAAGCTATATACAACTTCTATATGTTTATCCTTATATGGATTAGATGAATCTACTACATGTATAAGTATATCAGCATTTTTCAACTCATCTAGTGTAGATTTAAATGATTTTATTAATGTATGAGGTAGTTTTTGTATAAATCCTACTGTGTCTGTCATTAAAATTTCTTCTCCTATTGGGAGTTTTAATTTTCTTATAGTTGTATCTAATGTAGCAAATAATTTATCTTGAGATAATACATTTGCTTCTGTAAAGTAATTCATAATAGTAGATTTTCCAGAATTTGTATATCCAATTAAAGAAACTATAGGTATAGAATTTTTAGTTCTTTTTTCTCTTAATAAATTTCTATGTGTTTCTATTTCCTGTAGTTCTTTATTAAGTTCTGAAATTCTATCTTTTATATGTCTTCTATCTAATTCTAATTTCTTCTCTCCAGGCCCTTTACTACCTATGCCTCCTCCAAGTCTAGACATACTAGAACCTATTCCAGATAAATGAGATAATCTATACTTAAGTTGTGCAAGTTCTACTTGAACTTTTCCCTCTGAAGAATTTGCATGTTTAGCAAATATATCTAAAATTAAAAGTGTTCTATCTATAATTTTTATATCTAACATATCACTTAAATTTTTAAGTTGTGTACTTGTAAGTTCATCATCGCATATTACACTAGTTGCATTAAGCTCTAAAATTAAATTTTTAAGTTCTTCAATTTTACCTTTTCCAAAGTAGTGGGCATTATTTACTGAATTTCTTTTTTGAGTTAAAATACCTACAACTTCTGCACCTGATGTTTTAGCAAGTTCTGCTAATTCTTCTAAGTTCATATTTATATCAGATTTAGAATCATCAAAATCTATAGCTATTAAAATTACTTTTTCAATTTTATCTTCTGTTTTATAAGTTAATGTCACTTATAGACCTCCTAAATAAAATGATATTTTATTAGTATATCATAATTTTATATTGTAACAAAAAGATTTATTTTAATTTATTTCAAATTGACTATTATATAGATCATAATAAAATCCTTTCTTTTTTAGTAAATCAGTATGATTTCCCTGTTCTATAATATCACCATTATTTATAACTAAAATAATATCTGCATCTTTTATTGTGGAAAGTCTATGAGCTATAATAAAACTTGTTCTATTATTTGTTAGTTCCTTCAATGCTTTTTGTATTAATATTTCTGTTCTTGTGTCTATAGAACTTGTTGCTTCATCTAAAATTAATATTTTAGGATTTGATAAAAAAGCTCTTGCAATAGTTATAAGTTGTTTTTGACCTTGTGAAATATTATTTGAGTCTTCATTTAAAATTGTATTATATCCATCTGGTAAATTAATAATAAAATCATGTGCATGAACAGCTTTTGAAGCTTTTATAATTTCATCGTCTGATGAAAAACTATTACCAAATTTTATATTTTCTTTAATAGTACCATTAAATAGCCATGTATCTTGAAGAACTATACCAAATATTTTTCTTAATTTATGTTTTGAAAACTGTTTTATATTTATATTATCTATTAAAATTTCTCCACTATTTAATTCATAAAAGCGCATTAAAATTTTCATAATTGTAGTTTTTCCAGCACCTGTTGGACCAACTATAGCAACTTTTTTGCCAGAATCTATTTTTATAGAAAAATTATTTATTACTAATTTATCTTTATTATATCCAAAATTAACATTTTTAAATTCTACATTTCCTAATATATTTTTTGTATTAATATCTGTATTTTTAGAAAATACTTCTTCTTTTTCTTCTAAAAATTCAAAAATATTTTCAGCTGAGGCAATTGTAGATTGAATTATATTTGCAACTTGAGACATTTGATTTAGTGGTTGATTAAGAGATTTCATATATTGGATAAATGCTAAAATATCACCAACTTGAATAAGTTTTTTTGCGCTTAAAATACCACCTAAAATAGATATTAAAACATAGCCTAAATTACCGATAAATATTGTTAATGGCCATATTAGATTAGATAAAAATTGAGATTTCCAAGATGAATTATATAGTTCATTATTTATATCATTAAATTTATTAATAAATTCATCTTCATTATTAAAAGCTTTAATAATATTTTGACCAGAAAAAGCTTCTTCTATTTGTCCATTAGCAGTATTTAAACTTTTTATTTGTTTTTTATAGTATTTTTGAGTTAATTTAACGATTAAGCCTGTTACAATTAAAGATGCAGGTATTGTAAAAAAAGCAACTAGAGTCATTATAGGAGATATGGTAAGCATAATTAATATAACTAAAATTACAGTTGTTATAGATGTTATACTTTGAGATAATACTTGATGTAAAGATTGTGTTAAGTTATCAACAACATTAGTAATTTTAGATAATGTTTCGCCTGTTGTTTTATTATCAAAATATTCTAAAGGTAGTTTATTTATTTTTTCATATATTTCATTTCTAAATAAATATGAAATTTTTTGTGATATAGTAGTCATAGTAAAGTTTTGAAATAATATAAAACATGCACTAATTATATAAAGAAATATTAAAATTAATATTATATTAAAAATATATTTAAAATTAATAGTACCTGTATTATTATTTAATCTTATATATCCTTCAAAAATTTCTGTTGTTGCAAGACTTAATAATTTGGGACCTAAAACAGTAAAAGTACAACTTAGAATAGAAAAAAAAATTGCTAATAGTATTCTAAATTTATAAGGTTTTAAATATGTAATAAATTTTTTTAAAGTTTTTTTAAAATTTTTAGGCTTTTGTTTAGTTTTCATAAATTTATTGTTTGAATGGTAAGATCTACTATTTTTATTCAACTTATTACCTACTTTCTTATATTAAAAAGATTGAGAATCTACAATTTGTTTATAAGTATAACAACTTTTTAAAAGTTCATCATGTGTACCAATTCCTACAATTTCATTTTTATCTAGAACAATAATTTTAGATGCATCTTTAATTGTACTAATTCTTTGAGATACTATTAAAAATGTTTTATCTTTCATTTTTTCTTTTAATTTAGCTCTTAAAGATTTATCTGTTTTATAATCTAATGCTGAAAAACTATCGTCAAAAATAAAAATATTGCATTTTTTAACAAGAGCTCTAGCTATAGATAATCTTTGTTTTTGACCTCCTGATATATTTGAACCACCTTGAGAAATATTAGATTTAAATTTATCTTCTTTTTCTAAAATAAAATTATTTGCTTGAGCTATATCACATGCTTCTATAAGTTCTTTATCTGATAAGTTAGGATTACTAAATTTTAAATTATATTCTATACTTCCAGAAAACAATAATGATTTTTGAGAAACATATCCTATTCTATTTCTTAACTCTTTTAAATTAACATTTTTTATATCAGTATCATCAACTTTTATACTACCTTTTGTAGGATCATAAAATCTTAATAAAAGATTTAATATACTTGTTTTACCACTTCCTGTACTTCCTATAAAAGCTGTAGTTTTACCTGAATCAATTTTAAAAGATATATTTTTTAAAGAGTAATCTTTAGCATTTGGATATTTAAAATAAACATTATTAAATTCTATACTTCCATTAGATGATTTAAAAGGTTCATTATTTTTTTGGGCTTTAATAGATGATTCAGTAGATAATATTTCATCTACACGTTTTGCAGAAATAATAGCTCTTGGCAAATTAGTAGATATCATAGATATATTTAAAAATGACATAATTACATTTGTTGAATATTGAATAAAAGCCATTACATCACCAACTTGCATATTTTTTATTTCTACTTGTTTTGCTCCAAACCATATTATTAAAATAGTTGAAAAATTAAGTATTATATTTAGACAAGGCATCATAAATCCCATAATTTTATATACAAATATATTTGTTTTTGTAATTTCAGAATTAATTTTATCAAAACGTTCTTTTTCAGAATTTTCTTTAGAAAATGCTCTAATAACTAATATACCTGTTAAAGATTCTCTAGATACAAGATTTAATTTATCTTGTAATTTTTGTATAACTTTAAATTTCGGTATAACTAATCTAAATAATGAGATTATTATTATAAATAAGCATAAAATAGCTAAAATCATAATCCAAATTAAATTAGAATTAGAATTTAAAATTTTAATTAAAGCACCAATACCCATAATAGGAGCAAAAAATAACATTCTTAATGAAATAAAAGTAAAATTTTGAATTTGAGAAATATCATTAGTACTTCTAGTTATTAAAGATGCCGTAGAAAATTTATCTAACTCAGAATTTGAAAATGACATAACTTTTTTAAATATATCTATTCTCAATGTTTTTGCTATTTTATTAGATATTTTAGAAGCTAGAAAACTTACACTTATAGCAAAAGATATAACTAATAATGTTGTAATTATCATTTTATATCCTACATTAAATATAAAATTATTTTGAATATGTAAAATATCTAAACCTATAGTTTCATATTCTTTTAATATAAAATTTGTTGATAAATTAGAAATTTCATTATTTGAAAGATTTGATAAATTAATATTATATTGTTCTCCATATATTTTAGATAATGTTTCTATAAAAAATTTGTTTAAATTTGTATCATTAGTATTTGAATTAAGAATATATAAATTTTGATTTGCTATGAATTTTAAATTTTGTATTTTTACATTATTATTTTTACTAATAAACGTATAATTATTTTTAAGCAAGTTATTATTTTTATTATAAGTAGATATTTTATTAAAATTTTCTTCTGTAAGTACTAATGGGATAGAATTTTCTATTCCTTTTTTGCTAATACCTATATCAACTATCTGTGACATATATTGAGGTAAACGAAGTTCGCCCATTGCTTGAACAAATAAAAATATAATAATTAAAATTATACACGGTATGTATTTTTTAAATAGTTTTAGAACTTTCAATTTTAGTATTCCTCCTTTTACATTAAAGTCAAAATTTACTAAATAACATTATTATAATAAAAAGTTATTGTCAAGTATAGGAATTTATTAAATATTAAATTAATATAATTAATTATTGGAGTACTTGGAGGGGGTATTTATGAATTTAATACTTATATTTATTTTTAGTTTTATTTCTATTATTTTTAGTATAGTTCTAAAAAATAAATTTGTTAATCTTACAAAGTACTTAATTATTATAGTATCTAGTATTTTATTCTTTTTAATAGTATTTGAAATTTTTCCAAATATATTTATATATTATAATGTATATATTATAGTTTTATTTATTTTATTAGGTGTTTTATTTTGTGAATATTTAGATATTTTAATTAATAAAAGTAATAATCCTTTTAATGACAATAAAAATATTATATATAAAGAAATTTTATTTGCACTTTCACAAGGATTATTAATAAAAGTTTTTTTAGATATAGAATTTTATTTAGGAATTAAATTACTAATAATTTTTACTATATATAATATTTTAAAAAGTATTTTAAATAATAATGATTTATATAAAAATATATTTAATAATATTTTTTTAATTATCGGTAGTATTTTAGGAATTTTTGTTATAAATGATTTTTGTCTATTTGCTTTAACTGCTGTTTTAGGTGGATTAAATCTTTATGCAATAAGTGAAGATATGACATTTTTTTTAGAATATTCTATAAATGAAAAATTAAAAGGAATTTTATTTTGTGCTATAGGTTTTATTTTTGGATTTACTTTAATGTTAATATATATTTTCACTTTTTATTTTTAATGGCATATATTAATAAAAATGAAGTCTTATATTATAACAGGAGGGTAAGTATTGTGGGTTTGAATTTTAGAAGTGTAGATGAAAGTTGTAACGATTTTAATTTATATAATAAAGATAAGAAATTATATTACTATAATTATTTTAATAAGTATAGTCAAAGTAAAAAAATTAAATCAATTAAATTTAATAATCCGACAATAAAATTACCAGATATTTGTACAGAAAATAAAGATTATACAATATTAGAAGTAAATCCTAAAAATGAATATATTAGCGAAAAATGTAATTGCGAAAAAAATGAACAGTATGGAACGCCACAAAATACTCAAAGAAAATCAAATTTTATAAATTTTGAAAATTCAAATTCAGATAAACAAAAATTGAATACTAATAATGATGTTCAAGAGGAAATGGATTTTTTTGAAAATTTATTAAGTGAAATAAATAAAAGGATCTATCCACATATGCTAAATGTTTTAAATAAAGAGGAGTATGAAGGAAGTCCAATATATAATAATTATTTAGATAGAGAATATATTGCTCAATTAGTTGATAAAGTATTAGATAATATTATAAATTCTATAGAGGAAGCAGATGATATAAATATGGATACAAAGAGAGGACATTGGTGTAGATATAGCCTCCTTAGAGCATTAATAGAAAAACATATACTATGTGAATTATATTCTTTTAGAAGACCTTATTATAGATATTTAAATAATTTAATATGGAATTAAAAAACTATATTTTAAAAATATAGTTTTTTTTTATACATTCTAGGGGAATTGAACCCCTATTATTTGGTTCGGAACCAAACGCTTTATCCATTAAGCTAAGAATGTTTATAATATTATTTTATAATTATTAAAAGTGTATGTCAAATACAAATAATTATGTATGTTTTATATAAAAATTGTATAGAAATATAATAAATTTAGAAATTTTTACAAAAATTAGATAAATTTTTATGTATGCTTATAAGGTATATATAAAATAGTCGATAAAATAAAAGTATTATTTAAAAATAAAAAATAGGAGGTATTAAATGAAAAAGGTATTATCTATTTTAATACTATTAACTATGTGTATTAATGCAATTTTACCTAATATGGCAGTTTTAAAAGTATATGCTAAAAATATTAAACATAATAACATAGAAGTTATTAGTGATAATAGTAAATTAAAAAATAGTAATATATTAGAATTAGATTTAGAAAAAAGTCTTAAAGAAGGTAGCGCAGGACAATATGCACCTGTAGATGCTGACAGAAAAATAGGATCATTATTAGGAAAATTAAAAATTGCAAATTTATCTAATAATCAAGAACTTTCAGTTGTATATTTAAAAGATGAAAAAACAAAGATAGAAATTAAAGTAAAAAAATTAGAAAATATTGATAATGGTATTCAATTAAGATATTTTACTTATAGTTGGAATAATAATAATTGGCAACAAGATAATATAAATGACAGATTAGATATTCATGAAGGTAATAATAATTATGTAAATGTAGAAACTTTCATAAATTCAAATAATAATAATAAATATGATATATCTGTTAAAGAAGGAGAGAATACACCAGTAATTGATATAAAGAATATTTCTAAAGGAGTTTCACTAAAGTTAGGTGACAGTAAGTTTCATGTTAAATTATCATTAGATACTGTTGATTTTTCTATAGATTCTTTATCAGATGGTAATATATATAATTTTTATGTAAATAATCAATCAGATACAATAGAAAATAAATTAGCTTTTTTAGGAATAGATATGAAAAATTTAGTGTCAATACCATATTCAACTAACAAAGTTGATGAACTAAATAAACTAAATGATTCTGATACTAGAAATGATAAATATGAATTAGATTATGATAATGGTGAAAAGCCTGCATCAGAAAAAGTTGGTGTATCTATAAGATTTAATCAACCAGAAATATTATTTTTAGATAATAATGGAAGTCCAAAAAAAGAACCTGCTACTAAAGAAAATTATAAAATAGGTATTACTTTAACTATGAACGATAATATAAATCAAGAAGGTAGTGGAGGTATTTTAACAGTAACAATAGATAATATTTTAAATTTAAATGAAAATGAGCAAGGAATAAATATAATAGGTTCTAATTCTACAAAACCTGATAAAAATAAAAGTTTTATAAAACGTTTAGATTCAGGAAAAATAGAATTAAGATTAGAAGATTTACAACCAAGTACATTATTTACAGATGTAAATATAAGATATAATGTTTTAGACTATAATAATTCAAATATAAATTCTATAAGTTCTACATCTGTTCCATATGGAACTATATTTACATTTTTAAAGTATAAATTTACATATAGATCAGGTTTCTTTTTAGCATTGGATCAATATAAAAATATAAAAGGAACTTATAGTTTAGAATTAGATAATACAAAATCTTTAGAAGAATATAGTGATGGAAAAGAAGAAGTTTATTTTAATTTATCTTCACAACCTGCAGGTGGTTGTTATCAGATTTTTTTTAATCCTGAAAATAGTAAAGAAAGAGATAAAAATATTTATTCAGAAAAAACTATTTTTAATCATTCAGCAAAACACATGCAATTAGATACAGCAACAGACTTTAAAATTTTAGATTATATTTTAAAACCTTTAGACTCTTATCCAAGTGAAGATTTATACGGCACAAAAGGAAAATTATACATGAATTTAGAGTGGAGTATGGGTAATAGTAAAGATATTATATCGATGATAGATTCACAAGAAGGAGAAGAAAAAGAAATTAATGTTACTTATGATATTAAAAAAAGTTTATATTCTAAACCAGTAGGTCAAGGAAAAGCATTTGCAAGAGTAAATATAAAAATTAATAAAGAGTCAGAAACAAGTTATGTTTTAAATTATAAAGTTATAGATTTAAAAACTGAAGAGGAAATAGCTCAAGGTAGTTACAATTTAACAGATATAAATGGTAAATTTTATGCTAATGTAGCATTTGAAGTTGATGCTCAAAGGGCATTAGAAGATAAGCCTAATGAAAATAATTCTATTGATTTTTACTATCCTAGAATTTATTTTTTAAATGTTATGACAAATCAAAATGAAGATATGCAATCTAAATATGATAGTATGACATTAAGTGATTTATTAAAACAAGAATTACCTGCACCTTATGATTTACATAGTAAAAAAGAAGATATAAAGAAGTTTACTATTAGTTGGAGACATGCAAGTAAAGAAATTTTAAGTTTTATGAAAGAAAATGATTATAGTAAAGAATTACTTAACGATAAATTGAACTTTTTTACAAATATTTATATATCACAAAATGAAGATAAAATAAAAGAAGTTGCAGAAGAAAATAATCTAGATAAAAAGTTAAGTTTAGTTAAAAATTATAAATTAAATTCAAAAGAAGAAATAGAAATAACTAATTCACAACTAACAGAGTTAAGAGATAGTAAAGTTTTAAGATTTGAAGGTTTAGACTTAAGCAAATATTATAATATGCTTTCAAATGGTATAGATTTTACTCCAGAAATCATTATTAGTGGATTAGATGAAAATCAAAAGTATTATATTTATGTAGCTTTAGGATCAGAGTATATACCAAAAGATAAAGAAAATAATAATATTATATTAGAATCTTTATTTTCTAATTTAATTGCTACTCTTACAGGTTCTACTCCAAATATACCTGATGACTCTGATAAAGTACCCGCATCTCCAGTACTAGGCATTAAAGATATTGGATTAGATACAGCAACAATATTTTGGCCTTATGTAGAAATCCCAGAAGAAAATAGCAAAGTTAAGATTAATTATGAAATAATAAGAACAAGAAATAAACAAATAGATAATTCAAATCTTATCGAAAGAGAAGATTTAAAATCATATTATGATAAATTACAAAAAACTATGCCAGATATAGATAAATTATTTTTAAGAACTAGTGAAATTGAGAGAGATAATAAAAAATATTCACCTGATATTTTTAATGGAAGTAGTTTTGTACCTGCAGATACAGATAAATTTCAAATAATATATAAAGATTTAGATTTAGATCTTATTGATAATACATTAATATCTAATCAAATATATTTTTACTATGTAAGGACTGTAAGAGTTATTGGTAATGATACTAAGTATTCTAATTGGAGTGTTATTTCAGGAACAACATCTACTTTAAAAGCTCCTATAAATTTATATGTAGATAATGATAGAGAAGATTATGATCCAGAATCAGAATTTATTATAAGATTTGATGCTCCTATAAAAAATTTAGATTTGTTAGGAAAAGAGTATGAAATAGAGTATTCAATAAAAGAAGAAAATAATGAATTTTCTGAACCTAGAAAATTAGATAGTTCCTTACTTAAAAAGGATGCAAAGAAATCTAAAGAAGAAGGATATATACATTTTACTTATAGAATTAGTGGATTAAAGTCCAATACAAATTATAGTATAAGAGTAAGAATGTATAGTATATCTACTAAAGATATATCTGCTTATTCAAATACAGCTATAACAAGAACAAATCAAAAACAAGGTGATTATGATAAAGATAAAAACGTAAGTGATTGGAAAGATTATTTTAAAGAAGAGTTATTAAAAGTTATTAAAGATCCTTATTGGACAATTGCAGATTCTACAGAAAATTTTGTAACAGTATATAGACAAAGTAAATTTGATGATTTAATTAAAAATTCTATTGACTCAAATATAGAACTTATAACAAGTAAAAAAGGAGCAAGAACATTAACTTATTATATACCTGCTCAAATTTTAATAAATGCAAATAATTCTGAAAAAGGATTTAAAATTATTTTAAATAATGATATAGATATTATTATACCAACAAAAGCGATAAATGCTGAGTTAAACGAAGATTTAATTACAATGTCTAGAAAAGTAAAAAATAAAGATATAAAAGATTATTATATAAAAATATTTATAGAAACATCTACTCCACATAATTTTAGAAATGAAGAAAACACTTTATCTGATGAAATAAAAATAAATTTTGAATTAATTGGAAGTGAAATACTTAATTTAAATTGGGATGAAGAAATTCTTAATATGTATTTAGAAAATATAGAAAAGCATTCTTCATCAAATTCGATAGAAAAATATATAAAAGATAGTTTAGATAATAATATTAGTTTTGAAGAAATGGTAAGATATTTTTTGAAATCAGTTGAAGTTTTTAAACAAGAAATGATACAAAGATCAGATAATTATTTTACAAGAACATTAAAAGAGAAATTAAATATTAATGAATTAGATCTTAATATGTATATTTTATATAAATCTACAGATGAAACTCTTGCTATAAAAGGATATGACTTATCATCTTCAAATTTTGGAAACACTTTAGAAATACAAAACTTTGGAAAAAACAAGGGCATTTTCACTAAAAAGCCAGGTATATATATTTTTGTTGGACAAATATTAGTTATACCTGGTCTTGTTGGAAATGATAATGCTAGTAAAACATTTTCAATAATATCAAAATATGATTTGTATGATATTTTAGGTATAAATGGATATATAGACTTAGATAAAGTTGTTACAAGACAGATGTTTTTAGATACAATTGCAAGATTATCAGGTGCAAAAAGTGGAACTAATAGTACAGAATTTTTATTATCTAAAGGATATACTGAATTATTAGGTAACAAACAAAGTAATATTTATTTACAAGAATCTATATATTTAACAATGGTATGTTATGAGATTAGGACGAATACTAAAATTGATTCAATATCAATTAGAAATTATGGAATAACTTCTAATATAAAAAATATAGATCCTAAATTTGAAAAAAGTATAAAAGTAGCATTAGAATTAAATATTTATAATGATACAAATTTAAATCCACGATCAACAATAAACATAAATAAAATGTTAGAATTATTAACTACTTTAGATGGTAAAGTAAATTTATAAAAATTTTATAGCAAATTTTATTATTTTAAAACAATAAATGGAGGACAATAGATGAAAGATATATTAAAAAGACTAACATCATTTATCTTAATTGTTTCTTTTATAATTACTTATTTACCTAATATAAAAGTTTTTGGAGCTAGTCAAAATTTTAAATCTAAATTAGAGGTAAATTCTTTAGAGAATAATCGATATAAATTAATTTTTAGTTGGAAAAAAGCTAATGATAAATCTCCTACTGGAGGAACATTACAAGGTTATAGAATTTATTATAGAAATGCAACAAAATCAGAACAATACCCTGATTTTTCATCTCAGAATAATATAGATTATCAAGGTGATGAAAATGAAATACTTAGATATGATTTAGATCTTGAATTAGATAAAGGTAGCTTTTATCAATTTAAAATAGTTCCAGTATATAAGGAAAATGAATTTACTGCAGATGGTACTCCTATTTCAGTAGATAAACCAGGCTCTATAATATCTGAATTTTTATTTATGACAGAAATTGAAGTTAAAGCTATAGGTGAAAATGATTTAGATAAAATGAAAGTTAGTTGGACTTTACCAACAATAGATGGGAATCAATTTTTTACCGCATATGAAATAAATTTTACAGAAATATCACAAGATAAAAAATTAAATTTTGAAAATATAGAGTCTAAAATAGTTAATAAAGATGAATTAACTATAGATAATAAAACTGCATCTTACGTTGTATCAAGATCAGATTTTAAAGTTGGAAGTATTTATGCTGTTAAAGTAGAACCTTTATATCAAGATACAAAGAGAGATTCTTTAATAAATACAACTGTAACTATACAAAATGGAAATACTATTAATGAGAATATATTTTCTACTATACCAGAAAGAACTAAGCTTTTTATTTATGATAAAGCATATATAAAACCTCCTTTAAATATAAATCCATTTAGTATTACTCATATAAATTTAGTTTGGCCTAAGCTTAGTGGATCATCTGTAGGAGAACAAATACAAAATTTACAAATAATAAAAACAAGTAAAGATGAAAACGGTGAAGAAGCAATAAATATTATAAAAACTTTACAAGGTGAAACAGCGAGGACTATTACAAGTGAAAGAGTCCCTATACCTGAAGAAAAAGTAGCTATATATAAGTTTTTTGTTGAATTTAAAAATGTAAGTTATCAAGATGAAAATGGAAGAATAGTCAACTTTAATCTTACTATGGAATCGCAGGAAGCTACCTATAAAAATGAAGATGATAACTTTAGTCCATATAGACCTACAATATATAATATAGAAGACAATAGAGAAATTCCATTTAATTTAAATATAACATGGGAAGCTTTTTTAAGAAAAGCTTTCAAAGAAACTGAAGTAGAAGATCCGAAATATGGTAAATATTTAGATAAAAATGTTACATATAAAATTTGGGTTACAGATGATAAAGCAAATTTTAATTTTATGACAGATGAGATGGCAACTATTATAGATGGTAATACATTATCTGTTACTAATATAGATAATGTACCTTATTTTAATACAACTTTAAATAATTATTACTATAAAAATGATTTAGGAGAATTTATTCAAGAAGAATTTATTGAGAATAAAATTTATTACATTAAAATTTCTGCAATAAGAAATGAAACAGGAGAAAAATCTTTAGATGCATATGGGGCACATTATATTATTCCAATAAATAAAATTCCTACAAATGCAAATATGCTATCTAAGCCTCCATTAAGAATAAAAAAAGAAAATGGAGTAGAAGCTATTACTTCAAATACAATAGGAATAGAGTGGGATGAACAATGGTTTGAAGTATATAATGATCAAAAGTGGTATTCTAAAGTAGGATTAGTAGATGGTAAGTTAGTTTTTGGAGATGTTGTTAAAGATAAGGACAATATATTATATAAAAATAGGGTAATAAATGAAGATGGCACATTAAATTACAATGTTACAAAAAATAAAATTATAAAAGAACTTTCTAGTTATATAGATATTCCTGTAATTAGACTTATAGATTTAAATGGAGCAAATTATAAAATACATACAGTAGATTTTAGCATTATAAGTAAATTTGGTTATGAAAAGTATGTAAAGGAAATAAGTAATAATCCAGAAAAATATAATTGGAAAGATATAAATCCATCAGGAGAAACAACATTAGATTATATTGTAAATACAGTAGAAAATGTAGCTGGCACAATGAAACCTGCATCTTCTTATGTTATATTTTTAAGACCATATAATAATTTAAATGGCAATAATTTATTAGCTTATTTTCCAAATTATATTTCTGCTACAACATTAAATACTGAAAAGCCTATAGATATAGTTCCTATTGTACCAATATTACATCCTGTATCTTCTACTGATACAACTATAACTGTAAAATGGGAGTATGTACAAGAATTAAATTATGAACTTAAATTTTCTGAAAAATTTTCTGATTATCCAGATGGAGGAATAATTATAAATTCAGAAGATATTAAGAAAAATGGTGAGTTAAAAGATGAAAACGGAAAAGTATATATGTATTTTACTATAGAAAATATGTTTCCAGAGTCTAGTTATTTTATTTGGATAAGATCTATTGCTAATAAAGATCAGGGAGAAAGCGTATTTTCTTCTTGGTCAAATCCTATAGAAATGAATACTAAGGAATTACAAGGACCATACGCTCCAAAAGGATTAGGAATAGCATCAAGTAAAAATGTAAATTTATATAATAAAGACTCTAATACTAATTATACTCCATCATCTGATACTTATTTAATTATTCAGTGGTTAAGACATAGTGGTGACTTAACTACAGAAATAGCTCCTAAAGGTACAGATAATGATAATGCACAATTTTTATATAGCGATAATATAGAAAAAAATTCTTATATGGTTAAGTTTAATAAATTAGATATTAATAAGCGTTACTATATAAGAGCAAAAACTAGACTTATAGCAACAAAAGATACAGATGGTAAATTAAAAAAATCATATACATATGTAGTACAAATAAGTTTAGATAAAGATTATAAAGATATTATAGAAATAGAAGTACCAGTAGATACAGATATTACAAACAATAAAAATAATACAATAATAAAAGAATCTGATTGGTCATATATAGAGATAATTACAGAAAAAAGTAAAGGTGATTATGATGGAGATAAAAATCCAGATATGTATCCTTTACCAGATAAAGATTTTGAATTATATTATGATGGAGGATCAAAATCTTTAATTTATAGATTAAGATCTAATCAATTAGACTCTAAAGGCAATAGAGATAATAATGTTGATGAAAGATTTATTTCTAGACTTATAGCTAATAGAGTATATATACATGAAGTAGATATTTCTCACTATAATAATAGAGAAATTAACAATAGATTAGTTGAACTACCTTATAGTATAATTAAAGCTTTTGATGAGCGTAAAATAGAATTAAAGATAAAAGCTGATAATTTTATAGTTACAATACCATATAAAGCAATAATAAATGACGAAGTTAAAAATATGAAAGATTTAAATAATTCAACTAAAATAGTTATAACTATTACAGAAAATTTTATAGATAATTCAAATAACTCATATATATCTAAGCCACAAGGTATAGATATAAAAGTATCTAATAATTCTAATTCTATAAATATTAATAAATTTCAAAAACCATTAAAAGCAAATATGGTTATTAATAAAAATATAAATAAAACATATGATAATATCTGTACTTATGTTAATTATAGTGGATTAGAAGGATGGATACCTGTAGATTATCAATATAATAATTTAGATAATTTAGTAAGTTTTGAAATTTATAAACCTGCAGTTTATAGTGTTGCATTAAAAGATAAACCTTTAAGTGTTTTAGGTTATGGTGAAACAAAAGAAAATATGTTAAGAGTAACTAATAAATTAGATATAATGGATTTAGGTGTTTATAATGAAAATGATTATATACATGCTAACCAATTTAATCAAATAATAGCAAGTGTTATTAAAGGAGATAAATCTGTTTTAATGAATAAACAATTAAGTAAAGATAATTTTGATGCTTTAGGCAGAGCTAAAATCTTAGTTAGTGGTTCAATTGTTTCGAGAGAAGCAGGTATTAGCTCTTTAGTAAAAGTTTATGAAAATAAAACTGGTACACCTATAAAGTATTTTCCATCTTTAGATGATACTCCATATAAAGATATTAAAAATAGTGATTCTAAATATCATAACGAATTATTAAAAGCTGGTGAATTAGGTTTCTTTAGAGATTTAAATGCTAATCCTAAAGAAAGCTTAAAAATGGGAGATTTTATGTATATTTTAGATATTATTTTACAATAGTAATTGTAAAAAAAGTTATATTTATGAAATTAAAATATAAATATTTTATAATTTATAATTTTAAATTTAAAAAATTTGAACATAATATAATTGAAGATAAAAGTTAAGTCAATAAACTTTTGTGGAGTTGAAAAAATTGGAAAAATTTATAGTTGAAAAAAGTCCCCCCTTAAAAGGTAAAGTTAAAATAGGAGGCTCAAAAAATTCAGCATTACCAATATTAGCTGCATCTTTATTAACTCAAGAAAGCTGTACTATTAAGGATATTCCTAAATTACAAGATATTGACATTATGAAAAAAATATTAGAGGATTTAGGTGCTACTGTAATTTGGGATGAAAAAGATAATGTAATACATGTACAATCGTCAAATATAACTAAGACTGAGGCTAATACTGAATTAATTAATAAAATTCGAGCATCATTTTTAATAATGGGGCCTCTTCTGGCAAGGTATGGTTATGCAAAAGTTGCTTTACCAGGTGGATGTTGTATAGGTGCAAGGCCTGTAGATTTACATTTAAAAGGATTTCATAATTTAGGAGCTGAAGTAATACAAGAACATGGATATGTTATTGCAAGGGCAAATATGTTAAAGGGTGCTAAAATATATTTAGATTTTCCAAGCGTAGGTGCAACTGAAAATATTATGATGGCTTCTGTATATGCGGAAGGACAAACTGTAATAGAAAATTGTGCAATAGAACCTGAAATAGTTGATTTAGCAAATTTTTTAAATAGCTTAGGAGCTCAAATAAAAGGTGCAGGAACAGATACAATAAAAATAAATGGTGTTAAAAAATTAGAAGGTGCGGAGCATACAATTATTCCAGATAGAATAGAAGCTGGCACTTTTATGATAGCTGCTGCTATAACAAATGGAGATATAATTTTAGAAAATGTACTAGTAGAACATCTAAAGCCTATCATTGCTAAATTAAAAGAAACTAATGTTAATGTAGAAGAGTTAGAAAATGCATTAAGAGTATACAAAGATGAAAATACTGTATTAAAAGGTGTAGACATAAAAACAATGCCATATCCAAGTTTTCCCACAGATATGCAAGCACAGTTTATGAGTTTATTATTATGTGGTGAAGGTTCTAGTATGGTAACAGAGACAGTATTTGAAAATCGATTTATGCATGTATCAGAATTTAAAAGAATGGGTGCAGAAATAAAAATAGATTCTAGAACTGCATTTATCGAAGGAAAGTCAAAATTAAGTGGTGCAAGTGTCAAAGCAACAGATCTAAGAGCAGGTGCGGCTTTAGTATTAGCGGCACTTAATGCAGATGGAATTACAGAAATATCAGATATACATCATATAGATAGAGGATATTGTTCTTTTGATGAAAAAATTAGATTGCTTGGAGGGAAAATAACAAGAATGAAATCATCATAAAAAACTGCTAATTATTATTTTATAATTAGCAGTTTTATTTATATAAATTATATTTTTCTTCTACTTCTTTATTAGTAATATAGCTTAAAGTACTTATTTTACAGTTTTTACTTTGAATAAAACATTTTTTTGCTTCCTCAAAATTTTCTTCTTGTTCATAGATTACACCTAAAAAATAGTTGCTTTCTAGAAGATAATTATTTTCTGATAAAGCTTTTATAAATGCATTTTTTGCATTATTAAAATCTTGTTTTGCAAAGTAAATTTGTCCTAATGAATCCCAAGCTGCTGCAGAATTTGGATCTTCTTCTAATGCTTTATTTGTTATTTCTAATGCTTTTTTATAATCATGATTTAAAAAGTACATATAACCTAAAGTAGTTATTACATTTATATTTACATATTCATAACTATTTCTTAAATTTTCTAAAATATCTATTGCTTTATCTATATCATTAAGTGCCCAGTAACAACTAGCTATACTAACTTTTATGTTTTTGTCTAAAATTATATTTTTATTTAGACTTTCCGCTTTTTCTAACAAAGTTATAGCTTCCTTTGCATTTCCTTGATTTAATCTAAACACACCTAAATTTAGATATGCTGTAGGTACTTTTGTATTATTTTTTATTGATAATTCATATAATTCTAAAGCTTTATCTATTTTACCTTTTGATAAATATATATTACCTAAAAAAGCATATAAATCTGCTTTAAAAATTATTGCTAATATAAAAGTAATTATAATATATATTAATATCAAAATTGGTAAAGGAAATATTTTAAAAGTTAATGCGTAAAAAAATAAAAATACATAAACAAAAAATATAAGTAATTTAATATTTAAAAATTTTTTCAAAATAAATTTCACCTACATTATATTATTATTTAGAGTTTAACATGAGTAAATTTTTTATGCAACAAAAATAATTTTAGTAATAAAAATGGGACATGTTAAATATAATTTATAGAACATATATTTATACTAAACAAAGGGAGATGAACAAATGAAGTGGCATTCCAAAAATGTATCAGAAATTTTAGTTTTACTAGAAAGTGATTCTAATTATGGCTTGTCAGAAAGTAAAGTAGAAATATTAAGAAAAAAATATGGAGAAAATGCTTTAAAAGAAGTAAAAAAACAAAGTTTATTTAAAAAATTTATTTTGCAGTTTAATGATTTTATGGTATTTATATTATTATTAGCAGCTGCTTTATCTGCTTTTATTTCTTATATGCAAGATGAAAATGATTTTGTAGATCCTATAATAATCCTTTTAATAGTAACATTAAATGCTATTTTAGGAGTTTTTCAAGAAAATAGAGCAGAAAAATCTTTAGAAGCTTTAAAAAATATGTCTTCTCCTACTTGTAAAGTTATTAGAAAAGGAAGATTAGAAGAAATAAAAAGCAAATTATTAGTACCAGGTGATATTATTGTTTTAGAAACTGGAGATAGTGTACCTGCAGATGCTAGATTAATAAGCTGCAATAATTTAAAAGTTGAAGAATCAGCTTTAACAGGCGAGTCTATACATGTAGAAAAAAATGATGAAGTAATTTTACCCGAAAATTCTTCATTAGGAGATAGAATAAATATGGTATTTGCAGGTAGTAGTGTAAGTTATGGAAGAGGTAAAGCTATAGTTGTATCAACAGGTATGGACACAGAAGTAGGAAAAATTGCAGATCTTATAATTAAAGATGAATCTCCAGAAACTCCTTTACAAATTAAATTAGAACATGTTGGCAAAGTTTTAGGAATAACTGCAATAATAATTTGTATAATAATTTTTGCTTTAGGAATAGTTAGGCATTTTTCACCTTTTACAATGTTTATGACATCAGTAAGTTTAGCTGTTGCAGCTATACCAGAAGGTTTACCTGCAATTGTAACAATAATGCTAGCTATAGGTGTACAACGTATGGTAAAAAGAAATGTAATAATAAAAAAATTACCAGCTGTAGAAACACTAGGTAGTGCTAATATAATATGTTCTGATAAAACAGGAACTTTAACACAAAATAAAATGAAAGTAGTAGAAGTTTGTGATGTATTAGGTATTTTATCTACAAGAGATAAAAGATTAGATAAAATTCTTACATACGGTAGTTTATGCAATGATTCTACAGTTCAAGTTATAGATGGAGATTTAACAGTAAAAGGTGATCCTACAGAAACAGCTATAGTTAATTTAGCAATATCTAATAATATAGATAAAACAAACTTAGAAAAATTATATAAAAGAGTTGGTGAAGTACCATTTGATTCCAAAAGAAAATTAATGAGTACATTACATATTGATAATAATAAATTTATAGCTATTACAAAAGGTGCACCAGACATTTTATTAAAAAGATGTAAATATTACTATGAAAATGGACAAGTAGAAGATTTAACTCCTATTAAATTAAGAGAAATAGAGAATTATAATATAAAAATGGCAGATAAAGCTTTAAGAGTTTTAGCATTAGCTTTTAAAGAATATAATAATAAACCTAGTAAAATAGATAGTGAAAATATAGAAAAAGATTTAATTTTTTTAGGGCTTATAGGAATTATGGATCCACCTAGAAAAGAAGCTAAGGACGCAGTAAAGGTATGTAAAGAAGCAGGTATAAAACCTGTTATGATAACAGGAGATCATATAGTAACTGCAAAAGCAATAGCACATAAGTTAGGAATAATGAAGCCAGGTGATAAGGCAATGAC
Organism: uncultured Clostridia bacterium; assembly: GCA_946481295.1. Taxonomy (GTDB): domain Bacteria; phylum Bacillota; class Clostridia; order Lachnospirales; family UBA5962; genus CAMLLW01. Next base: position 21,337 of record CAMLLW010000004.1, on the reverse strand, counting down.
AGGAGAAGAATTATCAAAAATAAGTTCTGATAAATTATGTGAAATTATAGATGATTATTCTGTTTTTGCTAGAGTTTCACCAGAACATAAAGTTAGAATTGTAAAAGCTTTTCAAGAAAAAGGTAATATAGTTGCAATGACAGGAGATGGAGTAAATGATGCACCAGCATTAAAGGCTGCAGATATTGGATGTGCTATGGGTATAACTGGTACAGATGTAGCAAAAGGTGCTTCTGATATGATTTTATTAGATGATAATTTTGCAACAATTGTATCTGCAGTAAAAGAAGGAAGAGGAATATATTCTAACGTAAGAAAAGCTATTCATTTCTTACTTTCAAGTAATGTTGGAGAAATTATTACTATTTTTATAGCAATTTTACTAGGTTGGGATACTCCATTACTTGCAGCACAATTGTTATGGATAAATTTAGTTACCGATTCTTTTCCTGCAATAGCATTAGGTTTAGATCCTGCAGATAGAGATATAATGAAGAAAAAACCATTTAGTAGCACAAAGAGTTTCTTTAGTGACGGTTTATGGCAAAAAATTGCATTTGAAGGATGTATGATAGGAATGCTTGCTCTTTTAGCATTTGGCATAGGAACAGTTTATTTTGATGACTATAATTCTCATGTAATTGGTCGTACAATGTGTTTTGCAACGTTAAGTATCTCACAATTAATACATGCTTTTAATGTACGTACAGAAAAAAGTTTATTTAAAGTAGGTATTTTTGAAAATATGTATTTAATATATTCTTTTATACTTGGGCTAATATTACAATTATCAGTAATAATTGTTCCTAAATTAAATGAATTTTTTAAAGTTTGTAATTTAAATTTTGTTCAATGGATAATTGTATCTATCTTATGTATTTCTCCAATAGTAATTGTAGAATTAGAGAAGAAATTATCTACAAAGAAAAATTTTGATAATTATAAAGAAGTATATCAAACAAAATAAAAATATATTTAGTATTAATATTTTTTATGTTATAATTTTAATTATAATGTAGTAAATTTTTTTATCGGAGGAGTTTTATGAAAGTATTAGTAACAGGCGGTTGTGGTTTTATAGGTTCTAATACTGTGGATTCACTTATACAAAATGGTCATGACGTTGTAGTTATAGATAATTTATCTACAGGATATAAAGAAAATTTAAATAAAAATGCAAAATTTTATTTAGAAGATATTAATAATAAAAATATAGATAAAATTTTTGAAATAGAAAAACCAGAAGTTGTTTATCATTTTGCAGCACAGATAGATATTCAACTTTCTGTTAAAGATCCAATATTAGATGCAAAAAATAATATTTTAGGTACAATAAATGTTTTAGATTCTATGAAAAATCATAATGTAAAAAAAATAATATATTCATCATCTGCTGCTGTATATGGTGTTCCAAATTATTTGCCAATAGATGAAAAACATAGTACAGAACCTATATCATTTTATGGTATATCAAAACTTACTCCTGAATTATATATAAAAAATTATTCAAATTTATATAATTTTAAGTATTCAATACTAAGATATGCCAATGCATATGGAATAAGACAAGATGCCAAAGGAGAAGGCGGAGTTATAGCTATATTTATAAATAAATTACTTAATAATGAATCTCCTAGAATATTTGGTGACGGTACTCAAACTAGAGATTTTATATTTATAAAAGATATAGTGAATGCAAATTTATCTGTTTTAGATAGCTCTGATAATACTATTTTAAATGTTTCTAACAATATAAGTATAGATATAAATAAACTTTTTAGAGAAATAAAAGATATATTAAATTCCAATGTAAATGTAATATATGAAGATAAAAGAGCTGGTGACATAAAAGATTCAGTTTTAGATAATACATTAATAAAAAATATAGGATTTGAGCCTAAGTATAATTTAAGACGTGGCTTAGAAGAAACTATAGAATATTATAAAAATATAAAAAAAGACGTTTAACGTCCTTTTTTATATTGAATTTTCAATTAAATCTTCCATATTATAAATTTTTGGAGGTTTACCTACAATAAATTTTGCTGCATTTATTGCTCCAACTCCAAAAAGTTCTTTAGATAGTGCAGAGTGCTTAAATTCTATAGTTTCGCAATTACCTGCAAAAATAATAGAGTGTTCTCCTACTATTGTACCACCACGTATAGAAGAAATTCCTATTTGGTCTGTATTGCGATTTTCTTTTACTTTAGATCTATCATAAATATAATTAAATTTATTATCCATAGAATTATTTATAGTTTCTGCAAGTAATAATGCAGTACCACTAGGAGCATCTATTTTTTTATTGTGATGCTTTTCTATAATTTCTATATCAAATCCAGATTCTGAGAGTATTTTTGAATATTTTTTTAGTATATTACAGATTAAGTTTATGCCCATAGACATATTTGAAGATCTAAAAATTGGAATATGTTTTGATGCATCTTCTACTTTTTTTAAATTATCTTCACTTAAACCTGTTGTACATAATACTAAAGGAAGTTTTTGGCGTAAACAGTAGTCTATAAGATTTGAAGTAGCTGTATTAGTAGAAAAGTCTATGATGACATCAGCCATCATATCACAACTATTTATATCAATAAAAGTAGGAAATGGCATCATAGAATTTTCATCATAAATATCAATGCCAGCTGTAATTTCACAATTTTTATCTTCCTTTATTAATGAACATACTACTTTTCCCATACTTCCTTGAAAACCATTTACAATTATTTTTGTCATATGATCATCTCTTTCACAAAATAATTAGCCTAAGAAATTAATTTATAATTTCTCATTTCTTTAATTAATTGTTCTACATTTTTATCTTCCATTTTAAATAAAGGTGCCCTTAAAATACCATTATTAAATCCCATTCTTTGTAATGCTTGTTTAACTGGAATAGGGTTAACTTCTGAAAATAATGCGTTAATAAGGTTTAACATATTTAGTTGATAATTTCTAGCTTCATTAATATTACCTTTATTAAATTCTTCTATTATATTATGTGTATCTTTAGGAATTATATTAGCAACTGTAGATATTACACCTTTTCCACCTAAAGATAATACAGGTAAAATTTCAGAATCATTACCTGCATAAATATCAAAATTATTACCACATAAATTTGATATTTCTGCAACTTGAGATATATTTCCACTAGCTTCTTTTATACCTATTATATTAGAAATTTTAGAAAGTTCATAAACAGTTGAAGCTTCTATATTAACACCTGTACGACTAGGTACATTGTAAATTATTATAGGTAGATCAGTAGTTTTAGCTATTAATTTATAGTTTTCTATTAATCCCATTTGTGTAGTTTTATTATAGTAAGGTGTTACAATTAATAATCCATCAGCGCCAGATTTTTTTGCAATATCGCAAAATTCTATACATGTAGTTGTATTATTAGAGCCTGCCCCTGCAATAACAGGAACTCTTTTATTAACTTTTTCTACAATAAAAGATATAACATCTGCTCTTTCATTATTATTTAAAGTTGAAGCTTCTCCTGTAGTTCCACATGCTACTATTGCATCAGAATTATTTTCTATTAAAAAATTAATATGCTTTTCTAAGCTATCAAAATCTATTTTATTATCTAATGTAAATGGTGTAACTATTGCCGGAGCAGAACCAGTAAATAGACTCATAAAAAACCTCCTAAATATAATTATTTTATAAATATTGTAACAATTTTTCTGCTATTTGAACAGCATTTGTCGCAGCACCTTTTCTTATATTATCAGAAACTACCCACATATTAAGGCCATTTTCAATTGATTCATCTCTACGCAATCGTCCAATAAAAACATCATTTTTACCTTTACAGTTTATTGCCATAGGATAGATATTATTTTTAACATCATCTTCTACTATAATACCATCAGAATTTTTTAAAATATTGAATATATCTTCTAGTTTAAAACTATCTTTAAATTCTACATTTATACTTTCACTATGACCTGCAGATACAGGAACACGAACTGTAGTTGCAGTTATACCTATAGAATCGCAGTGTAGAATTTTTTTTGTTTCATTAATCATTTTCATTTCTTCTTTTGTATAACCATTATCTAAAAATATATCAATATGAGGTATACAATTATAAGCTATAGGATAAATAAATTTTTTTGGAGCTTCTCCTTTAATACCATTTTCTAAGTCTTTTACACCTTCATATCCTGCTCCAGAGACAGATTGATAAGTAGAATATACTATTCTTTTAATCGTATATTTATCATGGAGAGGTTTTAAAGCAACAACTGCTTGTATTGTAGAACAGTTTGGATTTGCTATTATACCATTATTAAGTTTTATATCTTCAGGATTTACTTCTGGGACTACTAAAGGAACGTCTTTATGCATTCTCCATGCAGAACTATTATCTATTACAATAGCTCCATCTTTTACAGCTATAGGGGCGTACTTTTCACTTATTTGACCTCCAGCTGAAAATAGTGCTATATCTATATTTTTATTTTTAAAAGAATTTTCTGTAAGTTCTTCTACAATTATTTTTTGACCATTAAAATCTATATTTATACCTGCGCTTTTTGATGATGCAAAACCATATATTTTATTTATTGGGAATTTATTTTCACTTAAAACTTGTAAAAAACTTCTACCAACCATTCCTGTTATACCGACAATAGCAATATTGAATTTTTTCATCATTAAATCCCTCTTTTTTTAAATTATTTAAAATAGAAGTAACAGATAATTTATGATAGCATTAAGATATTTTGGTGTCAAATTATCTACATAACATTATAAATATTAAAAAAAGTTCATTTACAAAATTATTTTCTTTTTTTTTAAAACTTTCTTGTTGTAAACATTTATTATCAAATTCATAAATTCCATCTTCGTGTATAGCAGAATCTTTGCTTCGCATATTTAGAGATGATGATGAGACTCTTTTTTCAAAATTTGGTGATGATATATTTTTATTTTGGTTAGGATTTATTTCAGATTTTATACTATTTATTGTATCAAACATAATTAACATATTTATTGTTTTATCTATATTTGGACGTTGTGTTTCAGGCATAAAAGGTTTTAGAGCATTTAAAAGTTTTACATGTTCATTAGGGTTATTAGTAAATTCCTGCTGTTTGTGTTGTAGAACATCATATATTTTATTTGTATATTTTTTTTGAAAGTGACCTGTAATAAGATTAATAGCTTCATTTAAATCTTCTTGTAATATATTTTTATTTTGCATCATTTTAGCTATTTCATAGATATTATCTGACATGATAAGCCTCCTGAGATAAAAGTTTTTCTATATTTATAAGTCCCCAACCTTGCTGATTTTTAGGATAATTAAGATTATCAACACTTTTTTTAAGCATATATTTAATATCATCAGGTTTTAAATCAGGATATTTTTGTATTAATAACGCAATAGATCCAGATATAATAGGCGTTGACATAGAAGTACCACTAAGTTGTAAATAATTTTGAGATATAATATTAAATTCTTTATTTTTTAATTTATGTTGATTAGGTGTTGGACTTAGACAAGAAATTATATTAGAACCTGGCGCAACTAAATCGGGTTTTACTATACATTCTGATGTAGGACCTCTGCCTGAAAAATTAACTAAAGTATCATCCCAAATTTGTACTTTTTGGTTATCATCTGCTGAGCCTACAGTGATAACTTTTTTACTTATTCCAGGAGATGTAATTGTATTAGGATTAGGACCGTTATTACCTGCTGCTACATTTACTACAATTCCATTTTCCCAAGCTATTTCTGCAGCTTTTACTAGAGGATCATTTATACCATTATCAGGTGTACCAACAGAGAGATTAGCTATTTTTATATTATATTTTTCCTTATTATCTATCATCCACTGAATGCCAGCTAAAACATCTACAGAATTACCTTTACCAAATTCATCTAATACTTTTATACCTATTATATTAGCTTCAGGTGCAATACCCATATACTTACCATTAGATAAAAATCCATTACCAGCTGCTATACCTGCAACATGAGTTCCATGCCCATTATCATCATAAGCTTCACTTTTGTTATTAACAAAATCTTTAAAAGCTATAATTCTATTTTTAGGAAATCTCAAATCTTCTATTGGCCCTACACCTGTATCTAAAATAGCAATTCCTATATCTTTGCCAGAAAATCCATTTTTATGAGCATATGATGCTTTTACTATTTTTCTTGCAGAATGCATTTGAGCTGTAATATGAGTAGTTTTATAGATAGATTTTACATTACTTAAAGCTTGTATTTTAGGCAATGCACTTTCTGGAATTTCTAGAACATAAGAATTTATCATAGGTAATCTATATTTTATTTTACCTAATGAACTCATTTTTTTTTCTTTTTCTGTATCTATATTACATTCTATAATTACTTGCAATATATCCATTAACAACAACCTTCCTTAATTGTTCTATTGCTGATATTTTATGAATTTAAGATTATTTTTGATACTATCTTAACTTATAAAATACTACAGCGTGTCCGAAATAGTGCAAAATTTTTACAAGACTAGCAATATTTTTTTATACACTTCATAAAATACTACTAAGTTAATTTACAAATTCATGTTTATAGTATAAGGAGGCACGTAATATGTGTGGTGGAAATAATATGATGATGTTAATAATAATGTTAATGCTCTTCGGAGGATTTGGTGGCTGTGGACCAGGTGCTTTTGGTGGAGATAACATGATGATGTTATTGCTTATTATGAGCATGTTTATGGGGCCAGGTTTAGGAGTTTGTGAGACAAAATAAATTAAATAAAAACCTGTAGTAAACTGCAGGTTTTTGTTTCTTTATCATTAAGTAACTACTTAATACATATGTTTAAATTAAGTAGGTGATATTTTGGAAAAAGAAATAGATTTTAAAAGTATGTTAGAAAGAATGCAAATGTTATCTAAATTAATGGGAAAAGAAAATAATGATTTAGATATGAAAAAAGTTTTAAAACTTTTTGAAGTTATGAAAGTTATGGGAGATATTAATAATAACAGAGTAAAAGAAAATACAGAATATTTTGATGATGATTTATCTGATGGAAATATGAAAACTATGAAGGCTATTTTACCTTATTTAGATGATAAATATCAAAAAAACATAGGATTTATAATAAAAATTATGGAAATACAAAATCTTTTTAAAAAGTATAATAATACTGTTGCCAGTATAAAAAAAGTAGATAGTGAAAATTGGCAGAAAAATATTTTACTTGCAATTAGACCACATATGGAAGAACGTAAAAGAGAACAGTTAGATATAATATTACAAGTTTTTGAATTTAAAGAGATGATGACAAAATTGCAAAAATTAGATAGTATAGGTGGTGGATCATAATGGATTTAAATAAATTACTTTCAAATGAAGTTTTTAATGGAGTATCAGAAGAAAAAATAAATACTATTAAAGATTTATTTCTGGAAATACCAGGTAAAGGATTAGAAGATGTAATGTTACTTGTAATGGAGTGTAATAATAAATTAAATAAAGATAATCCTATAAATGAAGATCAAAAAATAGCAATAATGAATTTTCTTTTAAATTCTTTAACTAAAGAACAGAAAGATCAAGTAGAATTAATTTTAAAAATAATAGGCATTTAATTAAAATTCTTATATTAAAAAAATAGAATTATAAATAATATTGTATTGACACTAATATTTTTATATGTTAGTATGTTTTAGGTAAAAGCAGAAGGCACCTCTTCTCACCTATTTGCCACAGGCTTAGGGTTGATAATATAAATATGTAAATAAATTAATAATATTTATATAGATGTGGGTGTGCTTTATGCTGCCCACTTTTTTTATTTTTTATAGGAGGTGCTCGATTATTACCGAGTTAATGATTAACGAACAAATCAGGGATAAAGAAATAAGACTTATTAATGCAGATGGAGAACAGTTAGGAATAGTACATCATAAAGAAGGTTTAAGACTAGCTGAACAACAAGGGTTGGATTTAGTAAAGATTTCACCAGGTGCTAAACCACCAGTTTGTAAGATAATGAATTATAGTAAATATAAATTTGAACAACAAAAAAAGGAAAAAGAAGCTCGTAAAAAACAAAAAACTATATCAATAAAAGAGCTTAGATTATCTCCAAACATCGATACCCATGATATTAACGTTAAGATTAAAAAAGCCTTAGAATTTTTAAAAAATGGTGATAAAGTAAAAGTAAGTATCCGTTTTAGAGGTCGTGAAATGGGATATACAGACGTAGCCTACGATATTTTAAATGACTTTGCTAATGCTGTTTCTGAATATGGCATAGTTGAAAAAGCACCTAAAATGGAAGCTAGAAGCATGGCAATGTTTCTTGGACCTAAATTATAGTAAAAAAAATAATATTACTTATTTTAAGGAGGTAATTTAAAATGCCAAAGTTAAAAACAAATAGAGCAGCTGCTAAACGTTTTAAAGCTACAGGAAGTGGAAAATTAAAACGTGCTAAAGCTAATAAACAACACATTCTTGGTACGAAAAGTCCTCAGAGAAAAAGAGGTCTTAGAAAATCAACTTTAGTAGATAAACCCAAGGACACACAAATGAAAAAAATGTTACCATATATCTAAGATAACTTAAGGAGGATTTTATAATGGCAAGAATAAAAGGCGCTTTAAACGCTAGAAAAAAACATAAAAAAGTTTTAAAAATGGCTAAAGGCTTTAGAGGTGCTAGAAGCAGACAATATAGAATTGCTAAACAATCTGTAATGAGAGCAATGGCTAATTCTTTTAGAGGTCGTAAACAACTTAAAAGAGAATATCGTAGTCTTTGGATATCAAGAATTAATGCTGCTGCTAGATTAAACGGTATTAGTTATAGTAGAATGATGAATGGCTTAAAAAATGCAGGTATCGATATTAATAGAAAAATTTTAGCTGACTTAGCTATAACAGATGAAAAAGCATTTGCAAAATTAGCAGAAACTGCTAAAGCAAATTTAAAATAAAAGTAGGTTATGACCTACTTTTTTATTTTAAAAATTTTAAATTTTATATTTTTTTTGTTAATAAGAGAGTTTATTTGCGTTCCTAATAAAAAAACAATAGATATTATATTTAACCAAATTATAAGTATAATTATACTTCCTATACTACCGTATACATTAGAAAATTTTGAAAAATTATTTATATAAATGTTAAATAGTTTACTAGCTATAATCCAAATTAAAACTGTAAATATAGAACCAGGCATTAAAGAAATTACAGAAACTTTCTTTGCTAATGAAATTTTATTTATAAACATTATTGAAATAATCATAATAACTAATATAGATAAATAAGTAGTTATTCTATAAATTTCGTCAATAGTATTTGAAATTAGAGTAAAATTATTTAATATTTTTATAATTATATCATTAAAAACAAAAAGCAAAGAAAAAGATATTATTATTAATGCAAATATAAATACAAGAATTATACTTAAAAATATTATAAAAAAAATATTTCTTGTTTCTTCTTGATCATAAGCTCTGTTTATACCATATATTAAAGATCTAAATCCAGAAGATGCAGATAAAATACTTATTGCTAAGCTAATCTGCAATAATTTTGGTCTTTTTGTATAAAAAACTTCTATTAAAAAATTATTTATTATATCACTAAATTCTTTTGGTATATTAAATGCAGAGTCATTAAATAAAAAAGAAATATCTAGTTCTAAATATCCTATTATTGTCATTAAAAATATTATTAATGGAAAAATTGAAAAAATCATTTTATATGTTAGATTATTTGCAAAGAATATAAGATCATTACTTTTCATTTCTTTTAAAATTTCCATAGAGAACAAAAAAATATTTTCCAAATTTTTTTTCATTTATTAACTCCTTCGCTATATTATATAAAATTGCAAAATATATTATATATTTTTTATTTATTTTAATAAAGCTTATTTTAAATATATTTATTACTAATAAAATTTTATATACATAAATGTTTTGAATTTATATTATAAAAATATTTAACAGTATAATCGTACAATAAATTTAAATTTTATAAATTATATTATTTCTTTATTTAATAATGATATAATTATAAAGATTAAATATAAGTTAGACAAAAACAAGAACATTATTATAATTTTATAATAGTGCTTTTTTATTTTGTTATATATTATAATAAATTATATTTGGAGGAGAATATGAATTATTTAAATTGTAAACTTTTTAAAGATTTAAATAAATATGAAATAAATAGACTGATAAATTTATTAGAAATAAATGAAAAAACTTATAATAAATCTTCTTATATTTTTCAAGTAAATGATATACCAAAACATATATATATTTTATTAAGTGGATCAGTAAAAATAGAAAAGGTTGATTTAAATGGTAGAACAACGATTGTAAATATTTTTAGAGAAACTGGTACAATTTTTGGTGAAGTATACTTATTTATAAATAATTATAATTATGATTATTCTTGCATAACTTTAGAAGATACAAAATTATTATTAATTAATAAATCATTATTTTATAAAGATAATAGTGAATTAGAAATACAAAAAAAGTTAACACGAAATATGATTGAAGTACTTGCAGAGAAAGCATTTTACTTAAATCAAAAAAACATAATTTTAGGTAGTTTTTCAATAAGACAAAAATTAATAAACTTTTTTTTACAAAAAAATAAAAATTCAAATAAAATATATTTAGAATTTAATAGAGAAGAATTAGCAGATTATGTAGGTGTTACACGTCCATCAATTTCTAGAGAATTAATGAAAATGGAAAGAGAAGGATTAATTAAAGTTGAAAAAAATATAATAACTATAATAGATATAGATAATTTAAAAATTAACTCCTAAATTATTTTGTAACATATGTTACAGACTATATTATTAGATTAAATTATAATTTTAAATTATTATAATAAATATTAGGAGGAAATTTTAATATATGGATAAAATGTTTTGCAATCAATGTCAGGAAACAAAAGAAAACAAAGGCTGTACAGTATGTGGAATATGTGGGAAAAATGCTGATGTTTCAAATGCTCAGGATTTTTTAATTTTAATTACAAAAGGATTATCAGAAATAACAACAACACTTAGAGAAGAAAAAAAATTAGTGAGTAAAGAAGTAAATGATTTAATAAATTTAAATTTATTTTCTACAATTACAAATGTTAATTTTGATATTGAAGATATAAATAATAAAATAAATAAAACTTTATTAATAAAAAATAAATTATTAAATGAATTATCAAATAAAAGTAATTTATCAGAAATTTCACTATGTGATAACTATATTTTAAATAAATCAAAATTAGATCATTTTGAAAAAATTGAAAATCCAGATATTAAAAGTTTACGACAATTAATAACTTTTGGAGTAAAAGGTATATCTGCATATTATAGACATGCAAATATACTTTTAGAATATGATGATGAAATTGATAAATTTATACAAAAGGCATTAGCAGATACTATAAATGATAATTTGACATTAGATTATCTAATAAATTTAACATTAGAAACTGGTAAAGTTGGTATAAAAGCTATGGAATTACTACATAATGCAAATACTAATACTTATGGCAATCCTACTGTAACAAAAGTTAATATAGGAGTTAGAAATAATCCAGCTATATTAGTTTCAGGACATGATCTAAGAGATTTAGAAATGTTATTAGAGCAAACAAAAAATTCAAACATAGATGTTTATTCACATTCAGAGATGTTACCTGCTCATTATTATCCTAAATTAAAAAAATATAAAAATTTTATAGGAAATTATGGAGGATCATGGTGTAATCAAAAAGAAGAATTTGATGCATTTAATGGACCTATACTTATAACAACAAATTGCATAGTTCCACCAAAAGAAAGTTATAAAGATAGAATTTATACAACAGGACCTGTTAATTTTCCAGAATGTAAACATATATCTGGAGATATAGATGAAAAAAAAGATTTTAGTATTATAATAGAACATGCAAAAAAATGTAATCCACCTAAAGAAATTGAATCTGGAGAAATATTAGGGGGATTTGGATATAACCAAGTTTTAGAGTTATCAGATAAAATTATTGACGCTATAAAAAAAGGAGATATTGAAAAATTTGTAGTAATGGCAGGTTGTGATGGAAGAGAAAATAATAGAATTTATTATGAAGAATTTGCAAAAGCTTTGCCTAAAAAAACAGTTATATTTACTGCAGGTTGTGCAAAGTATAGATATAATAAATTAAATTTAGGATTTATAGGAGAAATTCCTAGAGTTTTAGATGCAGGTCAATGTAATGATTGTTATTCTATTATATTAGTAGCACTTAAATTAAAAGAAATTTTTGAACTTGAAAATATAAATGACTTACCTATAATTTATAATATATCTTGGTATGAACAAAAAGCTGTTATAGTTTTATTATCATTATTATATTTAGGAGTTAAAAATATACATCTTGGTCCAACTTTACCAGCATTTTTATCAAAAAATGTTCTTGATTTATTAATTGAAAAATTTAATATTTCAGGAATAGAAACAGTAGAAAAAGATATTAAAAATTTTTTTGAAGAAATATAATATTTATAAAAAGAAGGTAAATAATTATGTATAGTATAGATATTTTATTAATCGAACATGATAATATTTTGCGATTTACAAATGTTATAGAAAATATATGTGTAAAAATTATTGAAGGAGAAATTTTAGATATAAATATTTTTAAAAAAGCAGTAATTTTTATGAAAGAGTATGCAGATAATTATCATCATAAAAAAGAAGAAAATATTTTATTTAAATATATGTTAGAAAATTTAGGATCTATAGCTAAAAATCTTATAAGTAGTGGTATGTTAGTTGAACATGACTTAGCAAGATTACATATTTTAGAAATAGAAAATTCTATAATTAGTTATGAAAAAAATTTTAATACTAAAGATAAATTAAGTATAATTTCTAATATGATGGCCTATGTTTATTTAATTAGGAGACATATAGAAAAAGAAAATAAATTAGTCTATACATATGCAGAAAAAAATTTAAATAAAGATATTTTAGATAAAATTGACTTAGAATCAGAAAAAATTGAAAAAATTAATAAAGAAAAAAATAATTGTTTGAAATATTTAGATATTATAGATATGTTAGAAAAATTATATTAAAAGGGAAGTTAATTAAACCTTCCTTTTAATACCATGCCTCTAATCTATATATAGGCATTCCCATATCAGAAAATTTCTTTTCGTATTCTGTCATAATATTTTCTTCAAAATTACTATTGTGAAGATCTAAGCTTATATTTTTTAAGTGCCAGTTTTGATTACAAAATTCATTTAGTGAAAACTCAAATAACTGTTTATTATCTGTTTTAAAATGTATTTCAGAATTTTGTTTTAATAATAATTTATAAGTATTTAAGAACTCTCTATATGTTAATCTTCTTTTTGCCCATTTTTTACGTGGCCATGGGTCGCAAAAATTTATATATAGTCTATCTAATTCTTCTTCTTTAAAATAATCCTTTAAATTTGTAACATTTCCCAATACAAATACTAAGTTACCAGAAAAATTATTTTCTTCAGATAGTTCTCTTAATTTTCTTGCACCTGTTACTATTACTTGAGATGCTCTTTCTAGTGCAATATAGTTAATGTTAGGATTTTTTTGAGACAGTTTAGTTATAAAACTTCCCTTACCACAACCAATTTCCAAATGAATAGGATTAGAATTGTTAAAATACAAATGCCATTTTCCTTTAAATTCTTCTGCATTTTTTATTATTAAATTATTATTTTCAAGTTCCCCTTGTGCCCATGGTTTTTTTCTATTACGCATAAACAACTTTCTCCTCAGACTATTAAAGTGTTTTAATGCTATCACATTTTAAAATACATTTCAACTTTATTAAAAATTTAATATATAATTATATACTTTTTAAATAAAATTAGTATATATAAAATTATTAATGTAATATAAATTTTATAAATTTTAATTTATTCCGAAGTATATTATATAAATAATAATTATTTATTAATAAATATAGATATCAAAATATATAATATGAAAATAATTAAGGCAAAATAATAAAATATTACATTAATTAGCTAATTTTAAAAAAAATACTATTATATTTAATGATATATATTTATAATATAAATAAAATTTAAATTTTGGTGGTGATTATGAAGGAGTTAAAAAATAGTGAAAAAATAAGTTCAATAGATAATAAAACATATGTTACAGTTATTGGTGGTTCTAATATAGATATACAAGGATTTCCCAAAAATAAATTATTAATGAATAATTCTAATCCTGGAGAAATAAACATATCACTTGGCGGTGTAGGTAGAAATATAGCAGAAAATATATGTAGATTAGGTATTAGTACAAAATTAATTTCAGCTTTAGGAAATGATACATATGGAAATTTAATTTTATCAAAATGTAAAGAATATGGAATAGATATGGATAATTGTTTTATATCTAATAATTTACCTACTTCTATATATTTAGCAATTTTAAATGAAGAAAAAGATATGCAATTAGCAATATCTCATATGGATATTATTGAAAATATTGATATAGACTATATATTAGCTAAAGATAATTTATTAAAAAATTCAACAGTTATTGTTGTTGATACTAATTGTACAGAAGAAGTTTTAAATTATATAACTACTAATTATAATCATTTACCTATTTTTGTAGATGCAATTTCTGTAGCAAAATGTAAAAATATAAAAAATATTTTAGGTAGATTTCATACAGTAAAAGTAAATAAATATGAAGCTCAAACTTTATCAGGATTTTCTATTAATTCAGAAAATGATTTGATTAAATGCTCAAATTATTTTTTAGATAAAGGAACAAAAAATATTTTTATAACATTAGGAAAAGATGGTGTTTTTTGCGCTAATTTAAATGAAAAATATAGATTAAAATCTCCTGAAATTAAAGTTTTAAATGCAACTGGTGCAGGAGACTCATTTACTGCATCTTTAGTGTATTGTTATATAAATAAATTTAATTTAATAGAAAGTGCAAAATTTTCAATGGCGGCATCTATATTAACTATATTACATAAAGATACTGTAAACTCTAATATATCAGTAGAAAATATAAAAAATAAATTGGAGGAAATGAAAATATGTTAGACAAATATTTAGAGATACATAGTGAGGTAAGAAAAGCATTAGATAATGGTGATCCAGTTGTTGCATTGGAATCAACTATAATATCCCATGGAATGCCATATCCTAAAAATGTAGAAATGGCAAAAACTGTAGGGAAAATAATAAGAGAAAATGGAGCAGTTCCAGCTACTATTGCTATAATAAATGGAGTTTTAAAAGTTGGTATTACAGAAGATGAAATAGAATTTTTAGCAACAAGTAAAGATGTTGTAAAAGTTAGTAGAAGAGATTTACCATTTGTAATATCAAAAAAATTAACAGGTGCAACTACTGTAGCTACTACAATGATACTTGCTAATTTTGCAGGAATAAAGGTATTTGCAACAGGAGGAATAGGTGGAGTTCATAGGGGTGCAGAGACTAGTTTTGATATTTCTGCAGACTTACAAGAATTAGCAAATACTAATGTGGCTGTTGTATGTGCAGGAGCTAAATCTATATTAGATATAGGTTTAACATTAGAATATTTAGAAACTAATGGTGTGCCTGTAGTAGGTTTTAAAACCGATGAAATGCCAGCATTTTATACGAGAAAAAGCGGATTTTCTGTTGACTATAAAGTAGATTCTTCTATGGAAGTGGCAGAAGCTCTAAAAGCTAAATGGGATTTAAATTTAAAAGGTGGTATGGTTATAGCAAATCCTATACCACAACAGTATGAAATGGATTACAATATTATAAATAATGCCATAAATAATGCCTTAAAAGAATCAAAAGAGAATAATATAACTGTTAAAAAATTTACTCCTTTTTTATTAGATAGAATAAAAAATATAACAGATGGTAAAAGTTTAGATTCTAATATTGAATTAGTTTATAATAATGCTAAAGTTGCTGCTAACATTGCAAAAGATCTATCAAATATAAGTAAAAAATAAAAAAAGTTGCTTTATTTTAGCAACTTTTTTATTTCTGAATAATGTTTATCTATATAATTTGCAGATTTTTTCACCATATATTGATGCTTTTTATTAACATGTTTTGAACCATGTGTTTTACTATTTAAAAAATGTATACACATGTGACCATTTACACCGTTATTTTTTACAGCATCTAGATTTATACCTGAGCCATAATTACCACTTCTATTATGTACGTAAGCTAATGCAGGTTTATTATCTACTCCAGCATGGGGAAAAGATGTCATACTTCCTGCTAACATATTGCCTTTTTGGGTTACAACAACTACTGCTCTTCTATTCCAATTAAATCCTCCCCAAATTTCCTTTATTATTTTTGTATCTTTAGTAGTTAAAGGTTCTACATCCGCATGATTTGAACCAAAAGTTCTTTTTACTTTAAATATTTTTTTTGTATCAACATCTATTATAGTTGCATTTGAATTTCTAGGAAATAGCTTATTAGCTTTTGACCAATTCACAGCACTACTTTGTTTATCTTTATATTTATTTTCCATAAGATTTGAATTTTTATGTTTATGTACAGAAGTATAAGCAAAATTTGGATTATGTTCTGTTATGTTAGTACTATAGTTATTAAAATTCAGTAACGATGTCAACATAAAAATTAAAAAGCATTTCATTAATAATACCTCCACAATATTAAAAAAATTAACAAATTATTAACAGTATATTACGAAAGTAATAACAGTACAATAGGTAAGTGGTGGGAATATAAAATTTAAGGTAAATTATTGTCTATTAGAAACATACTTATATAAGTAAGTTATAACTTTATAGGGGGTATTAGTTTGATTAATTCTAAAATGAAATATAAAATGTTGCAAAAACTTTATAAACCTAGGAAGAAAAAACTTAGTCTTAAAGATTTAGAAGAAATAGAATCTTTTTTAGAAGAAAAGATGAAAAAATTATCTAATAAAAAGAATTCTAATGAAGATAATGAAAATGAAGATGATAAAGATAATGATGATAAAAGTAAAGATAATAAAGATAAAGAATAATAAAAAATAAATGGGGTTAGAAATTAACTCCATTTATTTTTTATTATTCGATTTATATAATAGTTAAAATTATATATATTATATAAAATATAATTATACCGATAAAAAATATATCAAAAAAATGATTTTGTTGTAGTTGGATGCCATTTTTATCAATATTTTTTATATTATAGTCTTTAAATTTTTTAAAGATATATGAAAATATATAAATAAATATTAAAGAGATAATAGTTATAGAAATTATATTTGTAGTACTTGAATATAAAATATCGTCTGTATTTATTTTATTAAAATTATCTGTATCTGATATTTTTGATAAATAATTAAAAAAGTATGCCATACAAAATTGAGAAGCATTAATTGTAAAATGCATTAAAGAAGTTGCAAGTATAGATTTTGTGTAATAAATAATATATACCATAATGATTCCTAAAGGAAATGCATAGAAAAATTGTTGTAAATCTAAATGCATAATACCAAAAAATAAACCATTAACGATAGCTGCTATTTTAATACTACTGTTTTTATATTCATTAAAAATAATACCTCTAAATGTAATTTCTTCAAAAATTGCAGGTGTAAGAGCAACTGTTAAAAGCCCTGTGATAAATGGAAACTGAGTTAAAACTGAAACCATTTGAGAAGCATTATTATCTGCAAATATATTACCAATAGCTGATAAAAACATCATAGCAGGTTGTATTGTTAATCCCATTAATAATATAAAAAATATATTTTTTAAGCTTAATTTTCTTATTAATAAAACATCTGAAATCTTATTTTTAGTTACTATAATATATAGTAAAAAAGGTATTCCGAATTGTATGCTTTGGGATATAATTATGTTTATAGGTAGTGAAAGATTAGTAAATCCAAAAAAATTAGCTATAAAACCATAAAAAAATGATATTAATAAAAAATATACGATTAAAAAGAACATAAATTTATTACCACGTAATGGTGAATTCAAAAAAAGACCTCCTTGGTTACTATAAAAAATAAATGTAATTATATCATTTATATTTTAGAAAGGAAAGTTATTATGAAAATTTTACATACATCTGATTGGCATCTTGGTAAAAATTTAGATGTTCAAAGTAGGATAGACGAACAAGAAAAATTTATAAATGAATTAGAAGAAATTGCAAATGAAGAAGATATAGATTTAATAATAGTTGCTGGAGATATTTATGATACTAGCAATCCATCATCTGCTGCAGAAAAATTATTTTTTAAAAGTTTAAAATCATTAAGTAACAATGGTAAAAGACCAATACTTATTATAGCTGGTAATCATGATAGTCCTGATAGATTAATTGCTGCAACTCCTATATTACAAGATATGGGGATAATTATAGTAGGAACTTTAAAAACAGTTATTCCAGTAGGTGATTATAATAGTTATAAAATTATTAATTCTGGAGAAGGATTTATAGAAATAGAAATAAATAATGAAAAAGCTATAATTTTACTTATGCCATTTCCTAGCGAAACACGTTTAAAAGAAGTTATTTCTTATAAGATGGACGAAGAAAATATACAAAAAGATTACTCATATAAAGTTAAAAAAATTTTACATATGTTGTCTGAAAATTTTAGAGAAGATACAATAAATTTAATTGTAGGACATTTTTTTGTTATAGGAGCAGAAACTTCAGACTCTGAAAGAAATATTCAATTGGGAGGAAGTATGGCTATAAGTGCAGATGCATTTCCTAAAAATGCTCATTACATAGCAATGGGACATTTACATAGACCTCAGCAAATAAAAGGAACTATAGAACATGCATATTACAGTGGTTCTCCAATACAATATAGTAAAAGTGAAGCAAATTATGCAAAATTAGTTTATATAGTAGATTTAGATAATAGTGGTGTAAAGGAAGTAAAAAAGAGATTTTTAAAAAATTATAAACCAATAGAAGTTTGGAAATTTAAAAATATAAATGATGCTATAGAACAATGTAAAAATAATTCTGACAGAGAATGTTGGGTTTTTTTAGAAATTGACAGTGATAAAGCTTTAGAAAAAACTGATATGGTTAATATAAGAAATATAAAAAAAGATATTTTAGAAATTAATGTAAATTGGATAGATAAAGCTATAGAAGAAGAAGTTGATATTTATAAAGATAGAACTATAGAAGAAGAATTTGTAGAATTTTACAAAAAGATAAAAAATATTGAACCGAATCAGGATACATTAGATTTATTTTTTGATCTAATAACATCTAATGATGAAAAAGGAGAAGATATTTAATTATGAAACCTATAATGTTAAAAATTAAAGGAATTAATAGTTTTGAAGATGAACAAGTTATAAATTTTGATGATTTATTATCTTATGGGTTATTTGGTATTTTTGGTCCTACAGGAAGTGGTAAATCTTCAATAATAGATGCTATAACAATAAGTTTATATGGTGAAGCTTCTAGATTTAAAGGAGATAAAAAATCAAAAATTTTTTTAAACTCTAATGTGAATTCTGGATATGTAGTTTTTGAATTTTCTATAATGAATAGTAATTCATATAAAACATATAAAATAGAAAGAAGTTTTAAAAGAAGCAATGAAATTCAAAAAAATACAAAGACAATTTTATTATTAAATGTTAATGAAAAGTATGAGCCTATAGAAGAAGGAGTTATAGCTGTTAACAAAAAAATTAATGAGATACTAGGTTTAAATTACGATGATTTTTTACGATGTGTTATTTTACCGCAAGGTAAATTTAGTGAATTTTTATCTTTAGCAAATAAAGAAAGAAGAGAAATGTTAGAACGCATTTTTAAACTAGAAGATTATGGTGAACTTTTATCTGAAAAAATTAAAAAAAGATATAATGACGTAAAAACAGAATTATACTGTTTAGAAAAAACTAAAAATTCAATAGGTGATGTAACTTTAGAAAAAATAGAAGAGCAAAAAGAAGATTTAAGAAAAATAGAAAATAAAATAAATAAAATAGATAAATATTATAACAATATAGAAAAAAGTATTGAAAATAATAAAATAAATCAAAATATTTTGCAAAATTTAAAAAAATATAATGATGAAAGAGATAAATTAATTAAATCTAAAAATGAAATTGATAAAAAAAGAAAACTATTAAAAGAAATAGAAATTTATAATATTTATAAAGATTATGAAGAAAATAAAAATAAATTATTAAAAACAGAAGAAGAATATGAATCAACAGAAAAAGAATTTAAAAAAACAGAAGAAGAATATTTTTCTATTGAAAAAGAATTAGATAACTTTCTCAATAATGATGAAAAAATTTTTAATAATTTAAAAGACTCTACTGATATAATTAGTGAATTAATAAAAAACAAAAATGAAAAAGATGAACTTGAGGAAGAATTTAATAAATTAAAGAAACAAAAAAATACATGTGAAATTCAAAAGGATAAAATTTTAAATAAAAATAAAGCTTATAAAGAAAGATTAGATGAAATTGAAAGAAAAATAAATGAAATAGATTCATGTTATAAATTAGATGATAAAAATAATATATTAAAAGCAAATAATATTTTATCAAATATAAAAGATTTGAAAAATAAGAAAGAAGAATTAGAAGAAAATTCTAAATCTATGCAAAAAAAGCAAGAAAGTTTGAAAAGAGATCAAGAACAAAAAAATTTAAATATAAGTTTTTATAAAGAAGAAATTAATAAATTAAATAATAAATTAGATGAACTTAATAAAAATAAAAGTTATTTTTCAGAGGAAAATTTACGTGAAAAAGAAAAAGAAATTGAAGAATTAGAAAGAATTTATAAAGAAAAAAAAGAATATAAGGACGATTTAGACTTAATACCTAATAAAGAAAAAGAAAAAGAAGATAAAATTAAAGAATTCAAATATAATTTAGAAAATTGTATAAAAGAAAATAATAAATTAAAAGAAAACTTAAAAAATGAATATATAAAAATTTTGAATGAAGAACTTAAAGAAAATGAACCTTGTCCTGTTTGTGGTTCATTACACCATAAAAATATAGAGAATCACTTATTAAAAGAAAATAATAATATTAAAGAATTAGATTTATTAAATAAGCAAGATAAGTTATCAAAAAAAATAGGAGAATTAGAAACAAAAATAGAAAAATTAGAAGATGAAAAAAAAGAAATAATTGAAAGAAAAAAAGTTATTCAAAATGAAATAAATAATTTTAATTTTAATGAAAAGTTAGAAGAAATTAAATCAAAAAAAAATACACTAAATAATGATAAGAA
>CAMLLW010000003.1 GCA_946481295.1 uncultured Clostridia bacterium | reverse complement strand
AAGGGTGGCTCTTAACAGGTAAAGCTGAAGATGAAGAAATAGTCTTTACACGTCTTGAAAGAGAGTGGCTATTAGCGTGAGCAAAATAGCATTATATAAGTAGCGATATATAATAAATATTAAATTAGTAAGAGTTATATATGAAGATAATATTATAAGTTTAAATTTTATTTTAGATATGTACTATGATGTTATTGATCCAACATCCATAAATAAACAAGGGCCAGATATAGGATCTCAATATAGGACAGGAATATATTATATAGAAGAAACTGATAAAAATATTATTTTAAATTCTATAAATAATTTACAGAAAAAATATCAAAATAAAATAGTAATAGAAGTTTTGCCACTTATTAATTTTTATCCTGCAGAAGAATATCACCAAGATTATTTAAAGAAAAATCCTAGAGGATATTGTCATATAGGTCAAGATAAATTTGATAAAGCAAAAAAAGCTAAAGATAATTCTAAAAAAAATAATAGTAATTTAAGAGAAAGATTAACTGAATTACAATATTATGTAACACAAGAAAATGGAACAGAACGACCATTTGCTAATGAATATTATAATAATTTTAAAGAAGGTATATATGTTGATATAGTAACAGGTGAACCTTTATTTTCTTCAAATGATAAATTTGATTCAGGATGTGGTTGGCCTAGTTTTTCTAAACCTATACAAAAATCATCTATTATTGAAAAAGATGATAATTCATTGGCTGTAAAAAGAATAGAAGTAAGAAGTAAAAATGGTAACACTCATTTAGGTCATGTTTTTAATGATGGCCCTAAAAATCTTGGAGGATTAAGATATTGTATTAATAGTGCATCTTTAAAATTTATACCTAAAGAAGATATGGAAAATAGGGGTTATAAAGATTATTTATATATATTTGATGAAAATATTAAATAAGTTTTAAAAGTAGTTAATTTTATTAACTACTTTTTATTTTATGTAAAGATATTAAAATTTTATGTGATTTTTGCATATAATTATAATGTCTTGATAAAATATAAATAAATTCGAAAATAAATGAGTATTTATAAAATATAACTTTAATTTTTATAAAATATTATTTAATATATAGTAAAAAGAGAAAAATATACAAAAATTAGAAGTTTTATCAATGCAAATAAAATAGTTGTATATAATTAATAAATATAGTACAATACAAAATACTACACAAATTACTGGAGGAATTATATTACATGTTACAAAAAAAAGGTTTTATTTCATATTTAATATTAACGGTAATAACTTTAGGTATTTATAATCTTTATTTTTGGTATAAGTATACAAAAGATATAAATATTTTATGCCAATCTGATGGTGAGGAAACACCTAGTTTTGTATTCGCAATACTTTTAGGTATTATAACACTTGGTATTTATTATATTTATTATTATTATCGTATTGAAAATAGGTTAAAAAATAATGCTGAAGAAAATAATGTAACTATAAAAGGAAGTAAAAAAATTATATTAGTACTTCTTATATTAAATTATTTTACTTTTACTTTAGCAGGATTTATTGCACAATACATTTTAGTTAGAAGCTTTAATGAATTAAGTGAAGTTTATAATAATAAACATGCATAAAAATAATTATAGTTAAGATAATTTTAAAAAATAAATATATAGTAATATATTTTCTGAAAATTATAAATTAATATATAATTTTTTTTGATCTAATTTTAATAAATTTATATTAGTTATAAAGAAAGTAAATAAAAATTCTAATATTTATATTTAATCTATTTTTAATAAAGGTATAAAAACCTTAAAGAAATAAAATAAAAAGTAGTTGATGAATCAGCTACTTTTTATTTTATTTTAAATTTATGTTACTTTAATGAAATTATAAGGTATAAAATATTTTCTATAAATATAGCAAAAATAAAATGTTATAAAAGATAATAACTTAAGGAATATAAATAAAAATAGTTGTACATAATCAATATATGGAAAAATAAGTAAATATAAATATTATAAATTATTGGAGTAAATATATTGTATGTTACAAAAAAAGAATTTTATTTCATATTTAATATTAACGGTAATAACTTTAGGTATTTATAATCTTTATTTTTGGTATAAGTATACAAAGAATATAAATATTTTATGTTATTCTGATGGTGATAAAACACCTAGTTTTATAGTTGCAATACTTTTAAGTATTATAACATTAGGTATTTATAGTGTTTATTATTATTATCGTATTGAAAATAGATTAAAACGTAATGCAGAAGAAAATAATTTGACTATAAAAGGAGACGGGGAAATCGTATTAGTACTTTTTACATTAAATTATTTTACGTTTACTGCTTTAGGAGGATTAATTGCACAATATATTTTAATTAGAGATTTTAATGAATTAAGTGAAGTTTATAATAATAAACAGATACTAAAATAGTATCTGTTTTATTT
The DNA here is from genome assembly GCA_946481295.1 of uncultured Clostridia bacterium. GTDB lineage: Bacteria > Bacillota > Clostridia > Lachnospirales > UBA5962 > CAMLLW01. The sequence goes on along the minus strand of CAMLLW010000003.1, from coordinate 73,660 downwards.
ATATAAATTTATTAATATTTTCATATGTTTCAAAATGAAAATATATATTAGATTTAGTATCTAATTTATCTGGAGAAGAAAATGTTAGAGAGTAATTATTAAAATCTATTGAAGGAAAATATGTATCTGCATCAAATGTTGAGTGAATTTTTGTTATATATAATTTACTACAAAATGGTATAAATTCTTTATAAATACTATTACCACCTATAATAAAAACTTCTTCTAATGAATTTTTATATTTATCTATAATATTATCTATATTTGTTTCTACATTTACATTATTATTTTCAATTTTAAAATTTTTATCTCTTGTTAATACTATATGAATTCTATTTGGAAGTACTTTACCTAAAGATTCAAAAGTTTTTCTACCCATTATAATAGTTTTATTTAAAGTTTTTTCTTTGAAAAATTTTAAATCTTCTGATAAATGGCAAAGTAAATCATTATTTTTACCAATTCCAAAATCCTCATCTACTGCAGCAATTAATGATATCATTATACTGAAACCTCCATTTTTATAGCAGGATGGAATTTATAATTTTTAAGATTAATATCTTCTGATGTAAAATCATAAAAATTTTTTATATTAGGATTTATTTCTAAAGTAGGTGCACTATAATCATTATCTTTTCTTGATAATTGTATTTTCATACCTTCTAATTGATTTTCATATATATGTGCATTATTTATTACATGTGTAAATAATCCAGGTTTAAAATTTGTAACTTGTGCAATAAGATGTACTAATACAGCATATTGAGTAGTATTAAAAGGAACGCCTAATGGAATATCACCACTACGTTGTACAAGCATACAATTTAAATACCCATTTGTAACATCCCACATTGTTAAAAAACAACATGGATGTAAAGCACCAGTATTTAAATATGGTATTTGCCATAAATCTATTAACATCCTTCTATTTTGAGGATTTGTTTTTAAAGTATTTATTAGATTATCTATTTGATTAAACTTTTCAACTATATAACCATAAGATGTACCTATTGTACCATCTTCCATCATCCATTCATTCCATATATTAACATTATTTTCTTGAAGTTTTTTTACATCATTAGATTGATCCTTAAATATCCATAAAAGTTCTTTAACACAAGTTTTAAAAGCAACTTTTTTTGTAGTTAAAATAGGAAATTCTTTTTGTAAATTAAATTGCATTATTTGATGAGGTAATTTATATGTATTGATACCAGTTCTATTTTCATCATAATAACCGTTATTTATTATATTCTGTACTATTTCTAAGTATTGTTTGTCATATAAGCTCATTTATTTATAACTCCTTCTGTTTAAAACTTTAATAATTATAATAATTTTTTTTTAAAATATCAATTAATATTAAATTATTAGATAATAATAAAGTTGTCAGTTAGAACAATTTTTGTATAATATGTTTAAATTTATATAAAATTGGTAATAATATTTGATAGTTTAAGATATAATTAAGTTACGAAATGTTTAAATAATAATTATTATTTTATATAAAAGTATGATATAATATTGTAATATTTATCAGAATTCATCTAAAGGAGTGAATATATATGTTTTCTATAGGAAGTTATATTGTATATCCAATGTATGGCGCAGGACAAATAGTAGACATAGAAGAAAAGATTATAGATGGTAAAACTCAAAAATATTATGTAATAAATATTTCTATGGGTAATTTAAATATAAGTGTTTCTGTAGATAGCTCAGAAAAAATGGGACTAAGAGATATTTATTCTAAAGAAAAATTATTAGATATTTTTGAAAATATGTCATTAGAAGTTGTAGAAAATACAGAAAATTGGAATGTGCGCTATAGACAAAATTTAGATAATATTAAGACTGGTGATTTTTCAAAGGTTTTAAACGTATATAAAGAACTCTTTATAAGAGAACATGGCAGATCTTTATCTAGTGCAGAAAAAAAATTACTATCAACATCTAAACAAATAATTTTAAGTGAAATTATCTTAGTATTTGGAATAGATAGAAGTCAAGCAGAAGAAAAATTATCTAGTAAGATTGATATGTGTATTAACTATTTAAAAGCATAATGCTAAATTAAAAAACAGATTTTAATTTCTGTTTTTTTTTGTACTCATAATTTTTACAATTAAACATATCATATTTTATAAAGTTTTTTTTGTAAAGGAGTACGATATTAAATGCAAAAAAAAATACAAAAGATATACATTTATTTACGTAAGATAGCAAAAGGAGCAATTTTAACATCATTTATAATTTTAATATTATTAGTAATAAATTATGATATATTTTTTAATGAAATGTTATTTTACGAAGTTATACCTTATTATGATAATATATATAATACAGAAATTATGCTTGGTAAGAAAGAATACAAAGATATAATTCAAGAAAATTTAATAGTTAATAATGAAAATAATGATGGACAAGAAGTTATTTCTACATTTAATCCAGATAAAATAGAACAAGGAGTTATAATAGATAGTGGAGATAACATTTTAGGATTAGATGATATAACATATATTGAAAATAATTTTGGAATTATTCCAGAAAGTCATTATAAGGAAAAATTTACATATGAAGAAGTAAATAAATATAGAGACATACATAATTTAATAAATGCATTTTATAATATAGATAAAAATGCTGGTATACAAGATAAATATTTTGACATAGATTATTTTTTGAATTCTAATTTAAAAGTAAAAAAAAATTCAAATGAAGCTCAAGTTTTAATAATACATACACATGCTGCATCTGAGTTTTTTGTAGATAGTGACAAAAATAACTTATTTGATGGAATTGTAGGTGCAGGAGCAGAATTAACAAGAGTTTTAGAAGAAAAATATAATATAAAAGCTATTCATCATACAGAAGTATATGATGTTGTAGATAATAAAATTAATAGAAATTCTGCTTATGAAAGAATAGAAAAACCAGTAAAAAAAATTTTAGAAGAAAATCCGAGTATAAAATTAGTTTTAGATATTCATAGAGATGGCATAGGAAAACCTACAAATTTAACTACAGAAATTAATGGTAAAAAAACAGCTAAAATTATGTTTGTAAATGGACTATGCACACTAAATAATAATAACAATTTAATTAATTTAACAAATTTACCAAACCCTTATATTAAAGATAATTTAGCATTAAGTTTTAATATGCAAATGGCTGCAAATGAGATGTATCCAGATTTTACTAGAAGAATATTGCTAAAAGCATATAGATTTACTAATCATTTATCACCAAGATCTTTATTAGTTGAAGTAGGATCAGAGTATGTAACAAAAGAGGAAGCTTTTAATGCAATGGAAATTTTAGCAGATTTAGTTAACCAAGTTGTTTTTGAAGAATAAAAAATTTGAAAAATATCTCAGAGTAAATTTAAAACAAACGGATATCATAAATTTATGGTGTATATATAAACATTAAAAACCTTAAAACCTTGTTTCCCCAAGATAATGAGGAGATGTTTAAGTTTGAAAAAAAGTATAATAATGATTGCAACAACATCTGTTATAGCTTTTACACCATTATTAGTTTTTGCTGATGAAACAAAAACAGATGAAAAAATATTATATGATAATAATGTTAAACCGTATGTAGGTAATGAGGATGAAATAATAAAACAAAATACTCCTATTGTTATTGATTCTAATATTTTATCTCATTTAGTAGAAGTAACTGAGATAGACAATATTAGATTTGACGGTAGATTACCTATGTTTGTAGATACAGGAAATCAATTATTTGAAAATAGAATAAATCAACAAGTAGTTGATATATTTAGAGATATTTATCAAACAGGTGATAATCGAACAAGAATAGATTATAAAATTTATGAAGATGAAAAATCAATTTCTATTGTAATTACAGGAAATATTTATACTGATAAATATTTTAGACAAGATAGAAACAATGGATACTATAACAATAGAGAAGATATGTATAGATTTAGAGATAATATAGACACCGATAGAACAAGAAGTAGATATGATTACAACTATAATTATGGATATAGAAACCCATATTTTAATAATTATAATTATAACTATAATTACAATAATTATGATAATTACGGATATAGAAATCCATATTTTGATGATTATAACTACAATTATAACAATTTTGATGAATTAGAGGATACGACTATAAAAGCAATTGTTTTTGATAAAGTATCTTTAGAACCACTGACACTTGAAAATATTTTTGGAAAAGATTATGCTACAATAATAGCTAATGAAATAAGAAAGCAAATAGAAGAAAATCCACAAGAATATATAACACTAGACAAAAACCAATTAGATAGTATAAGTCCAGAACAAAATTTTTATTTATCAAATGGTAATGTAGTTATTATTTTTGACACAAATATTATGGCTCCGGGTTCATCAAACAAGCCTATATTTTCAATCCCATACCAAAAAGTAAGAAGTTTTAAAATAAATAGTAATAAATATTATAAAATAAATAATTTAGATCTGATTCCTTTAGGTGATTTAGTTCAAGGACTTGGAATGAAGCTTGTTTTAAATAATGATAGGACTATAAGTATATTAGATATGGATAGAGAACTTGCTAGAGTTTATCTTGATGAAAATAAATATTTAGATAGAAGTGGTCAAGTTGCAAAGCTTTCTAGTCAAGCAATATTAGTAAATGGATTAGATTTATCTGTCCCTACAGATTTCTTTAGTAATGTTTTAGGGGCTAATTTAACAAAAGACAAACAAGGTAATATTATAATTGAATATAACTATTAAAAAATGAGGACTATTTTAAAATATTAAAATAGTCCTTTTTTAAATTTATTAAATAATATTTAAAAAATACGAATATATTATTTTATATGGTAAATTTTAATAAACTATACAAATAAATTCATAATAAAAATCTTTATAATATAAGTTTATATAATTGTTTGCTTAAAATTAAATATTGTATAAAGAAGTAAAAAAATGTATAATAATTTTATATTATTTAGAAAAAGGATGAATTTAGGATGAAAATATTTAAGCACATATTTATTATAATCATATTAGCGAGTACATTTTTTTTAAATAATATTTTTGTATTTGCTACAACAACAAAAGATAATAATGAACTTGATATAGTTAGTGATCATGTAATACTTATGGAAGCTAAAACAGGAAGAGTTATATATTCTAAAAATCCAGATGAAAAAATATATCCCGCAAGTATGACAAAAGTATTAACAGCACTAATTACGTTAGAATATATAGATCCAAACGAAATAATAGTTATAGGCGATGAAATAAATAGTATACCTTCAGATTCTAGTAAAGCAGGTAACCGTGTAGGAGAACATATTACAGGTTTAAATCTTATTAGGGGTATTATAATACCGTCCGGAAATGAATCAGCTTGTGTTGCCGCATATAATGTAGCAAAGAGAGTATCTGGTAGAAAAAATTTAAAATATTCTGAAGCTGAAAAAATTTTTACAGATTTAATGAATAAAAAAGCAAAAGAATTAGGTGCAGTAAATTCTCATTTTACAAATCCACATGGATATCATAACGAAGATTTATATAGTACAGTAAGAGATATTGCATTAATATCAAGAGAAGCTATTAAAAATAAAGTGATAGCTGAAGTAGCACAAGAAATAAGTTTTACAGGAAAAAGTGCAGGAAATTTCTATATGGGTAGTGGATTAAATATAGAACATAAATGGATAAGTCACAATGCACTAGTAAATAGAAGTAAATATGCATATGAATATGCAACTGGATTAAAAACAGGATTTACTAGTCATGCAGGAAGTTGTGTTTCTGCTACAGCTAGAAAAGATGGTGTTGATCTAATTGCTGTAATAGCAAAATCTACAGATACTGATCGTTGGAAAGACGCAAGAAAACTTTTTGACTACGCATTTAAAAATTATAAATTAGTTAATATTATTATGAAAAATGAAGTATTACCTGAACCTTACAATAAAATTAATTTAGATAAACCTGGTTTAGGTAGAGCTGAAACTGTAGAAACTAGATCAGATAGAGAATTTACATACTATCTTACAGATGAGGAACAAAAGAATTTAAAGATGGAAGTAACATACGATACTAAAAAAACATATATTGAAAAAAATAAGAATAGCAAAGAAAATATGGAACATAATAAAGATAATACTGATAAAAAAATTGAATATGTTAGATACTTAAAAACACCTATAAGTGAAAATGAGCCAATAGGAAAAATAAAATATAGTATAAATAATAATTTAGTATTTGAAGGAAATATTGTAATTTTAGAAAATACTTATAAAGCAAATATTTTTAGAAATATTATTTTTATTTTTAGCTTAATAAGAAAATATGCTTTTACTGTATACGGTATTCCATTTTGGATATTAGGAATTTCTCTATCAAGAGTTTTTTATAATGTCTATAAATACTTAAAAAAAGCTAAAAAGAAAAGACATTCAAAGTATAAATATGTAAAGCAAAACAAAATTAAATTTTAAACTTTTATAAAAAATTCTTTATACAGAGTATACATTTATGTTATAATATATATAAATCTTGGCCTTTTTAAAATAGGCTTAAGGGGAAAAATTAAAATTTAGGAGGAAAATTTAATGTCTAAAGTTATAAAAACTATGGATGGAAATACTGCTGCTGCCCACGTTGCTTATGCATTTACAGAAGTATCCGCTATATATCCTATAACACCATCATCAGGTATGGCAGAATATACAGATGAATGGTCTGCTTCAGGCAAAAAAAATGCTTTTGGCACTAAAGTAAATGTAGTAGAAATGCAATCAGAAGCAGGCGCTGCAGGTGCTATGCATGGATCTTTGCAAGCAGGAGCATTAACAACAACTTATACTGCATCTCAAGGATTATTATTAATGATCCCTAACATATATAAAATGGTTGGAGAATTATTACCAGGTGTATTCCATGTTGCAGCAAGAGCTGTAGCAGGTCATGCTTTATCAATATTTGGAGATCATTCAGATGTTATGGCTGTAAGACAAACAGGCGCACCAATGTTATCATCAGCTGATGTACAAGAAGTTTGCGATTTAGGAGCTGTAGCACATTTATCAGCTATAAAAGCAGGTTTACCATTTGTACATTTCTTTGATGGATTCCGTACTTCTCATGAAATTCAAAAAGTAGAATGTTTAGATTATGCTGAACTTGAAAAATTAATAGATAAAGACGCTTTAGAAGCATTTAGAAATAAAGCTTTAAATCCAGAACATCCTGTAATGAGAGGATCTGCACAAAACGGAGATGTTTTCTTCCAAGGAAAAGAAGCTTCTAATAAGATTTATGAAAGAGTTCCTGAAATTGTTCAAGGATACATGGATGAAATTAATAAATTAACAGGTAGAAACTATAAATTATTTAATTATTATGGAGCAGAAGATGCAGAAAACATAATAATTGCTATGGGCTCATCTTGTGATGCTTTAGAAGAAACTGTTGACTATTTAAATTCAAATGGAGAAAAAGTTGGATTTATAAAAATTCATTTATACAGACCTTTTTCTATAGAACATTTCTTATCTGCTGTACCAAAAACAGTTAAAAGAATTGCTGTATTAGATAGAACAAAAGAGCCAGGGGCTGTAGGTGAACCATTATTTGAAGATGTTTGTTCAGCTTTTTATGGTAAAGAAAATGCACCTCTTATTATAGGTGGTAGATATGGTCTTGCTTCTAAAGATTTTACTCCATCTCAAATCGTAGCTGTATATAATAACTTAAAACAAGAAACTCCTAAAAAAGGATTTACAGTAGGTATTAATGATGATGTTACAAATCTTTCATTAAATGTAGAAAAAGAAATAGATGTTTCTGACAAAGAAACAATAAGCTGTAAATTCTGGGGATTAGGTTCAGATGGTACAGTAGGAGCTAACAAAAACTCTATAAAAATTATTGGTGATCATACAGATATGTACGTACAAGCATATTTTGATTATGATTCTAAAAAATCTGGTGGTATAACACAATCACATTTAAGATTTGGTAAAAAACCTATTCGTTCTACTTACTTAGTAAGAAATGCAAATTTTGTTGCATGTCACAATGAGTCTTATATATTTAAATATGAAATGTTAGAAGATTTAAAGGATGGCGGAAAATTCCTTTTAAATTGTGAATGGTCTGAAGAAGAATTAGAAGAAAAATTACCTGCATCTGTAAAAAGAATTTTAGCAAATAAAAATATAGAATTCTACACTATAAATGGTACAGAAATTGCAAAAGAAATAGGACTTGGTAGAAGAATAAATACAGTTTTACAAGCAGCTTTCTTTAAAATTGCAAATATAATTCCAGCAGAAGATGCTAAACAATATATGAAAGATGCAATTAAAAAGACTTACTTCAAAAAAGGTGAAGAAGTACTTAACATGAATTATGCTGCAGTAGATAAAGGTTTTGAAGGTGCTAAAAAAATTAATGTAAATCCAGATTGGGCTAATGCAAAAGATACTCAATCAGAAGAAAAACCAGCACCAGACTTTATTAAAAACATATTAGAACCTATTAATAACCGTAAAGGTGATTTAATCCCTGTTAGTGCGTTTAATGATTATATGGACGGTACTATGCCATCTGGTGCTACACAATTCGAAAAGAGAGGAATTGCTATAGATGTACCTAAATGGATACCAGAAAATTGTATTCAATGTAATCAATGTGCATATGTTTGTCCACATGCTACAATAAGACCATTCCTTGCAACAGACGAAGAGTTAGAAAATGCTCCTGAAGGTTTTGTAACTAAAAAAGCAATAGGAAAAGGTTTTGAAGGATTAAACTTTAGAGTACAAGTAGATACTTTAGACTGTGTTGGTTGCTCTAGCTGTGCTCAAGTTTGTCCAGCAAAAAATAAAGCTTTAGTAATGGAACCATTAGAAACTCAAATGGATGAAATGGAAAATTGGTATTATGCTTTAGATTTATCTCCAAAAGAAAATCCAATGGGATCTGATTCTGTAAAAGGTAGCCAATTTGAACAACCTTTACTTGAATTCTCAGGAGCTTGTGCTGGTTGTGGAGAAACTCCTTATGCTAAATTAGTTACACAATTATTTGGAGATAGAATGTACATTGCTAATGCTACAGGATGTTCATCTATATGGGGAGGAAGTTTCCCAGCTAGTGCATATACTACAAATCATGAAGGACATGGACCTGCATGGGCAAATTCATTATTCGAAGATAATGCTGAATTTGGTTTAGGTATGTATTTAGGTGTTGAAAAATTAAGAGAAATTATTAAAGAAAATGCTCAAAAATTAATCGAATTATCTAATGATGAAGGCTTAAATAGTGCATTGAAAAATTGGATAGATACTATGATGGATGGAAATGCATCTAAATCTGCATCACAATCATTAATAAGTGCATTAGAAGATTATAAACCTTCAGCTAATAGTGAAGAAGAAAAAATTAAAAATTCTATTTTAAATAGAAAAGATCAATTAGTTAAAAAATCTCAATGGATATTTGGTGGAGATGGATGGGCTTATGACATTGGTTACGGTGGTTTAGACCATGTATTAGCATCAGGTAAAGATATTAATGTTCTTGTATTTGATACAGAAGTTTATTCTAATACAGGTGGTCAATCTTCTAAATCTACACCATTAGGTGCTATTGCTAAATTTGCAGCATCAGGTAAAAAAGTAAATAAAAAAGATTTAGGAGCTATGGCTATGAGCTATGGTAACGTTTATGTAGCTCAAGTTGGTATGGGAGCTAATCAAGCACAACTTATAAAAGCATTAATAGAAGCTGAAAATTATCCAGGACCATCAATTGTTATTGCTTATGCACCATGTATAAGTCATGGTATTAAAAAAGGAATGGGATCTAGCCAAGAACAAATTAAGTCTGCTGTAGACTGTGGATATTGGCATTTATATAGATACAATCCACTTTTAAAAGAACAAGGAAAGAATCCATTTATTTTAGATTCTAAAGAACCAAAAGGTGATATAAGAGCATTTTTAGATACTGAAGTAAGATACGCAGCTTTAAAATTATCTAATCCAGAACAAAGCAAAGTATTTTATGAAGAAACAGAAAAACATGCTAAAGAAAGATATCTTAAATTAAAAAAATTAGCAGAACAATAAAAAAAATGTAGCTTTGGCTACATTTTTTTTATTGTTTTATGTTAATTTTATATTCTTTTAACCAGTAATTTATTTGTATAAAATATGCCATAAGTTGAGGACCTGCCATTAATTGACCAAACCATGGTTTACCATAATCTGCAGGATTTTTAATAAATTCCTTTATAGAGTTAGAATCTATTAAAGGATATAATGGTGAATTTACATCATTTATAATTTCTTTAATATGATTTATTAATAATGTTTCATAAATAGGATTATATGTTTTAGGATATGGGCTTTTCTTTCTATATAAAAGTTCATTTGGTAAAATTCCTTCACATGCTTTACGTAATAAATATTTTACAGTATTATCTTTATATTTTATTTCCCAAGGCACATTGAATACATATTCTAGTATACGATGATCTGCATAAGGAACTCTTACTTCAAGACTAGATGACATACTAGCTCTATCCATTCTATCTAATAATGTGCTCATAAACCAATTTATATTTAAAAATGCTATTTCTCTACGTCTAGCATTTTCATTACTTTCACCATCTAATTTAGGTACTTTTTTTAATGAATCATTATATTTATTTATACAATAATCTTTTAGATTTAATTTATTTTTTAAATCTGGATTTAAAAAGAGTTCTCTCATTTCCATATCATATGACCAAGGAAAATTATCTCTATTTAGCATTTTTGGATTATGAAACCATGGATAACCACCAAAAATTTCATCTGCACATTCTCCTGAAATTGCTACTTTATTATGTTTGCTTATTTCTTCACAGAAGTATAATAAAGAAGAATCTACATCTGCCATACCAGGTAAATCTTTAGCTTTTACTGATTTAAATAAATATTCAAAAAGTTTTTCATTTGTACATTCTAAATAAGTATGATTTATATTTAAAGTTTGAACTAATTTATCCACCCAAGGTTTATCTTGATCTGGTTGAAAAGAACTAGCTTTAAAAAATTCATTATTATCTTTAAAGTCAAAAGAAAATGTATTTAATTTTAAACCAATTTTATTTAATTCTTTTGATGCAATTGAAGTTATTATACTTGAATCTAAACCACCAGAAAGTAATGTACATGTTGGCACATCTGAAACTAATTGACGTTTAATTGAATCTGTTACTAAAAAGCGTACTTTTTCAATAGTTTCATCAAAGTTATCTGTATGTTCTTTACTTTCTAATTGCCAGTAACAATAAGTATTAAATATGTTATTACTATAAACTGCATAATGACCAGGTAAAATTTCCTTTATATCTTTAAAAACTCCATTGCCAGCTGTTCTTGCTGGACCAATACCAAATATTTCACGTAATCCATCCATATCTAAAGTAAGTTCTATACCTGGAAAACATGTTAGTACTTTTATTTCAGATCCAAATACTAAATTATTATTTTTAATTGTATAAAATAGTGGTTTTATACCTAAGCGATCTCTAAAAAGAAAAAGTTTTTTTAAATTATCATCCCATATAGCAAATGCAAATATACCATTTAATTTTTTTACAAATTCTACACCATAATGTACATATCCTACTAATATAACTTCTGTATCAGTTGTTGTAAAAAAGTTATAGCCTTTTTTAATTAAATCTTCTCTTAATTCATAAGTATTATATATTTCCCCATTATAGATAATAGAATATTTATTATTATTAAATTTTCTTACTATAGGTTGTTGACCACTTTCTAAATCTATAATTGAAAGACGCGTATGGGAAAATACAACTTTATTATTAAGATATACACCATTAGAATCAGGACCCCTAAGTTGTAGTTTAGAACACATATCTTTAGCTATTTTATTCCATTTTTCTCTATCATCTAAGAAATCTAATTCAAAATTTGAAAATCCTGCTATTCCACACATAAATAATAACCCCTTTTACTTAAATTATTAATAATTATTTTATTAGTAATATAATAATAGTATTCATTTTATATTTAGTTGTAATGTCTATACATTGACATATTATAATTTTATATAGTATTATTTAGTTAATTTTTAACAATGGGGGAGTGATTTGTAATGAAAATTTCTGATTACATAGTATTAAGTAATGGTGTCAAAATGCCTTTATTAGGACTTGGAACATTTAGAATTGAAGATAGCTTACAAATAGAGGAAATAGTTAAAGAAGCATTAAATATAGGTTATATACACATTGATACTGCTACTGTTTATAATAATGAAGAAGGTATAGGAAAAGCAATTAAAGATAGTGGAATAAAAAGAGAAAAAATTTTTATAACAAGTAAAGTAGCTAATGATGATCAGGGATATGAAACAACATTAAAAGCATTTAATACAAGTTTAGAAAAGTTACAATTAGATTATTTAGATTTATATTTAATTCATTGGCCAAGATCACTAAATAAAGAAACATGGAGAGCTCTTGAATTTTTATATAAACAAGGGAAAGTACGAGCTATAGGAGTATCAAATTTTTTAATACATCATTTAGAAGATTTATTAAAATATGCAGAAATAAAACCTATGGTTAATCAAATAGAACATCATCCTTATCTAATACAGCAAGAATTACTAGATTATTGTATTAAAAATAAAATTCAAGTAGAAGCTTGGGCTCCAATTATGAAAGGAAAAGTATTTGAAATACCGCTTATTAAAGAATTAAGTAAAAAATATAATAAAACTGAAGCTCAAATAGTATTAAGATGGAATTTACAAAGAAATATTGTAGTAATACCTAAATCAGCACATAAAAATAGAGTAAGAGACAATGCTAATATTTTTGATTTTGAAATAACTGAGCAAGATTTATATAAAATAAATAGTCTAGATAGAAATGAAAGAATAGGATCAAATCCAGATGAAATATTTTATTAAAATTGCTACACTCTAATTTAGAAAATAAAAATTAAAATTAAATTTTACTAATCTTTATATAAAATATTACTATTAAACTATATGAAATAAGTGGTTATTATCAATTAATTGATTATAAATAGTTGTTATGCTATACTACTCACTAGTAAATATTATAATGATATTATATTATTTAAATTTTCATTTGTTTACATTTTAACAAGTATTTATTTATATATATAAAATAAAAATAAATATTGTATGATTGTTATTTTATAAAATTTATTAGTAATAAAATACTTAATAAATTTTCAAATATAATGACATACTATATTTTATTTATTATATATGATAAAATATACATATATATTTTTAATATTTGTTTATAAAAATATATATAAAAATGAAAAAATTGCTATTTAATTAATAAGTAATTAACAATTATAATTAATATCATTATAAATTTTTTATACATAAATTTAGAAAATATTATTTTAAAAGGAGATTAGAGTGTTAAGGATTAGTAATATATTTATGAATTTAAATTCTACAGAAGAAGATCTTAAAAATAAGATTTTTAAAATATTAAAGACTAATAAAATAAATTCTATTTCTATATTTAAAAAGTCTATAGATGCAAGAAACAAATCTAATGTAAGATTTGTTTTTTCTGTAGATATTGATATAGATAATGAAGAGAAGTACTTAAAGTGGAAAAATATTACTAGTGTAAAAAAATATTCTTATAATATAATAAGACCAATTAATAATTTAAAAAATAGACCAGTTGTTATAGGAGCAGGACCTGCAGGTTTATTTGCAGGTTTAATACTCGCACAAGCTGGTCTTAATCCTATAATAATAGAAAGGGGAAAATCAGTAGAAGAAAGAAAAAAAGATATAGATGAATTTTGGACAACAGGTAAACTATTAAATAATTCTAATATTCAGTTTGGAGAAGGTGGTGCAGGAGCCTTTTCAGATGGTAAATTAACTACTGGTATAACAGATAATAGAATAAGAAAAGTTTTATTAGAACTTGTAGAATCAGGCGCACCTTCAGAAATTTTAATTTTAGCAAAACCTCATATAGGAACAGATAATTTAAAAATTGTAATAAAAAATTTAAGAGAAAAAATAATAAGTCTAGGAGGAGAATTTAGATTTGAAACTAGATTTATTAATTTTAATGCTAAAAATAATAAACTATATAGTATTAACTTACAAAATAAAAATAAAGAGTATGTACTGTATACAGAATATTTAGTTTTATCAATTGGACATAGTGCTAGAGATACTTTTGAAATGCTATATAAAAATAATATAAATATGGAAGCAAAAGCTTTTTCTATGGGAGTTAGAATAGAACACAAACAAGAATTTATTAATAAACAACAATATGGTGATTTTTATAATAATAAAAATTTAGGTGCTGCAGAATATAAATTAAATACTAAAACTTCAAATGGAAGGGGAGTATATACTTTTTGCATGTGTCCTGGTGGATTAGTTGTTGCATCTGCTTCTGAACAAGGAAGATTAGTCACAAATGGAATGAGTTATTATAAAAGAGATTCAGAAAATGCTAATAGTGCTTTATTAGTTTCTGTAGGAATAAATGATTTTATAGATTCAACTCCATTAGGCGGAGTAAAGTTACAACGTAAATTAGAAGAAGATGCTTTTATTTTAGGAGGAGAAAGTTTTAAAGCGCCTGCACAGTTAGTTGGTGATTTTTTAAATGATAAAGTTACAACTAATTTTGGTAGTGTAATACCAACTTACAAACCTGGTGTTACAGGAGCAAATTTAAAATATTGTCTGCCTAATTTTATATATGAATCTTTAAAAGAGGCTATATTAAAATTGGATAAAATTATACCTGGTTTTGCAAATTACGATAGTGTATTAACTGGAGTAGAAAGTAGAAGTTCTTCGCCTATTAGAATTATAAGAGATTTTAATTTTAATAGTAATATATTAGGTATTTTACCATGTGGGGAAGGAGCTGGATATGCAGGAGGTATAATGTCAGCTGCTGTAGATGGAATAAAATGTGCAGAAAAAATTATAAATTCAGTAGGTGTATCAGTTGAATAATAAAACAAAAAAAATATTATTTGTTACAGCTTTTTTATGTTTTATAATAATTGCTATATTATCTTCACCACTATTTTCTATAGAAAACATTAGTATAAAAGGTAATAAAAATGTATCTATAGAGACTATATTACAAGAAGGAAATATAAAAAAAGGAAATAATCTTTTTTCATTTTCAATTTCAAAATTTAAAAAAGCTTTATCAAATAATGCTTATATAGAAGATATATCTGTAGAAAAAAAATATTTTGCTAAAACATTAATTATAAATATAAAAGAGAGAGAAATTAAAGGGTATGTTAGTTTTACAGAAAATCAATATTTATACATAGATAAAGATGGAAGAGTATTAGATGTAAAATCTAGTTTTACAGAAAAAAAACCAATTATTGTAGGTCTTAATTTTTCTAAATTTAATGTAGGAGAAATTTTAAATGTAAAAAATGAAACTACATTTAATATAGTTGTTGCACTTTCAAGAATTTTTACAAAATACGATATCAATAGTGAGATTATTAGAATAGATGTTTCAGATGAACAAAATATTCACTTTTATTATGGTAAAATAGATATACAAATAGGAAGTATAACAGATATAGATAAAAAAGTTAGAATTATTAAGACGATTTTACCTCAGTTAGAAAAAAATAAAGATATAGGTGGATATTTAGATATTAAAAATGTAGATGGATATTGGCCATTTAAAATTTTAACCTAATTTTAATAAAGTAACTATTCATTAACTCATTTTTATTCTGGAAACTTAAAAAAAAATATTGTATAATTATAAGTAGTTGTAATTTTATGGTTAAAGTTTTGTTTACATTTAAAATTATACTTCTTATAGTTATTTAACTAAAAGCTGAAATTAGGAGGAATAGTTTTGATAGATATAGCTAAAAGCCAAATTAGTAATGCAAAAATAAAGGTTATAGGTGTAGGCGGTGGAGGAAATAATGCCGTTGATAGAATGATAGAAGATAGAGTAGAATTTATAGAGTTTATATCTGTAAATACAGATTATCAAATTTTAGAAATAAATAATGCTGAAAATAAAATTCAATTAGGAGAAAAATTAACAAGAGGATTAGGTGCAGGTGGTAATCCTGAAGTAGGTAAAAAAGCTGCTGAAGAATCTAGTGAAGAAGTAAGTCAATCTATAAGTGGTGCAGATATGGTTTTTGTTACTGCTGGTATGGGCGGCGGAACAGGAACAGGAGCTGCTCCAGTAATAGCTGGTATAGCAAAGGAAAAAGGTATTTTAACAGTTGGCGTTGTTACAAAACCTTTTGAATTTGAAGGTAAAAAACGTATGAATAATGCATTAAAAGGTATTGATGAACTTAAAAAAAATGTAGATACTTTAATAGTAATACCTAATCAAAAATTATTATCAATTATAGATCCTGATACTTCTTTAAAAGATTCATTTAAAAAAGCAGACGAGGTTTTAAGACAAGGTGTTGAAGGTATTGCAAGCTTAATTTCTAAACCTGGAGTAATAAATCTAGATTTTGCAGATGTTCGTACAATTATGAATAATAAAGGTGTAGCACATATGGGAGTTGGACGAGCTAGCGGTAAAAATAAAACTGAACAAGCTGCTAGATTTGCAATAAATAGTCCTTTATTAGAAACTAGTATGAAAGGTGCTAAAAATATTCTTATAAGTATATCTGGAGGTTCTAGTTTAGGTTTAGGAGAAACAGCTACAGCAGCAGGAATTATAAGTGAAGATGCAGATCCAGAAGCAGAAATTATTTTAGGAACTTCAATAAATGACGAATTAGAAGATGAAGTAATAATAACTGTTATTGCTACAGGATTAGATACAGAAGAAGTACCAGAATTTCAACCAAAAGAAGCAACAATACATACTATAGGCAATGTAGGAACTAACAATGATAAAAATAATACAAATTCTAATATTCAACCTATAAATAACGAAAATAAACAAAATAATCAACAAGTAGAAGTTAATGAAGTTAAAAATCATGAAAAAGAATTAACTCCTATTAGAGATATGAATGAAGAACCTCCTTTTGACATACCAGTATTTTTACAAAGAAAAAGGAATTAATTAAAAAAATAATTTTTTATTTGCTAATAAATTTTAGTTAACTATATATTATACAATATTAAATAAATTTTATTAATTGTTTTTATTTTGTATTAAATAATAAAAAAGCTAGGTTTAGTAATCTAGTTTTTTTATTACTTATTTAAAATATTAATAATTAACTTATAAACTTTTTAATACGATAAATTCAAGTATATAGAATTAAAGTTAACTTAATAAAATTATTATTAGCAAATTTTTTTAGATATTTTTTTATTAAAGATTAATTAAAGTAAATATAGTCTAGAAATTAAGTAAATTTTCTTATTAAAAAATATATAAATAAAACGTAAAAATATTAGTAAATATAGGTTATATTAATAAGTTTATATTTTTAACTTATGTAAATTTATAATAAAGAATTATAAATTGTTATATATAATTAAGACTAGTATTTTATCAATTTATAATATATATTTTATAATTTACTAAACATTATAATGTTGCTATTTAATAATATATATATTAAAATGATGATAAATATTAATTTGTTAAAGGTGTGTAATTTAAGATGTTTGAACATATATCTGTTTTACTTAATGAATGTATAGATGGATTAGATATTAAAGCAAATGGCGTTTATGTTGATGGGACTTTAGGGGGAGCAGGGCACTCTAAAGAAATTTACAAAAAGTTAGATAATAGTGGTAAGCTTATATGTATAGATCAAGATATAGATGCTATAGATTATGCTAAAACACAATTACCGCAAAATAATAATATAATATTTATTCATGATAACTTTTCAAATATTGCAAATATTTTAAATAATTTAGAAGTAAATTGTATAGATGGAATGTTATTAGATTTGGGTGTTTCTTCTTATCAATTAGATACAGTTGATAGAGGATTTTCTTATATGCATGATGCTAAATTGGACATGCGTATGGATAATAGAAATGAAATTTCTGCATATGATATTGTAAATTCTTATAAAGAAGATAAATTATATAAAATTATTAAAGAGTATGGCGAAGAACGTTGGGCAAAACGAATAGCACAATTTATAGTACAAGAAAGAAAATCAAAAAATATAGAAACTACATTTGAACTTGTAGATGTTATAAAAAAAGCTATTCCTAAAGGTGCTAGAGAATCTGGACCTCATCCTGCTAAAAGAACATTTCAAGCCATAAGAATAGAAGTAAATAATGAATTAAAAATATTAGAAAAAACGGTTAATGATATTATAGATAAGTTAAATATTGGTGGTAAGTTATGTATAATTACATTCCATTCTTTAGAAGATAGAATTATTAAAAATGTTTTTAAAGAAAACGAAAATCCATGTACATGTCTAAAAGAATTTCCAATATGTATCTGCGGAAAGACACCAAGAGTAAAAATTATAACTAAAAAGCCTATTTTACCATCAGAAAATGAAATATTAGAAAATCATAGAAGTAGAAGTGCAAAATTACGTATTATAGAAAAAATATAAATATAGGAGAGTATGACAAATGACTAAAAGATCAACTGTCAAAAAAAATAAAAAAAACTATAATTCTTATCATAAAACTTCAGAAGCATATGATTATTCTTATGCGGTGCCTAAACCTAAAGAGGATAAAAAGCCTAAAATTAAAAAGAAGAAAAAAAGAGGAACACCAAAATTAAAAATAAAGTATGTATATTCAAATAAGAATAATGGTAAAATATCCATGTCAACTTATGGTACAATTTTTGTTTTTTTTATATGTGCTGTATTTTGGGTTTTTTCATACTCTATGGTTAATATACAACGTGCGGTAAATGAAAATTTAAGAAAAGAACTTAACGAAAATTATAGTATAGTAGAGTCATTAAAAATTGATTTAGATCAGAAAAATAATTTAGAAGAAATTGGAAGAATTGCCAGAGAAAAACTACATATGTCTGAGCCGGAACCTAATCAAATAGTACATATCAAAGTTCCAAAAAGCAATTATACAGAAGTATTAACTGAATCTACAAAAAAGACAAATCATTTAGATAAATTAAAAAATTTTTTACTAAATAAATTATTTAAAGATTGAGGAAATTTTATGGTGAGTAACGGTAATAGTAAAACAAAAAAGGCAAGAGCAGCTATAAGGCAAAAAAAAAGGCGCAATAAAAAAATAAGATTATTATTAACCTTTTTTATAATTTGCTTTATTAGCTTTTTTATTATAGTAGCGTACATAAAAATTGTTCATCAAGATTATGAAAAAAAATCAATAGTACAAAGAGTAACTAAAGGTGGTGTAAACCAAATTCTAATTGCTAATCGTGGTAGTATTTTAGATAGAAATGGTAAACCTCTTGCAGTTAGTAATGTTGTATATAATGTAATTTTTGATGTGAGATTACTTGTTAGAGAACAATTTGATAATAAAGGTAAAAAGAATGAAAAAGATGTCGAAGACAGCCTAAAAATAGTAAGTAAATATTTAAATATTCCTTTAGAAACTTTACATAATTATTTAGCAATAAAAAATTACGATGAAAATAATAAACCTATACCTGTTATAAATAAACATTATTATATAGTAGCTAAAAAAGTACCGAGAGAAACAATCAAAAAAATAAAAGAAGAAATTAAAACTAAAAATATATGGTTTGAAGATGATACACAAAGAACATATATAGAAGGAAGTAGTACTAATACAGCTCAAGTAATAGGATTTTTAACAGGTGATAAAAATAATATAGGTTTAGAAAAATATTACAATAGTGATTTAGTAGGAACTCCTGGAAGGATTGTAAAATTATATGATGATTCTAATGAGCCTATAACTCAAAAAATAGATTCAGAAAGTGGAAATACTTTAGTTACAACAATAGATTCTAATATACAAGCATTTGCAAATGAGGCTGCAAAAAAATATGGAGATTTAATTAATGCAGAAGTAACAGATATAATAGTAATGTCACCTAAAACAGGTGAAATATTAGCTATGACAGAATATCCTTCATTTGATTTAAATAAACCATATAGTATAGATAGTATAACAAAAGATTCTATAAAGGAAAATCTTAAAAATGCATCAGAAAAAGAAGTATCAGATAAATTATTAAATTTATGGCGTAATTTTTCTGTTAGTGATACTTATGAACCTGGGTCAATATTTAAACCAATTATTTTAGCTGCAGCATTAGAAGAAGGCACATTATTGCCAAGTCAAACATTTTATTGCCCAGGCTATAAAGTTGTATCAGGTGTAAGAATACCTTGTTCAAAAAGAGATGGACATGGAATGCAAACTTTGCAACAAGCTATAGGAAATTCATGTAATGTTGCTATGATGGATATAGTTGAAAACTTAGGAAAAGATAATTTATATAATTACTTACAAGAATTTGGTGTTGGACAAAAAACAGATATAGATTTACCTGCAGAAACAGATGCATCAAATTTAATTATTTCTTATAAAAATTTAAATCCTGTAGAAATGGCTACAGCTGCTATAGGACAAGGATTTAATGTTACTCCTATACAAATGTTAGTAGGTTTTGACGCAGTTATAAATGGTGGTAATATATTAAAACCATATATTGTTTCTCAAGTTTTAGATAAAGATAATAATATAATAAAAGAAAATAAACCTACTGTACAAAGAAAAGTTATTTCACAAAAAACATCAGATTATTTAAGAGAATTATTAACTTATGTTGTTGAAAATGGTACTGGTAAAAAAGCTAAGATAGAAGGTTATTCTATAGGAGGCAAAACAGGTACAGCACAACAAAATAGAGATCCCAAAAATAAAATTTATAGTCAATCATTTATAGGATATTTTCCTGTTGATAATCCTGAATATATTGCAATTGGTATTTTACATAAATCTGATTTAGAGGGTGGTGTATCAGCTTCAATGATACATGATTTATTTGAAAACATAATAAAATATAAATCTATACCACCAGATAAAGGCGATAATATTAAAAATACAAATATAGGTTCTTCTGAAGAAGATATTAAATTAGAAAATTATGTAGGAAAATCTATTGTTGATATTTTATCAAGATTAAATAAAGAAGATATTGATTATGAAGTTATTGGAAGTGGGGATACTGTAAAAAATCAGATACCATCTTCAGATTCTAAAATTTCTAGAAATGGAAAGGTATTTATATATATAAATAAAAGTTCTAAAAATACTAAATTAGTTCAAATTCCAGATGTTAAAGGACTTACAAAATCAGAAGCTATTCAAGTTTTAGAAGCAAATTCTTTTAAAGTTTTAGTAAAAGAACAAATAACTGATGATGATAATAAAGATTCAAAAAAACAAGTTGAAAAAATAGTTACTAAGCAAATGCCATCATCAGGTAGTATTAGTGTACCTACAGGTAGCGAAATTAAAATTATTTTAGAGTAAAAATAAAAATCTGATTTTGTAATATATAAATGCAAAATTAGATTTTTATTTTTTATTATAGTTAGATTTTATTTTATTAAATTTAATAATTTTAGTAAAATTTATGTTAAGTATTTTTTATTATTATAAAATAATTTATAATAAAATAAATTCTATTAGATAGGAGTTATTTTATGAATAAAGATGTAAAATTTACACATCTGCATGTTCATACAGAATATAGTCTTTTAGATGGTTTTTCAAGAATTAAAGAATTAATTGAACGTGCAAAAGAATTAGGAATGGATTCTATAGCAATTACAGACCATGGTGTTATGTATGGTGTTATAGATTTTTATAAAATAGCAAAAGAAAATGGAATAAAACCTATAATAGGTTGTGAAGTATATGTTGCAAGTAAAGGAAGAAAGTATAAAGAATATTCAAAAGAAAATTTTTATTATCATTTAGTTTTACTTGCAGAAAATGAAACAGGTTATAAAAATTTAACTAAGTTAGTTTCACTTGGTTTTACAGAAGGGTTTTATTATAAACCTAGAGTAGATATAGAATTATTAGAACAATATCATGAAGGCATTATAGCATTAAGTGCTTGTTTGGCAGGGCCTATATCAAAAACATTATTAAGAGGAACTTATGAAAATGCTAAAAATATGGCTCTTATGTATAATGAAATTTTTGGAGATGGTAATTTCTTTTTAGAATTACAAGACCATGGAATAGAAGAACAAAAAAATGTAAATTTAAAAATAATGCAAATAAGTAAGGAAACTGGAATACCATTAGTTGCAACAAATGATGTTCATTATACATATAAAGAAGATGTAAAAGCGCATGATATTTTACTTTGTGTACAAACAGGAAAAACTATTTATGATGAAGATAGAATGACATATAAAGGAGGACAATTTTATTTAAAAAGTCCAGAAGAAATGCATGGAATTTTTCCGTATGCAAAAGAAGCTTTAGAAAACACATGTAAAATTGCAAGTAGATGTAATTTAGATTTTGAATTTCATAAATATAAGTTACCTAAATATAAATTGCCAGAATCAGAAAAAGATCCATTTGAATATTTAAAAAAATTATGTTACGAAGGACTTCAAAAAAAGTATAAAAATATAACTAAAGATTTAGAAGATAGATTAGAGTATGAATTAAGTGTAATAAAATCTATGGGATTTATTGACTACTTTTTAATAACATGGGATTTTATAAAATTTGCCAAAGATAATAATATTATGGTAGGACCAGGTAGAGGATCCGCATCGGGAAGTATAGTTGCATATACACTTAATATAACAACTATAGATCCAATAGAAAATAATTTACTTTTTGAAAGATTTTTAAATCCAGAAAGAGTATCTATGCCAGATATAGATATAGATTTTTGTTATGAAAGAAGACAAGAAGTAATAGACTATGTTATAGAAAAATATGGTGAAGATCATGTTGCTCAAATAGTAACATTTGGAACAATGGCAGCTAGAAATGCAATAAGAGATGTTGGAAGAGCACTAGCTATTCCATATGCAACAGTAGATAATATTGCTAAAATGATACCTCAAGCAATAGGTATGACAATTGATAAAGCTCTAGATATAAATAAAGATTTAGAAGAAATTTATAATAAAGATTCACAAGTTAGAGAATTAGTAGATATGTCTAAAAAATTAGAAGGTATAGTAAGACATTCTTCTACACATGCTGCAGGAATAGTTGTATGTGATAATCCTGTTTCAGAATATGTACCTTTAAGTCAAAATGATGGTGTAGTTGTAACACAATTTACAATGACTACTTTAGAAGAACTAGGACTATTAAAAATGGACTTTTTAGGATTAAGGACTCTTACTGTTATTCAAGATACTGTATCAGAAATAAAACGTAATAAAAATATAGATATAGACATAGATAATTTAGATTTAAATGACAGTAAAGTTTTTGATTTTATCTCAACCGGAAAAACAGAAGGTATTTTTCAGTTAGAAAGTTCTGGAATAAAGAATTTTATGAAAGAGCTTAAACCTAGTTGTTTAGATGATATTATAGCTGGTATTTCACTATATAGGCCAGGACCTATGGATTTTATACCTAAATATATAAAAGGAAAGCGCAATAAAAATGATATAAAATATACTCATGAAGCATTAAGACCAATATTAAAATCTACTTATGGTTGTATAGTATATCAGGAACAAGTAATGCAGATAGTAAGAGATTTAGCTGGATATAGTCTAGGCAGAAGTGATATGGTACGTAGAGCAATGAGTAAGAAAAAAATTTCTGTAATGGAGAAAGAACGTAAAAATTTTGTTTATGGTATAGAAGGAGAAGTGCCAGGATGTATAAATAATGGTATTTCCAAAGAAGTTGCAGAGCAAATTTTTGATGAAATGACTGATTTTGCAAAATATGCATTTAATAAGTCACATGCTGCTGCCTATGCAGTAATTGGATTTCAAACAGCATGGTTAAAATTATATTATCCTGTTGAATTTATGTCTGCGTTAATGAGTTCAGTTATGGAAAACTCTACAAAAATATCTGAATATATAGAAAATTGCAAAAAAATGAATATAGATGTTTTATCTCCTAATATCAATGAAAGTTTTGAAAGATTTAGTGTTGAAAATAATAGCATACGATTTGGACTTACAGCAATAAAAAATGTAGGTAGAAACTTTATAAAAAATATAATATCAGAAAGAACTCAAAATGGTAAATTTGTTTCTATTACAGATTTTTTAAATAGATTATATGGAAAAGATATTAATAAAAGATGTATAGAGAGTTTAATAAAAGCAGGTGCTTTTGATGTTTTTGGTGGTAAAAGATCTCAATATATGGATCTTTATAGTAAAGTGTTACATGATTTAGATGAAACTAAAAAGAAGAGTATAGAAGGACAATTAAGTTTGTTTGAATTTTTTGAAGGAGAAAATACAAATACAGAAAAAGATATTTTAGAAAATATTGATGAATTTCCTAAAAAAACTTTATTGTCTATGGAAAAAGAAGTATTAGGAATATATTTAACAGGTCACCCTTTAGAAGAATACAAAGATTTTATAAATGCATATTCCAATGTTTCTAGTTCTAATCTTATTTATTCAGAAGAAAATAAAGATTATATTGAAAATAATATTTATGATGGTAAAAAGTTATCTATAGTAGGCGTTATAGTAGATTTATCAATAAAACAAACAAAAACAGGTAAGCAAATGGCTTTTATTAAAATAGAAGATTTATATGGTATTGTAGAAGTTATTCTATTTTCTAATATGTATGAAAAAAATAGAAATAATTTATATGAAAATAATATTATACTAATAAATGGAACTGCAAGTGTTAGAGAAGAAGAAGATATAAAAATTATAGCTTCTGAAATAAAAAATATTGCAAATATTGATGCTAGAGCCCCAAAAACTATGTGGATAAAAATCCCTAAAGATATAAAAATTTTAGATTCTAATATAACAGATATTTTAAAAAATTATAAGGGGGATATTCCTGTTATAGTGTATGATGAGAAGAACAATAGAAAAATAAAATTAAATAATAATTTTCTAGTTTCTGAAAGTGTTCAATTAGTAGATGAATTAATGAGAATATTAGGAGAAAATTCTATATTAATAAAATAAAATTCAGAAATTATTGTTAATTAATTATTTTCTATGGTATAATTTTATAAAAATATAATTTTCAAATACTAGAATTTTTACATTTTATAAGATCATATTATTATAAAATCTAAAGTATTTAATAAATGGGGGGAAGTTATATGACAAGTATAAAAAAGATAGGTTTGTTAACAAGTGGTGGTGATGCACCAGGTATGAATGCAGTTATTCGTGCTGTTACGAGAACGGCACTAATGAACAATATAGAAGTTACAGGTATTGTAAATGGATATGCAGGTTTATTTTCTAAAGAATTTATTAATTTAAATGCTCTTGCTGTATCAAATATAGAAGGAACAGGCGGTACAATCTTAAGAAGTAGTAGATGTAAAGAAATGATGACTGATGAAGGCCGAGATAAGGCTGCTAATATTTGTAAAGAATATGGAATAGATGCTTTAGTTGTAATAGGCGGAGATGGATCTTTAACAGGAGCACAAACTTTAGCAGAAAGAGGTATTTCTATTATGGGAATACCGGGTACTATAGATTTAGATTTAGCTTGTTCAGAATACACTATAGGTTTCGATACAGCATTAAAAACAGCATCTGATGCTATTAGTTGTTTAATAGATACTTCTAATTCTCATGAAAGATGTAGTGTAGTAGAAGTTATGGGAAGAAATTGTGGATCTATAGCAATATGGAGTGCCATAGCAAGTGGTGCCGATATTGCATTAGTGCCAGAAGTAAATGATATAACTACAGAAGATGTTATTAAAAAAGTTAAACATACAAGAGAAAAAGGCAAAAAGTTTAGTTTAATAGTAGTAGCAGAAGGCGTAGGCGGAAGTGTTAAATTAGCTAAGGACATAGAAGAAAATACAGGTATAGAATCTAGGGCTACTGTTTTAGGACATATACAAAGAGGCGGACATCCTACCGTATTAGACAGAGTTTATGCTGCTATAATGGGGAATAAAGCCGTACAATTACTTATAAATGGAGAAACAAATAAAATTATTACTGTTCAAAATGGAAAATGTTCTTCTATAGATCTTGAAGAAGGATTAAAACTCCAAAAAACTAAAAAGAAATTTGATAAAGATTTATATGATGTAATAAATACATTATCTATATAAATAAATAAACAAGCAAGAATGAAAGGGTGTTAAAATTGCGTAAAACTAAAATTATTTGTACATTGGGACCTGTATCTAATGATGTAGAAACTATTAAAAAACTTATAAAAGCTGGTCTTTGTGCTGCTAGAATTAATTTTTCTCATGGTTCATATGAATCCCATAGTGTTACAATTGAAAATGTAAAAAAAGCAAGAGAAGAATTGAATGTTCCAATTCCTTTAATTTTAGATACAAAAGGACCAGAAATTAGATTAAAAACTTTTGAAGGTACTGGAGAAGTTACATTAGAAGCAGGAAATGAATTTATATTAACTACAGATGATGTAATAGGTACAAATAAAAAAGTTTCTGTTAGTTATAAAAATTTAAATTCTGATGTAAAAGTTGGAGGAAGAATTTTATTAGATGATGGTTTAATAGAATTAATAGTTAATGAAATAAAAGGTAATGATATTATCTGTAGTGTTGTTAATGGTGGAATTATTAAAAATAATAAAGGTGTTAATGTTCCTGACGCATCTATAAGTTTACCAGCTTTAACAGAAAAAGATGAGGCAGATATTAAATTTGGTATAGAAAAAGGTTTTGATTATATAGCAGCTTCATTTATTCGTTCAGCATCAGATATTCTTAAAATAAGAGAAGTTCTCAAAAAATACAATGGAGAATATATTAAAATTATAGCAAAAATTGAAAGCCGCGAAGGCGTAAATAATGTAGATGAAATTTTATCAGTTACAGATGGTATAATGGTAGCTAGAGGAGATTTAGGTGTAGAAATAGAACCTGAAGAAGTACCAATTGTACAAAAAAATCTTATCAAAAAATGTAATAAGGCTGGCAAATTAGTTGTAACAGCTACACAAATGTTAGAATCTATGATTGTTAATCCAAGACCAACAAGAGCAGAAGTTAGTGATGTTGCTAATGCAGTAATAGATGGTTCTGATGCTATTATGTTATCAGGTGAGACTGCAAGTGGTGCATATCCTTGTCAAGCAGTTGAAATCATGTCAAGAGTAGCAGAAAAAGTAGAAAGTACAATAAATTATGATGAAAAACGTTATAAATATTGTTCAGAAGATGTTGTTAATGTTACAGATGCAATAAGTCATGCAGCTTGTGACGTTGCTTCTGAAGTTGGAGCTGCAGCTATTGTTACAGTTACTAATTCTGGTTTCACATCAAGAAATGTATCTAAATTTAAACCAAGTGTCCCTATAGTTGCAGTTACTTGTGATGAAATTGTAAGAAGACAATTAAATTTAACTTGGGGATGTATTCCTATTTTATCTGAAAGTATTACAGACGATAGATATGTATTTCCAAATGCAGTTAAAGGTGTAGAAGATACTAATCTTGTTAAAAAAGGAGATACAATTGTTGCTGTAGCTGGTGTTCCATTAGGAAAAACAGGTACAACAAATACTATAAAAGTAGAAGTAATAGGAGAAGAATTATAATTATTTGAATTTAATTATATAAATAAATTATATAGACTGATTGAAATAGAGACTGATTAATAATAATTAAATGAGGTCTCTATTTTTTTTTATATTATAAGGGGGTTTTTTAAGTGAATGTACCAAGTTTTAAAGTAAATCATGATACTCTTAAAAGAGGAGTGTATGTATCAAGGATAGACACAGTAGGTAATAGTTATTTAACAACATTTGATATAAGAATAAAAGTACCTAATAAGGAACCTGTTTTAGGAAATCCAGAAATGCATACTTTAGAACATTTATTAGCTACTTATTTAAGAAGTGATGAAAGTAAATGGAGTAATGAAGTTATTTATATTGGACCTATGGGATGTAGAACAGGAATGTATTTAATTTTAAAAGGTAAATTAAATGTTGAAGATATTTTAGATTTATTAAAAAATGCATTACTATATATAATTAATTTTGATAAAGAAATACCTGCAAATACATCTAAAGAATGTGGAAATTACTTAGATCATAATTTAACTTTTGCAAAATATGAAGCTAAAAAATTTTATGAAGAAGTACTAAATGTATAAATATTTTAATAATAAAACTACTAAATTTTAGTAGTTTATATTTTTGCTAAGCAGGTGAAATATATGGAAATAAAAGAAATATTTAAATATTCTGTACAAAAAAGCGCCTCTGATATACATATAAGAGAAGATGAATTTTTGTATTTAAGAATAAATAACCAATTAAAAAAAATAGAAGATTATTATATAAGTAAAGAAAATATAGAAAATATACTAATAGATTTAAATATAGATCTAGAATATATAAATATAAATAAATTTATTGATACTTCTAAAAGTATTAAAAATTTAGGTAATTTTCGAATAAATTGTTACTTAGAAAAAGGTAATATTAGTATAGCTATTAGAGTTTTACCATTTAAAATACCTAGTTTTAAAGATTTAAATTTACCTCCAATTATATCTGACTTTGCCAAATTAAAAAATGGGCTATTTTTAGTAACTGGACCAACTGGAAGTGGAAAATCTAGCGTTATAGCAAGTATGGTAGATTATATAAATAGAAATTATAATAAACATATAATTACTATAGAGGAACCTATAGAATATATACATAATAATATAAATTCTTTTATAACACAAAAAGAGATTGGCAAAGATGAGTTAAATTTTAAAAATGCACTAAAATCTAGTCTAAGGCAAGATCCTGATATTATAGTTTTAGGAGAGATGAGAGATTTAGAAACAATAGAAATAGCTATAGAAGCAGCAGAAACAGGGCATCTTGTATTTTCTACATTGCATACTTTAGGTGCTAATAAAACAATAGATAGAATAGTTTCATCTTTTAATACTATTAATGCTAATCAAATAAGAAATCAACTTTCTAATGTGTTAGAAGGAGTAGTTTCATTATTATTATTACCTTGTAAAGATGGTAATAGTAGAGTTTTAGCTACAGAAATTATGATTGTAAATGACAGTATAAGAAATTTAATAAGAAATAATGAAATACATCAAATAAATAATGAAATACAAACTAATAGAAGTAAGGGAATGCATTTAATGGATTATAGTTTATTATCTTTATATAATAAAAATATGATAAGTGATGAAGTTTTAAACACTTTTTTACAAGATAAAAATTTAATAAATAATTATTTAAATACAAACTATTACTGATAAATTAATTAAAGTGTTAATGTTCTAATAAAAACCTTTATTACATATATTGTAATTGTATTGATACGTTTATATATATATCTACAGTATATGTTAAGGGGGATCAGAATGGAAAACTATGATATTTACAAAGACATAGCAGAAAGAACTCAAGGAGATATTTACATAGGGGTAGTTGGACCAGTTAGAACAGGTAAATCTACATTTATTAAGAGATTCATGGACAAATTAGTTATTCCTAATATAGAAAATAGTTATAATAAAGAAAGAACAAAAGATGAGTTGCCACAAAGTGCTACAGGATCTACAATAATGACTACAGAACCAAAATTTATACCTAATGAAGCTGTAGAAATATCATTAGATGAAGCAGTTAAATTTAAAGTAAGAATGATTGATTGTGTGGGATATTTAGTACCTGGTGCAACTGGTCATTTAGATGGAGATAAACCAAGAATGATAAATACACCTTGGTCAGAAGAAAAGATGCCATTTACAGAAGCTGCAGAGATAGGTACAAAAAAAGTTATAACAGATCATTCAACTATAGGAATAGTTATAACGACTGATGGAACTATTACAGATATTCCAAGAGAAAATTACATAGAAGCCGAAACAAGAGTTATAGAAGAGTTAAAAGCAATAAATAAACCATTTATAATTGTTCTAAATACAACAAAACCATATGCAGCAGAGACAGAAACATTAAAAGATTATCTAAAAGAAGAACATGGAGTACCTGTAGTACCTGTTAATTGTTCTCAACTTAAAACTGAAGATATAAATGGAATTATGGAAAAAATATTATATGAATTTCCTTTAAAAGAGTTAAGAATACATTTGCCAAAATGGATTGAAACATTAAATTTAGATCATTGGTTAAAACAAAGTATAGTATTTGGTGTAAAAGGTATTTTAGGTGACATAAGTAAATTAAGGCAAATAAAAGATAGTATTGCAACTTTAGAAAATAATGAGTATATTAAAAAAGCTTACATAGACAACATATTTTTAGGTGAAGGTTCTGCAAAAATAGAAGTATCAGTAAATGATAATTTATTTTATAAAGTAATTAGTGAAACTACAGATATGAATATTAGTAGTGATTATGAATTAATATCTACAATAAAAGTTTTATCTGAAGCTAAGAAAGAATACGATAAAGTAAAATATGCTCTAGAAGAAGTTAAACAAAAAGGATATGGTATAGTAACTCCTGTTATAGATGAGATGTGTTTAGAAGAACCTATATTAGTAAAACATGGTGCAAAATATGGAGTTAAAATAAAAGCAACTGCACCTAGTATACATCTTATAAAAGCAGATATAGAGACTGAAGTTTCTCCTATTGTTGGTAGTGAGCAGCAAAGCCAAGATTTAATATCATATATAAAAGAACAAATGCAAGAAGATCCGGAAAAAGTTTGGGAAATGAATATGTTTGGAAGAAGTATGGATGACCTTGTTAAAGATGGTTTAAAAACAAAGTTATATCATATGCCAGAAGATGCTCAAATGAAATTTCAAGAAACTTTACAACGTATAATTAATGAAGGTAGCGGAGGATTAATATGTATAATTTTATAAAAAATAATATATTCTATATAAAAAGCTAGCGGGATTATAATATTCTGCTAGCTTTTATTAAGTATTTTATTAAATTTATAAATCTAGATTATTATGTTTTTTAAAATTATTGTGTTCTTTATTTTTTCTATGATGATTATGATGAAAGTGACCATGACCGTGTCTTTTATGATCACATAATTGAGTATGATTTAAATCATTAGTATCTAAATTTGATAATTTAATTTGTAAATTATCAATTATTCTATCTAAATATTCATCTAACTCTATTTTTTCATCTTCACATAAGCAATCTAATACATCATAAACATTTTTTTCAGGTTTTTTTTCTTCTCTACCTTTTTGTGTTAATTTAATGATAGTAACTCTTTTATCTAAATCAGATATTTCTCTTGTAATATATTCACTTTTTTCTAGTTTAATAAGTAGTTCATTTAGAGATGATGTACTAATATTTAATAGACATGCTAAATCTTTTGTACTGATATTATCATTTGTTTTTAGAGTTTCAAGTATTCTACCTTGCCCTCTTGAAGTATCAGACATTGGCCCTAAGCTAGAATAATTATGATAGTGACATTTTTTTAATAACCACTGAGTTTTTATAAATTTTTTATATAATTCTTCATTACTCATAATACTTATACATCTCCTTATAAAAATATAACAGGTACCTTACATAAATAGTATAACAGGTACCTAATGGAAATGTCAATAATATTTTACTAAAATTAGGAATCAATGTTTTATTTTTAAAAATTATAAAAACACCATATATAAAACTATTAGGTTGCCAAGTTTTTGTTATATATACTTTTTTTAAAACATATATATTAATAAGATTTTAATTTTTCAGGAGGTATTTATGTTGCGAAAAAAGTTAGTAAGTATTATGTTAGTACTATTAATGATTAATAACTCAAAATATAATGTATTAGCAGAATATGCTTCTAAAAATAATCTTGTAAATGAAAATAATACTGAAGATAGCAAAGTTGAGTACGAAGATAATGAAAATACAGATAAAAATTTAGATATAGAAACTAAACAACAAATTAATCAGAAGATACAAAATGAACAAAAAAAATATGATCAAACTCAAAAAGATAATTCAAGTAAAGAAAATATTACAAATAGTACAAATAATAAAAATGTAGATAGTAAAAAAAATATAACAAGTGGATTAAGTGTAAATGCAAGAGCTGGAATATTAATGGAACCAACAACAGGACAAATTTTATTTGAACAAAATTCTCACAATCAACTTCCTCCAGCAAGTGTAACAAAAGTAATGACATTATTATTAATTTATGATAGTATATCTGACGGAAAAATTAAATGGGATGATATTGTAGCAATTAGTGATCATGCTGCAAATATGGGTGGTTCTCAGGTTTTTTTAGAACCTTCTGAACAACAAAAGGTTTCTGATCTTGTAAAAAGTATAGTAGTAGCATCTGCTAATGATGCAGCAGTAGCAATGGCAGAGTACATAGCAGGTAGTGAAGAAAGTTTTGTATCTATGATGAATGAAAAAGCAAAAAAATTAGGCATGAAAGATACAAATTTTATTAATGCATGTGGGTTAGACACAGATGGTCATGTTACAAGTGCAAACGACATAGCTCTAATGAGCAGAGAATTAATTACAAAACATCCTGAAGTATTAGATTTAACTCAAATTTGGATGGATACAATAGTACATAAAACATCTAGAGGAGAGACAGAATTTGGTTTATCAAATACAAATAAATTATTACGTACTTATAATGGAGCAACTGGTTTAAAAACAGGTTCTACAAGTCAAGCTCTATTTTGTATTTCTGCAACAGCAGAAAGAGATGGTTTAAGTTTAATAGCTGTTATATTAGGATCTCCAGATTCTGCAACAAGATTTGAAGAAGCACGTAAATTATTAGATTATGGTTTTGCAAATTATACTGTAACTAAAGGAGATCCTGTAGGAACTAAAAAAGATATAATACCTATATATAAAGGAAATAAAGATACAGTTGATCTTGTTGTAAAAGAACAGATAAATATGGTTGCTCCAAAGGGAAAAAATATACATTTAGAAACTAAAATAGAAAAATTAACTGGTGTAAATGCTCCAGTTAAAAAAGGCACTAAAGTTGGAGAAATTATATATTTAAGTAATGGAAAAGAAGTAGGTAGAAGTGATTTAATAACTAAGGAAGATATAGAAAAAAGTAGTTTAATTAATATGATGAGAAAATTATTATTAAAATGGTTTAGTTAAGCATTAGATTTATCTAATGCTTTTTTTATTAGTAATAGACTATTATTATAAATTTTGTTATTATATACATAAATTAATGAAAGGAAGGAAAATAATGGAACAAGGTATATTTTCTATATTATATATAATAAAGATTCCTTCAATAATAGCGTGTATGGTAGCTATAACTATAAAAGAATATACAAAGGCATTAATTAGTAGCAAATTGGGAGACCCAATGCCAAAAAGAGATGGAAGAGTAACTTTAAATCCATTTAAACATATAGAAATTGTGGGATTTATTTTGATGGTTATTTATGGATGTGGATGGAGTAAGCCTGTAGAAACAACACCACTTTATTATGAAGATCGTAGAAAAGATTCTTTAATAACTTATATAGCACCATTAATTTCAAATATTATTGCAGGTATAATATTTGGTAATTTATTAAATTTATTTAATTATGAAATTTTATTTTCTAAGACATATAAATTTTTATTTTATACTATTGGACAAATTGCTATTATGAATGTTCAATTTGCAATTTTTAGTCTTATACCAATTGCGCCTTTAGAAGGTGCTAATATTATTAGATTATTTATATCACCAAATGCATCTATGAATTTAATAGGAAAAGAGAAGTTTTATTTAATATTATTAGTTTTATTAATTTTTATTTTTCCTATAGGTAATATGTTTAATACAATATCTAAATTTATATTAAACATATTTATAATATGATTAATTAATACCTTTAATTTGTTTACAAAAATAATTTTCTGTACTTAGTAGTATTATAAGTGGTATACTAAAAGTTAATAATATTATTTTGGAGGTAACATTTAAATGGTAGAAAATAATATATTGGAAAAAGTAAATTTTCCACAAGATATAAAACAATTTAATATTTCAGAATTAAATGAATTAGCTAAAGAAATTAGAAATGTTCTAATTAAAAAAGTTAGTACAACAGGAGGACATTTTGCACCTAATTTAGGAATGGTAGAAGCTACAATAGCTTTACACTATGTATTTAATTCACCAGTAGATAAAATAGTTTTTGATGTTTCTCATCAGTGCTATACACATAAAATTTTAACAGGAAGAAAAAGTGGATTTATTAATCCAGAATCCTATACAAAATACTCAGGATATACAACACAAGATGAAAGTGAGCATGACTTTTTTAAAGTAGGACACACGTCTACATCTATAAGTTTAGCTTGTGGACTTGCAAAGGCAAGAGATTTAAAAAAAGATAAAGAAAATATCATAGCTGTTATTGGAGATGGTTCTTTAAGTGGAGGAGAAGCATATGAAGGACTAAATAATGCAGCTGTATTAGGTAGTAATTTTATAATTGTTGTAAATGACAACGAAATGTCTATATCTGAAAATCAAGGAGGTCTTTATACAAATTTAAAATTACTAAGAGATACAGATGGAAAAGCAGAAAATAATTTCTTTAAATCTTTAGGACTTGAATATATTTATATTAAAGATGGACATGATATTGAATTATTAATAAATACTTTTTCTAAAGTAAAAGATATAAATAAACCTATTGTTGTTCATATGAAGACAATAAAAGGTAAAGGATATGAAGATGCAGAAAAAAATAAAGAAAGCTTTCATTTTGTTGCACCATTTGATTTAGAAACAAAAAAACCAAAAAATGAAGTAACGCAAGAAACTTATACTGATATTACAGATAAATTTTTATCAGAAAAAGCAAGTAAAGATAGTAAAGTTATTGGTATATCAGCTGGAACACCTGTATTTGCAGGATTTTCTTCTTATAGAAAGACTCATAAAGATCAGTTTGTAGATGTTGGTATAGCAGAAGAACATGCAATAGCATTAGCATCTGGTATTGCTTCTAACGGAGGTAAACCTGTAGTATCTTTAGGAAGTTCTTTTATTCAAAGAAGTTATGATCAATTATCTCAAGATTTAGCTATAAATAATAATTCTGCAGTTATTATTGTAAACGCAGGAGGAATTTCTAATTCTGATGTTACTCATTTAGGTATATTTGATATACCACTAATATCTAATATTCCTAATATAGTATATTTAGCTCCAACTTGCAAAGAAGAATATTTATTAATGTTAGATTGGGCGATAGATCAACAAGATTATCCTGTAGCTATAAGAATACCAGGAAAAGAAGTTATTTATAGTAATGAATTTACAGAAAAAAATTATAGTGAAATAAATAAATTTAAAGTTACAAATAAAGGTGAGGATGTAGCTATTTTAGGATTAGGAGCTTTTTATAATTTAGCTAAATCTGTAGCAGAAGAATTAAAAAATACTTTAAATATTAATGCTACAGTAATTAATCCAAGGTTTATTACAGGTATAGATGAAGAATTACTTAATAATTTAACTAATAACCATAAAGTTGTTGTAACTTTAGAAGACGGTGTTTTAGATGGTGGATTTGGAGAAAAAATTTCAAGATTTTACTCAAATAAAAATATGAAGGTATTAAATTATGGAGCAAAAAAAGAATTTACAGATAGAGAACCTCTTGAAGATCTTTATAAAAGATATCATCTTACAAAAGAATTAATAGTAAACGATATAAAGAACATAATGTAATAAAAAATTATAACTATTAAATTAATTTAACATATTAATTTAATAAAAGCTTTAAATCTTGTAATTTTATTTTTTATAAAAATTTATATATTAGTTATTTACTATTATTATAATATTTTGAAAAAATAGATATAAATTATAAGTATTATTTTACTTTTTAAAATAATTCAATTTATTAGAAATAAATAAAAATATGCAATGTCAAATTTCATTATAAGTATGAAATTTTTAAATTTAAATAAGTAGAATTTGTTGGAAAATATAGAAATAAGCAGAATATCTTTTAGATTTTCTGCTTATTTCTATTTACTAATAATTGTTCTATCTTAGCGATTGACATGGAAAAATATTTAACTTATAATTCAGATGTAGGAGGGACAGAATGAGCGTAGATAATAACAAAAATAAAAGATCTTCAGATAATAATAGTGGGAAAAAAAATAATAAAAATAATAAGTTTAGTATATTTAATTTTCTACTTATAGGGCTTATACTAACAATTATTATAAACATGATAATTACTTCTATATCTAGTAGAGCTATGGTTCAAATAAAATATAATCAATTTTTAGAACTACTTGATAATAATATTGTTGAATCTGTAGTATTAAAAAATGATAGAATATTAATTCATTTGAAAAAAGATTCAGATGCTAATAAAATTTTAGAAATAGTTTCTAAAGAAGAAGATGTAAAAAATGAATTATTAGAAAAATTAACCGCTAAAAATCCTGAAGTAGATAATGTGATAAAAGAACAAATACCTATGAAAACATATTATACAGGATATATACAAGATCCTAAATTAATAGATAGATTAGAAAATGCAAAGGGATTAGATTATAGTTCTGATGTAATAAATAAAAACCCAATTTTAGATTTTGCTATAAGCTGGATATTTCCTTTATTATTCTTCTATATTATAATTAGTTTATTAATGGGTAGCATGTCTAAAAGAATGAGTGGTGGAGGATTTATGAATATTGGTAAATCTAATCCAAAGAAATACGACATGGAAAAACAAACTGGTGTAAAATTTGAAGATGTTGCAGGGCAAGATGAAGCAAAAGAATCATTAACAGAAATTGTAGATTTACTTCATAATCCTAAAAAATATGCAGAAATTGGTGCAAAACAACCAAAAGGAGCACTATTAGTAGGACCTCCTGGTACAGGAAAAACTCTTCTTGCTAAAGCTGTTGCTGGCGAAGCAAATGTTCCATTTTTCTCCTTATCAGGCTCAGAATTTGTTGAGCTCTATGTTGGAGTTGGAGCATCAAGAGTTAGAGATTTATTTAAACAAGCTAATACTCATGCACCTTGTATTGTATTTATTGATGAAATAGATGCTATAGGTAAAAGTAGAGATAGTAAATTAGGTGGCGGTAATGATGAAAGAGAACAAACTTTAAATCAATTATTAGCTGAAATGGATGGTTTTGATAATTCTAAAGGTATAATAGTTTTAGCTGCAACTAATAGACCTGAAATTTTAGATAAAGCTTTATTAAGACCAGGAAGATTTGATAGAACAATAATAGTAGAAAAACCAGATTTAAGAGGAAGAGAGTCTATTTTAAAAGTTCATAGTAAAAAAGTTAAATTAGGTCCAGATGTAAACTTCAATAAGATTGCTCTTGCAACAAGTGGAGCAGCAGGTGCGGATTTAGCTAATATGGTAAATGAAGCAGCCTTAAGAGCGGTAAGAATGGGACGTAAAGAAGTTTTACAAGAAGACCTAATGGAAGCTGTTGAAGTAGTTATTGCTGGTAAAGAAAAGAAAGATAGAGTATTATCTACAAAAGAAAAGAGATGGGTTGCTTTTCATGAGGTAGGTCATGCATTATCAGCAGCATTGCAAAAAAATACTCAACCTGTTCAAAAGATAACTATTGTTCCAAGAACAATGGGAGCTTTAGGTTATACTATGCAAATGCCTGAAGAAGAAAAATTTTTGATGGATAGAGAAGAAATTATGGAACAAATAGTAGTTATGTTGTCCGGAAGAGCAGCTGAAGAAATAGAATTTAATATAGCAACTACAGGTGCATCTAATGATATAGAAAGATCTACAAAAATGGCAAGATCTATGGTAACTCAATATGGTATGAGTAAAGAATTTGGTATGATGGGTCTTGAAAGTGTAGAAAATAGATATTTAGATGGTAGACCAGTACTAACTTGTTCAGATGCTACTGGAAAAGACATAGATAGAGAAGTTAAAAAAATAATGGAAGAATGTTATTCAAAAGCAAAAAAAATATTATCCGATAATAGACTTGCATTAACTAGAATATCTGAATTCCTTATAAAAGAAGAAACAATAACTGGAGAACAATTTTTAGCAATATTAGAAGAAACTAAAAATGTAAATCCTATAATAGAATAAATAAAAAGCATCAATTATTGATGCTTTTTATTTATTTCTTCACTATTAACATTGTACTTGTAATATAAATATTATAAAAATAATAATATTTTTATTTAAGGGGTGATTTTAATTGACTCTTGCTAATAATAAAGGAGACTTATTTTATAGTGAATATCCGGAAATAGAAGTAAATAAAGAAGTAGATGAAGATATAAATCCAGGTTATGATAATAGAAATAGAACATGGGAAGTTATTGTTGAGTATAATGGTGATATTAATAAAATATCAAAACCATTAGATGCTAAAGTAGAAATTTTAAGTAATGCATATGCTATTGTTACTTTACCTGAAAAAAATATACCATTATTAAGTAACTATAGAGAAGTTGAATATATAGAGCGCCCTAAAAAACTACAATTATCTATAATCAATAGTTTATCTAAAAGTTGTGTTAGATCAGTTCGTATGGATAAAAATTTAAATTTATCAGGAAAAGGTGTTATTGTAGCTATATTAGATTCTGGAATAAATTATATGCATCCAGATTTTATAAATGATGATGGAACTACTCGAATTTTATATTTATGGGATCAGACTGTAAGTGGAACTCCACCAGATGGATTTTTATATGGACATGAATTTACAAAAGATGATATAAATAATGCTTTAAAAGCAGGATCAGAAGAAGAAGCTTTTAATATTGTAAATAGTAGAGATATTATAGGACATGGTACAGCTGTCGCAGGTGTTGCCTGTGGTAATGGTAGAAAAGCTGCTAGTAATAGTTATGAAGGAGCAGCACCTGAAGCATCTTTAATAGTAGTTAAAATAGGTAGAAATATAGATAAAGGTTTTGCACATAGTACAGAACTAATGAGAGGAATAAGATATGTTATAAATAAAGCAATAATGTTAAATATGCCTATTGTTATAAATATTAGTTTTGGAACTAATGATGGTTCTCACGATGGGAGATCTATATTTGAAACATTTATAGATGAAATATCTGAAGAATGGAAAACAAATATAGTTATTGCATCTGGTAATGAAGGTAGCTCTGGTAATCATTATAGAGAAAAACTTAATGCAAATTCTAGTACAAATGTTGATTTTACAGTTAGTTCAAATTTAAAAGTATTATGGGTTAGCTTATGGAAATCTTTTACTGATTTTTTTAACTATGAGATTATTTCGCCAAATGGAATATCTAGTGGTGTAATAAATTATTCTGGAGATGTAAGAAGATTTGTTTTTAATAACACTATATGTTATGTAATGTTTGGGCAACCAACAGAGTATAATGGTGATCAAGAAATATATTTTCAATTTGTTTCAGAGTCACAAATAACTAGTGGTGTTTGGACAATAGTTGTAAATACATTAAATATTGTTAGTGGAGAATTTGATATGTGGTTACCGACTAGTGAAGTAAGTACAAGAAGCACATATTTTTTAAATCCAAATCCAAATACAACATTAACTATACCTTCAACTGCGTTAAATGCTATAACTGTAGGAGGGTATGATTCTCAATTAAATAGTATAGCAAGTTTTTCAGGAAGAGGATACAATAGAAAATATAATGTTGTAAAACCAGATTTAGTAGCACCAGCAGTTTCCATATTATCTACAAATAATGTTGGTTCTTATTCAAACTTTACAGGAACAAGTATTGCAGCTCCACATGTTACAGGTTCAGTTGCTTTAATTATGGAGTGGGGAATAGTTAAAAGAAATGATCCATTTTTATATGGACAAAAATTAAAAGCGTATCTCCAACTTGGAGCTAATAGAAGTAATAATATAGAAATTGGATATCCAAATTCAGAATGGGGTTATGGAAAGTTATGTTTATCAAATGTAATAGATGATTTAAAAGCTTATAATTCTTTTACAAAATCAAATATTGGTATATATAGTGCAAATATAAATGCTACAGGACAATTAATGCAGTATTTACCTATATATGAAGAAAATAATCCTGATATTGATAATGATGAAAGTTATTTTGAAGGAAAAAATTTAAATGAACAAAATAAAAAAATATTATCAAATGCATATAGAGATATTATCGTAAAAAATAATGAATTTTTTAAAAAATATTTAGATAGAGTTGGTGCTGATACTATATATAATGCTAAATATTATAATGAAACACATGTTATAAGTATTTCTAATGAAGCATTATATGATTTTGAGAGTAATGAAGGTAGATATATTATTCAAGAAGATGTTAAATTATTGGGGTTAATGGGAAGAGAAAATCTAGAGGCAGCAGGTATTATTTCTACGCAAAGACAACCTTATTTAGATTTAAGAGGTAATGGAGTTATAGTAGCTATTA
This sequence comes from uncultured Clostridia bacterium, assembly GCA_946481295.1. GTDB lineage: Bacteria > Bacillota > Clostridia > Lachnospirales > UBA5962 > CAMLLW01. The sequence goes on along the minus strand of CAMLLW010000003.1, from coordinate 33,061 downwards.
TAGATACAGGTATAGATTATAGAAATAATTCTTTTATAAATGATGATAATACATCTAGAATTGAATTTATATGGGATCAAAGTTTGGAAGATCCTAATCCTCCAGCAAAATATAATTATGGTAGAGAATTTTCTAAAACTGATATAAATAATGCACTTAATTCAAAAAATCCACTCGAAATTGTACCTCATGAAGATAATTCGGGACATGGTACTTTTTTAGCATCTATAGCTGCTGGTAAAGAGGAAACTGATAGAAATTATATAGGAGCAGCACCAGACGCAGGTATTATTGTGGTAAAATTAAAAAAGGCAAAAAAGCATATATTACAGGAAGAACTTATACCAGAAAATTTAGATGAAGTTTTTGAATCCACAGATGTTATTGCAGCTATAGATTATGTAATAGATAAATGTAATAAACTACATATGCCAGTAGCTATATGTTTAGGAGTAGGTACAAATGCAGGTGCTCATGATGGTAATTCTTTATTTGAAGATTATATTGCACAAGCCGCATTAGAAAATGGAGTTGTAGTTAGTGTAGCATGTGGTAATGAAGGGAAAAATAGATCTCATTTAAAAGGATTTATTAAAGAAACTGAAGGTATTTATGAAGCAGAATTAAAAATAGGGGATAATGAGTCAGGTTTTACGCTTGGAATATATTCGGATGAAGGTGATGTTTTATCTATATCTGTAATTTCTCCTATAAATGATAGTATACCAAGAGTTCCAGTACACAATAACTACAAGTCAGTATATAAATTTGTTTTAGAAAAAACAACTGTTACTGTAGGGTATTCATTTACAAGAACTAGATATTCTATGGAACAAATATTTATAAAATTTAAAGACCCAACACCTGGAATATGGAAAATTGTAGTATATGGAGATAGAATTTTAAATGGAACTATGCATTTTTGGCTACCTATAAAACAATTTATAGAAGAAGATACATTTTTTATAGAATCTGAATCTAATTATACAGTTACTATTCCATCAACTGCAAGTAATGTATTAGCTGTTGCAGCATACAATAATTTAGATAATAGTTTATATGTTTCAAATAGTCGTGGTCCTGCAATAGATGGCGCACAAAAACCAATACTTACAGCACCAGGAGTTAATGTTGAAGGTATTTTACCAACAGGCAAAGGAACTATGTCAGGAACAAGTGTTGCAGCAGCAATAACATCAGGAGCAACTGCATTAATGTTAGAGTGGGCTTTTTTAAATAATAATGAGCCATTGTTTAATACAACGGCCGCAATATCATTTTTAATAGATGGATGTGATAGGAAAGAAACATTAGAATATCCTAATTATCAATGGGGTTATGGAACATTAGATTTATATCATGCATTTGAAATAGTCTATACTTAATATAAATTTAAGAAGAAATTTGATCTAAAATATTATAAAAATTAGGGAATGATATATCTACACAATCTGAATTTTCTATTTCTGTTTTTCCATTAGCTTTAAGAGCTAGTATGCTTAAACTCATAGCTATTCTATGGTCTTTATAACTATTTACTTTAGTACCTTTAATTATATTATCTCCATATATTATCATTCCATCATCTGTTTCTTCTATATTTGCACCCATTTTTTTAAATTGAGATACAATTACTTTTATTCTATTTGTTTCTTTTACTTTAAGTTCAGATGCATCTTTTATTATTGTTTTACCACTAGCAAATAGAGCACATACAGCTATTATTGGTATTTCATCTATAAGTAGTGGAATTAAATCTTTTTCTATTATAATACCGTTTAGTTTAGATGTTTTTACAGTTATATCTGCAATAGGTTCATTATTAATAATTTTTTTATTATTTAGTTGTATATTTGCACCCATTTTTTTTAGTACTGTAATTATACCTGTACGTGTATCATTAATACCTATATTTTTAATAGTAATATTAGAATTTTCTAAAATTAATGCAGCAACTATAAAAAATGATGCTGATGATATATCTCCTGGGATATAAACATTTTTTCCTATTAATTTTGGATTAGGTGATATTATAATATCATCATTTAATTTTTTTATTTTTGCTCCAAAAAATTCTAACATTCTTTCTGTATGGTCTCGACATTTAATAGGTTCATTTATAATAGAATCTTGTTTACCATATAAGCTTGCAAGTAATATACAACTTTTAACTTGAGCACTAGCTACAGGCAATTTATAATTTATAAAATTTAAATTGCCTTTTTTTATATATAGAGGAGCAAATTTATTATCTTTACCAGATATATTAGCCCCTAATATTTTTAAAGGTTCTATAATCCTATCCATCGGACGTTTTTTTATAGATTCATCACCAGTTATTATAGAATCAAAATTTTGACCAGATAATATACCACTTATTAACCTAATAGTTGTCCCACTATTTTTAACATCTAATTGAGATGTTGGTTGTTTTAAACTATATAATCCTTTACCATTAATGATAACTTGATTTTTATAGATTTTTATATCAACGCCTAAATCTTTAAAGCATTTAATAGTAGCTAAGCAGTCTTTACTAAGTAAAAAGTTATTTATTTTAGTTATACCATTTGCTAAAGAACCAATTATTATTGCCCTATGAGATATACTTTTATCCCCTTCTACATTTACAATGCCATTTATACTATTTTTTGGAGTTATAGTTTTATTCAAAATATTTTCCTTTCTTTTTAGTGATGATGGTGTTTTTCACAGCAACAATCATTATGTTCATGATTATGATGAACTTCATCACAACAACAATCGTCATGATCATGACTATGATGGTGTTTTTCACAGCAGTTATCATGATCATCTATAGGTGGTTCAATAAATCCTAAATTTAAGAATATATTGCCTACATTTTCTAATATAATAGCTCTTTTATAAAAGTCTTTAGTAGTATCAAAAATATAAACTATATATTTATAAAATTCATCTTTAGAAAAACCACTAGGTATATTTTCTAAAAAGAATTGTTTTATTAATTTTTGTCTACTAATAGGTAATTGGCTTATACTAGTTTGTAAAAAAGATAAAAATTCATCAATTTTATTATCTATTAAATTTTTTTCTAGTTTAGTATTTTCTTTTTCATTTACTAAATCTATAGGAAATACTAAGTCTGTAATAGTCTTATAATATAAATTATTTATAATATTATCTACTTCTAAAATTTCTTTAAAATCTAGATCTTCTACATTAATATTTTTTAATAATGAATTTTTATTTTTTTCTATTGGTATAATTTCATCTATAATTTCTTCACATGTGTTATTTAATAAATCTTTTAATCTTTCTTTTAAATCATTTTCTAATTCTTCTGATAAAATATTTTTACTTGTATAAAAAATATCTTTGTATATTAAATTATTATCTATTATATAATCTATATCATCAGTAAATGTTATAATACAAATTTGATAATTAACACATTCTAATAAAATAGATAAATAATCTTCTATTTCTGCTATAATTTCAAAATTATCATCTAAAGTATTATATAATTCTTCTAGTTCATCTAATTTAAGATTTTCTAAATCTAATTTTGCTATAGTTTCTAGTTTATCTTTTATTTCTAAGAAATATTTACCGTATTCTGGCATATTAGTTGGTGAGATTTTTAGTTTAAATGAACGTAAAATTTCATCGATAAAATTTTGAGAAGCATCTATAAATAGAGAATCTAAAGATTTTTTTACATACTCTTGATACTTTTCTTTTGTCATTTTTATAGGAAAACATGACATTAAAGTAGAAATATTTGTACTTTCATCAAAAGGATTATTATCTTTAGATACAAAATCCATACAATCTCTAAAGAAAGCATTAATATCTATATTAGCAATTTTTTCTTCTTGTATATATATAATATGTTCATAATTATCTATAATTTTCTTTAATTGATTATTATAAGCGTAATAACAATATAAACTTTCAGCTATATTTATAATTTCAGTTTTAATTTTAGAAAGATGAGATATATATGAATCTCTACTATCAATAGGTTTTTCTAAAATATCTTTTAAATCATTAGTAATTTTAATTACAGTATCTTCTATATTTTTAAAATTACTAGGCTTTTCATAAGGAAGTTGCCAAGAAAGATTATCTTTTAATATAATAGAATTATCTAATAACATAAAAAAAGATGCTTGAAGTTTTAATTTTATATCTTGAAAAATAGTTTCTTTAATAATTTGATTATTCATATTTTTATCTCCTTATATTTTATGTAAGTTATTATAACATAAAATATTTAATCTTTATTTATTAATAAATAAAAATTTATTTAAATATGCTATAATATAATTATTGTAATAAATAAAATGTGTAATATTAATTTAAAATATACTGATTTAAAGCCGAGATACATTTATTAAGAAAAAAACGATTTATCATATTAGTAAAATAAATTAAAATATAGAAAGGAGAACGTTTTCAAAATTATAAAATTTATAATCTTATACTTTAAATATATAAGAATTATAATATTTTGTTAACGGAATTAATTTATATGTACAAGGTTATAATAGCAGATTCCTATATGGAGATTGGAAGAAATTTTAAATCATATATAAATACAAAATTTAAGTCAGATTTTAAAATTATAAAAATTATTACAGATAATTATAATATACATGAAGTAATAGATAATTTAAAACCAGATTTACTTATTGGAGATATAAGATTTTTTGGAACTATATCATATAAAAGTATTAAAGATTTACATGAAGAATTTCCTAATATAAAATTTATTTTATATGGTAGTATTAATGATGTAGATTATTTAGAACAGGCTGTAGAATTAGGAACATTAGATTACATGACAAAACCAATAAAACCTTCTGATTTATCTAGAAGTTTAGAATTAGCAAAAGAAAAATTTGAAAAGATTAAAAATGATGAATTAGAAGAAAAAAATATTTACATACAATACAATAAAAATAAAGATTTATTTAAACATTATTTTTTTGATAATTTGATACATGGAATTTTAGAAAATGAAGAAGAAATTAAAAATAGTCTTAATTATTTCAAAGTAGATATACGTAGTCCTTATACAATTTTATCATTAGAAATATCAGATTTTAAACAAAAAATTATTGATATGGATGATGAAGAAAAGAATTTACAAATATGTAAGGTAATATCTAGTACAGAAAAAATTTTAATAGGGAAAAATTCATTTTGTAAAATAAATTCTTTTAATAATATTTTAATTATATTAGGTGAAATTTCTGATTTATCTGAAATAATAAAAATAGCAGAGGAAATAAAAGAAGAAATTAATAAAAAATATAATATAATGATAAATATAGGAATAGGAAGAAGTTATAATCAATTAAAAGATATATTTGTTTCTTTTAGAGAAGCAAGAAGTTCATTAAAATATAAATATTATATGTCTGAAAATTCTATTATTCCTATAGATTATGTTGAACCTTATAATAATATTACATTTAGATATCCAATAGAAAAAGAACAAAAACTTATACATCTAATATCGATAGGTGATTTTGAAAAATGTAAATATATATTAAATAATATATTTGACTCACTTAGATTTGTAGCACCTCTTCCAGAAAAACTATTACCCCAAATAATAATAAATATTTTAATGTCTATTATAAGATATTTTAAAGAACAAAATAATTTACAAGATATAAATACAAATTTATTTTTTTCTATAAATGATGCAGTAAAGATAGAAACAACTGATGAAGGATATTTATATCTTTATAATATAGTAGAAAAATTTTGTACTTATATTATAAATGAACGTAAAAAATATGATTTAAAAATAGTTGAAAGTGTAAAAAAACGAGTAAATGAAAAATATTATGAACCTATATCATTAAAAAATGCTGCAATTGTTGCTAAGACAACACCAGAATATTTAAATAGGCTATTTTTAGAATATGAAAAGTATAGTTATTATGATTTTGTAGTAGGTATTAGACTAAAAATAGCAAAAAAATTATTATTAGAAACTGATTTAACAGATGAACTAATAGCAGTAAATATAGGATATGGTGATGTTAAATATTTTAGAAGTATATTTAAACAATATGAAAATATAACAATAGATGAATATAGAAATTTAAAATAATTAATATAAGTTTAAAATTAATAAAATATGTCTATACTAAATTTAAGCTTTAAATAGCAATATGTAAAATAAAGAAATATTATAATATACTATGTAATAAAATATATTATTCAATAAGAAAATAAATAGCAATAACAATTAAAATTATTCCTCCTAAACAAGGAGCAAAGTTTTTAAATATTGAATTTATTTTTTTTCCTAATAAAGCTCCTATAGTTGATATTAAAAATGTAATTATTCCTATTACAGATGACAATAAAAATATATTTACATCAATAAATGATACACTTACTCCTACAGCTAAAGCATCTATACTTGTAGCAATAGAAAGTATTATAATATTTTTTAATTTAAGTATATTATCACATTTTAAAGTATTTTTTTCATCACTATCTGTAAATGAATCTACAATCATTTTAACACCTATAATTGTTAAAATAATAAAAGAAATATAATTATCATATTTTGAAATACTTTTTGAAAAAATATTAGCAAGGAAAAATCCTATAATAGGCATAGAAAATTGAAAAATACCAAAAGAAAAACCAAAAGTTAAAGCATCTCTAAATTTTAAATTTTTTATACTCATAACATTAGATATTGATACTACAAATGCGTCTGATGCTAAACTTATAGCTGTTAGAAATATTGTTATAATACTCAAAATAACACCTCAATTAAAATTTATAATATAATGTAATTATATGGACAGTATAAAAAAATTATGATTACTAGAAAAAATAGAAATACTAAAATTATTAAATATTACTTTTAATTTACATATATAAAAATATAAATAAAAAAGATGGTAGTTTTTACTACCATCTTTTTTATTTATATTTTTCGTTAATATATTAAACTTTTTAGTATGTTAATTTACAAATTACAAATATAAACAAATAATATTATTAAATTATTTATTATTTTATCAAAAGTATAAAAAAACTACAAAAAAGGCTTATTTAATATGGAACTATTGATACAAAAAATGAATACATTAATATTACCAATTAAGAAAGGAGCACAATATATAATGTCTCAAAATGAATTATCTTTTGTTGATATAGTTTATAATAAAGAGCCTTATAATGGTTTAACATCTAAGGAAGCAAGTGAAAAATTAAATCAATTTGGAGAAAATATATTAAAGACAAAAAAGGTAAGTGGATATAAAATATTTTTTAGACAATTTATTAATCCATTTACTTTTATACTTGGACTCGCTGCAGTTCTTTCTTTTATCTTTGGGGAATACGATGATGCAGGTATAATTATTGGTATTGTTATGCTTAATTCAATATTAAGTTTTATTCAAGAATATAAGTCAGAAAAAGCAATTGATAAATTAGGTAACTTAATAGAGCACAGATGTATAGTTATTAGAGATAATAAACATAAAATAATAGAAACATTTGAAATAGTAATAGATGATTTATTAATATTAAAGCATGGAGATGTAGTGCCAGCAGATGCAAAAATTATAGATTCTTATGATTTATTCGTTAATGAATCGCAATTAACAGGTGAATCTATTCCTGTAAGCAAAGGTACATTTTTACAAGGAGATAGTAATAAAGTTTATGCAGGAAGCGTTGTTGAAAAAGGTTCTTGTAAATGTATTGTTTGTGCAACAGGTTATAATACAAAATTAGGTAAAATAGCACTTTTATCTCAAGAAACAGATGAAGATACTCCTTATGAAAAGTCATTAAATCAATTTAGTAAACAACTTATGTTAATAGCAGGTGTTATTGTATTTAGCATGATGATTATAAAAGCATTTACTGTTATTAATTTTAATGAATTTGTAGAAGCAATTGTATTTTCTATTGCTTTAGCTATGGCAGTTATACCAGAAGCTTTGCCAATGATTATAACAACTAATTTATCCCATGGAGCAATAAAACTATCAAAACAAAAAGTAGTTACAAAAAGGTTATCTTCTATAGAAGATTTAGGTAGAATTAATTTACTATGTACAGATAAGACAGGAACTTTAACTCAAGACAATCTTATTATATCTAGTATTGTATCTCAAAATGAGCCATTATTTGCTCATCTTATTACTGGATCACTAGAAAAACATGATATTGATAAACAGTATATAAATTCTTTTGATTCTGCATTTTATAATTATATAATTTCATACGGAGGACAAAATATAGAAAATTGGGTTCATATTTTAAATTCACCTTTTAATCCATCTTTAAGAAGAAGAAGAGTTATTTCTAAAAATATAAAAGATAATAAATTATATTTAATTGTTGTTGGAGCACCAGAAGAATTAATAGAAATTTCTAATAATGTAACAAACTATTATAAAGAAAACTTAGAAGAAAGTGCAAAAAAAGGTATGCGTCAACTTGCAATAGCATATAAAGAGTTAGAAGAATTTAAAGATTATAATATAGACGATGAAGAAAAAGATTTAAATTTTGTAGGATTTGCAAATTTACATGATCCAATACGTGTTACAGCTAAGTCGACTATAGCTGAAGCAAGAAAAATGGATATAGACGTTAAAATATTATCTGGTGATAGTGTTGAAGTTGCTAAGTATGTTGGAGAAGAAATTGGTTTAATTAATAAAAATGATAAAATATACACAGGAAATGAATTAGAAAAAATGAATAATGAAGATTTTAGTAGGATTCTTAATTCTCATTCTGTATTTGCAAGAGTTACTCCAGAACAAAAATATAATATTATAAAAGAACTTAAAAAAAATAATGTAGTAGGATTTCAAGGAGATGGTATTAATGATGCACCTTCTCTTAAATTAGCCGATGTATCAATTGCTGTTTCTGGTGCAACAGAAGTTGCAAAAGAAAGCGCAGATATTGTTCTTTTAGAAGATGATCTAAGTGTAATTATTAATGCTATAGAATATGGACGCAGTATTTTTGTAAATATAAATAAATATATAAAGCATGCATTAGTAGGAAATTTAGGAAACTTATTTTCTATGGCAATATTTTATATTCTTTTTGCAGCTGAAATACCTATGTTAGCTATACAATTATTAATAGGTAATATTATACAAGATATGCCTCTTATGACAGTTTTTTCAGATAGTGTAGATAATTATGAAATTAATAAACCTCAAAAAGCTAGTAAAATTAAATCTATAATGAAAACTTCAATTAGTTTAGGTGTTTTTACAGCTATATATTATTTAATGTTTTTCTTATTTGTAGGAACTAAGTCAACACCCCTTACACAGACAACATTATTTATATTTTATAATTTTACTCAACTTTTAGTTATAGTTTCTATTAGAAATGAAAAACAATTTTTTTGGCAAGGAGTTAAACCATCACAATTATTATTAAGAACAATTATTATATTTATGATTATTTCTACTGCTTTAATATATATACCTTTTACAGCAAATATTATGGGCTTTGTTCCTATAACATTTAATAACTTTATTTTTTGTTTATTAGTAAGTATTTTATACTTGTTCTTATTAGATTTTGTTAAAATAGGTTTAAATAAGTTGAACACATTAGAAGAAGATATTTAAATAATATTAATTTATTTAATATATTTTATTTAAAATATTATAATTAATAAAATTAATATAAATCTTGAGCCGATATTTTAATTATTGAGCTCAAGATTTTATTAAATAAATATATTTAAATGTATTTTAAGTTAAAATTTATTTTTATATTTAGTATTTTATTAATATATATTAATTTTTTTATTTATAATATAAAATGTCAATTTAAGTAAAATATAATATAAAAAAATAATAATTTTGTACATAATATAGAATGTAAAATAATATAGTAAAATATTTGAAAATTTAGTAGTATAAATATATAAAATTTTTTAAATTATATTATTAAAATTACAATAAAATTTTAAAATAAAACAACTGTTAAATTATTATTAATATGTTATTTTTATGTAAAAACTGTTTTATAGATTGATTTTATTATACCTTTAATATATAATAATTTTGTCTATTAAGGGGGTGTAATATGTCCAGAGTGGACAATATAAAAACTGGCAAATTTTCAAATAAACAAAGATTAAATTTTTTATTAAATATACTAATATTTTTATTATCAATTATTATTGCTATATCTTTAATTATAAGTTTTATTTATTATAGTAAATACAAATCTATGTTAAAAGTTATAAATACTGGTAAAATTTATAATAATATATTCATTAATGATATAGATGTAGGTGGTTTAAGTGAACAAGAAGCAATTGATAAAATTAATAATTTAATTTTATCTGGGAATAGTAGTAAAAAAATAATAGTAACTGATGGTAATATATCTCAAGAAATTCCTTTTAGTAAATTTGAAATAACTGAAGATGTAAATGGTGCGGTAGATAGAGCTATTTCTTATGCAAAAGAGGGAAGTATAAAAAGTAGGTATAATCAAGTTATAAACTTAAATAATAACCCTTTAAAATTACATATGTCATATGATGCAAATATTGATAATATTAAAAAAGTAGTATCATCTATAAATAATTATAATCAAAAAGCAATAAATGCTAAAATGATAAAAACTGGTGGAAATTTTGAAATAATTCCAGGTAAGATGGGAAAAGAATTAAATGTAGATGATTTAAGTAATAAAATTTATAATTTATTGTCAAATAATAAGGAAGGAACAGTAGAAGTTGTTCTAAAAGATTTAGATTATAAATATAAAGAAGATATGTTTGCTAAAAGTCAAAGTTTATTAGGAAGTTTTCATACAAATATAAGTAGTGCTAGTTCTACTGAGAGAAGGGCTAATATTGCTAGAGCAGCTGAATCTATAAATGGCTATATTATTTATCCTGAAGAAGTGTTTTCTACTAACAACGCTTTTGGAAAACGTATATCATCAAATGGATATAAAAAAGCTCCTATTATAGTTAAAGGTGAAATGGTAGATGATGTAGGTGGGGGTATATGTCAAGTTTCTAGCAGTTTATATATGGCAGCATTATATTCAGAATTGCAAATTGTCGAGCGCCAAAATCATTCTCTTAAAGTAGGTTATGCTGATTATGCATATGATGCAACATTAGTAGATGGAGCTATTGATTTAAAAATTAAGAATAATACTAAATTTCCAGTTTATATAGAAAGCTCAGTTATAAATAATAAAGTTATTGTAAATATATATGGAAATGAAAGAAGAAATTCTAATATAAAATTAAGTTTCCAAAATGAATTAATACAAAAAATTAATCCACCTGCACCTATTACTAAATTAGATAATACATTAGCTCCTGGGACTTCTAAAGAAAAATCAAAAGAAACACCAGGTTATAAATATGTATTATATAAAATTGTAACAGAAGACGGTAAACAAGTTTCTAAAGAAATTGTTAATACAAGTTATTATAAGCCAAAAGGTAGAATAACTCTTATAGGGCCTGCTATACCAGCTAAAACAATTTCTTCTAATAACAAAGATGTTCATTTAGATAATAATATTTCACAAAATAAACATAGTAACAAATCTACAGAACATAGTAATATCTAAAAAATTATTAAATTATATTAAAAAACTTTATAGTTTTAAACTATAAAGTTTTTTAATATAATTCTTCTATAACTAAAATTGCATTTCTACATATTATTTCTTGTTCACTAATATTTAGTACAGATAAAACAGATAATTGATTTTTATTATTTGTATATAAAAGAGTATTTAGACTTAAACTACAAAATTCACCTAAAGCATTGGGTGTTATAATTAGTTCTGTAGCTGGTACAAATGTACTATCAAGTAAAAGTTCTAATAATATAGGTGATAAATAACCTGTAGTTGGTATAGATACATTAACTTTTAAACTTACATTAAATATTCCTACGCCTTTTAAAATTATATTAGGTGTATATGTATTATGAATTATTTTTGTACCGCTATCAAATATATTATCAGCAAAAATTATATTACCTCTATGTTCTATTATTTGTTGATTAGTATTAATTGTGTTTAAATAACTTAAAACTCTTCTTTGGTTATTTGTATTATTATAATTTATATTTTGAATATTTGTACAATTATTATTTTGCAAATCTTGATATGAATTACGTCCTAAAGTTCTAATTCTTTCTCCATTATTTTCATTATTATTTTGACTCATATATTTCCCCCTAAATACTCTAATGTAAATAACATTCTTGGGAGTGTAGATATATTTATTGTCTAGCTTGTTTTATAGCTGAATCTATACAATTTAGTATAATTTCGTATGTTATAGGATTTTCAGTATTTGATATATTAAAATTTTGATTAGTTATAATATGATTTGCAATTTCGTCTATAGCAGATTTAAATGAGGGATAAAAATAACTTAAATTTTCTGGGATATTAGTTAACATTATTTGTTCTATGCTATTTTTATCAACTTTTACTTGTAATATTATAGGCTGTATATTATTTAAATTTATGCTAGAAGTATATACACCAGGTATAAAAGAATAATTTGAATTATTATCTATATTATCATTATCATTTTTATTTTTAGGAATAAACAGATATGTTAGGCAGATTATTATAATAACACAAATAAATCCAAATAAAAGTATCTTTTTTATTTCTTTAGAATTCATAGAATTCATATTAGACGATTGCACTCATATTCCTCCAATTTCATTTTTATTAAATTTTATTATTAATTTAATTAAATTATTCTTTAATATTTTTATAAAAATATTATAAAGTCTATAAATTGATTCTATAATTTTATTTTGATATACTAATTTTATATTTTATAAGTTTTTTAATACTAATAGAATATAAAATTAAATAAAAAATTTATTAGAAAAGTGGTTATTATGCAATTAAATTATATTCTAGGCGCTACAGGAAGTGGTAAAACTAGATTTATTTATAATAAAATTTTAGATTTACAGAGTAAAAAAGATTCAAATATTATTTATATTGTGCCAGATCAATTTACCATGATTTCTGAAAAAGAATTTTTAAGTGTATTACCTAATAATACAAGTATAAAAACTAAAATTGTAAGTTTTAATAGATTAGCTTTTCATGTTTTTTCAGAAATAGGATGGCAAAATTATAATTTATTAGAAGATGTAGGCAAATATATATTAATCCGTAAAGTCATTTATGAAGTAAGAGATAAATTTAATTTTTATAAGAAAAATAATATAACTAAAGGATTTATAGAAAAAATTTCAGATTCTATAACAGAATTTTATTCTAGTCAAATATATCCGGAAGATATTTTAAATTTTTCAAAAAATATAGATAGACAAGATATTGCACTAAAAATGCAAGATATTTATTTAATTTATATTACATACTGTAATTATTTAAAAGATACATATATATCGACAGACGATATTTTAGATGTATTGGCAGAAAATCTTGATAATGCTAGTTTTTTAAATAATGCTATAATTTTTATAGATGAATTTAGCGGTTTTACCAAACAAGAGTATAAAGTTATAAGAAAGTTACTAAGAAAGTGTTTAAGTATTAGTGTATCTTTAACTATTGATAAAGCTTCAATTTTTTATGATAATATAGATATCACAGATACTTTTTTTGAAACTAAAAATACAATATCAAAATTAACTAATATTGCTAATGAAGAAAAAATTTCTATAAATAATGTAGAATTTTTAAAAGAAGATTTGAGACATAAAAATAATCAAGAGTTTACCTATTTAAAAAATAATATTTTTAATTTTGAAAATAATAATTATCAATATATAGCTCAAAATATAAATATTTTTGAAGGTGCTAATTTTTATAAAGAATTAGAGTTTGTCGCAAATAAAATAAATTGTATTGTAAAAAATAAAAATTATAAATACAACCAAATAGGAGTAGTAGTTAGTGATATAAATTTATATAAAAATGCAATAAACAGTATTTTTTATAAATACAATATTCCAGCATTTATAGATGAAAAAGATGATATTTTATCATATTCTCTCGTAGAAACTATAAGAGCTTTAGTTGATATTATTATTTATAATTATTCTTATGAAAGTATATTTAGATTTTTAAAGAGTGGCTTAACATCTATACCATTAGATGAGATAGACATTTTAGAAAATTATGTTTTAGAATATGGTATAAAAGGATTTAAATGGTTTACAGATTGGAAATATGGTTTTAATAATAAATATAATAAAGAACAAATTAATAATATAAAAATTAAAGTATTAAAACTTATAAAACCATTTTCAAAAAATATTAAATTAGGAGAAACATATACAGTAAAATATATAAGTAATATAATATTTAATTCTATTTTAAGTATTAATATATTAGAAGCTTTAAACAAGGTAAATGAAAATCAAAATATTACTAATGTACAATTTTTAAAGAATAATCAGATATGGAATAAAGTATGTCATGTTTTCGAAAAAATGGTAGATATCATAGGTGAAAATAAAGTTGATATTGTTGAGTACAGTTATATTTTAGAATCAGGGTTTTTACATAGTACAATAAGTACTATACCACCATCACAAGATATGGTTATGGTAGCAGACAGTACAAGAAGTAGAATGCCCAGTATGAAAGTAATATTTATTTTAGGAGTAAATGAGGGAATATTTCCTAAAATACAAGAAGAAACAGGTTTATTTAATACTAATGAAAAATTATATATGGAACAAATAGGATTTAAATTAAATAAAAATAGTTTAGAACAATCTTTTCAAAGTAATTTTACAATATATAATTTATTATTAAAACCTGAAGAAAAACTATTTTTAAGTTATAGTACAGGTAGTCTTGATGGTAAATCTTTATTTCCTTCTTTTATTATAGACAGAATAAAAAAAATATTTACTATTAAATCTATTTATAGTAAAGACATATGCATTTCAAAAGAAGTATTATTAGATAACTTTACATCCATTTTGCAAAATTATAATAATAAAAATTTAGATTTTAAAAATTTAAAAATATATAATTTATTTAAAAAAGATAATAAATATAAAAATATTATTACAAATTTAGAAAATGTAATTTTAAATAAAAAAAATATTGTAAAATTAAATTCTGATCTAATATCAAAAATGTATGGAAAAGAAATCAATATAAGTATTTCTAAATTAGAAAAATATGTAGAATGTCCATTTGCTTTCTTTATGAAATATAATTTAAATATTAAAGAAAGAAAATTATATGAAATTTTAAATGTAGATATAGGAGAAATATTTCATAATATATTAGATGGATTTACAAAATTATTAGAAGAAAATGGAGAAAAGTGGGAACTATTAGATAAATCTAAAATTTCATTATATACTAAAATATGTATAAATAATATAATAGATAATTTTAATAGTGATATATTTTCAACTGATATAAGAACTAAATATATATTAGAAAGAATAACTAGAATATCAGAAAATTCTATTTGGGCATTAAGTAATCATATAAAATGTGGAGAATTTAAAATTTTTGGAACAGAAGTAAATTTTGGAGCTAATAGCGCTTTAAATGGTATAGTTATAGAAATAAACGAAAATTATAAATTTATTTTTAATGGAAGAGTAGATAGAATTGATATTTTAGATAGTAATGGTAATAAATTTGTAAAAATCATAGACTATAAAACAGGTAACAGAAAATTTGAACTGTCCGATATATACTATGGTATGCAGATGCAAATGTTAATATATCTTAATAATATCCTAAAAAATAATGATTATTTTAAAGTTAATGAAGATCATACAAAATTATTACCTGGAGGAATTCTTTATTTTAAAGTGCAAGATCCTATTATAGATTTAAATGAAGAACTTTCTAAAGAAGAAATTGAAAAATTAATCTTACAAAAATTTAGAATGTCAGGGATTTTACTAGAAAATAATGATGTTATTAAAGCACTTGATTGTAATTTAAATAAAAAATCTGATGTAATACCAGTGTCTGTTAATTCAGATGGAACATATAGTAAAACTAGTAGTATAGTTGAAGAAAAAATATTTAAAAACATAATGGATTATACTATAAAAAAAGTAAAAAATATAGGCTCAAATATTATATCAGGAAATGTTAGTCCAATACCCTACAAAAAAGAAAATAAAAATGCATGTTTAAACTGCAATTATAAATCTATATGCAGTTTTGACGAAAACAACAAAAAAGTTTTTAAATACAACAATTTTAATAAAATAGATTTATTTGGGGAAATAGGTAAATAAAATTATGGTGGTGTTGAAATGACTTTACTAAATAAAGAGAAGAACATAGAAATTGAATTTTCAATTTCTAGCAGTAAAATGGAAGCATATATTATTTTTAAATCAAATGATAGTAGTATTAATGATATTATGTTAACAGTAGAAGAAATAAAAGAACAAATGTATGAAAGTGGTATAGTATACGGAATAAATGAAATTTTATTATATGAGCTTACTAAAAATAGATTATATAATAATAAATATCTTATAGCAAAGGGTGAAGCACCTACTGTTGGCAAACCTTCAAGTCTTAGTTTTAAATTTGATAATTCTTCAAGAAATTTAAAACCTAAAGTACTAAAAGATGGTACTGTAGACTATAGAAATTTAGATTGGGTTAAGATGGCTAATGTTGGTGATGTTTTAGTTGAATTAAATCCACCAACAGAGGGAGATGAAGGTATTAATGTATTGGGAGAAAGAATACCAGGACTAATTGGTAAAGATTCTGTACATTTACCTAAAGGTAAAAATACAAAAATTTCTGAAGATGGATTGAAACTTATTTCAGAAGTTGCAGGGCAAATTATTTATATGGACAATAAAGTCAATGTTGTAGAAGTCTTAGAAATACAGGGCGATGTAGGTGTAGGAACAGGGAATATAAATTTTAATGGATCGGTAATTGTGCGGGGGAATGTTCTAACAGAATTTTCTATAAAAGCTTTGGGAAATGTAGAAATTTACGGTATGTTAGAAGGTGCTGAAATATATTCTGGAGGCAATATTTTAGTTGGCAAAGGCATAACTGGTATGTCAAAATCTAATATTAGAGCAGAGGGAAACGTTACTGCTAAAATTATACAAGATGCTAATATTATTGCTGGAGGAAATGTTTATGCTGATGGTATAATGCATAGTGAAATAAAATGTGATGGTTTTATAGAAGTAAAAGGGAAAAAAGGATTACTTGTGGGCGGAAAAGCAATTGTAAGAAATGGCATAAATGCTAAAATAATAGGTTCTCCTATGGGAACTTTAACAGAAATATATGTTGGATTAGATGCTTCTAAATTAGAGGAATACACTAAAAAAGTAAAAGAATTAAAAAGTATGAAAGTTAAATATAATAATTATGTCCAATCTTTAAACTCAATGTTAAAAGCAAAAGCACAAGGCATGTCATGTAATAAAAATAAAAAAGCAAGTTTTTTAAATACTATAAATACTGTAAAAGATTTAAAAAATAGTATAGAAATTTTACAAGAAGATGTTTTAGAATTAAAACCACTTATAGAGAGTAACTTATACAGAGGAGATATAATTATAGAGAAAGTTATATATCAGGGAGTTAATATAAAGATGGGTAATATTATAAAAAATATAGAAGATGAAGCATATAGTTGTAAAATTAAAAATATAGATGGAAATATAAAAATAATTCCATTAAATTAAAAAGAGGTTATTTAACCTCTTTTTATTTATATATAATCTTAATGGTTTTTTAATATAAATCTTAATAATGAATATTTTTGAGTTTTTCTTTTTAAAATTCTTTTTGTACTTTTATATAAATCGCTACGAATATTGTATGTACTATCTTTTTTAGAACGGTTACAATGTATACATAAAATTTGCAAGTTAAATTCTTTATCTGATCCTCCCTTGCTTTTAGGAATAATATGATCTATATCAACTTCAGATTTTCTGAAACTTTTTCCACAATGCTGACATTTATACCATCCATAATTACTTTTATTTTTATTAAAATATGTAGCTCTATAATTTGACATAAGTATGCTCCTTTTCTTCAAAAAAACAATAACATATGTATTAATATGTAAAAAAACAATAATATTTGTATTAAATAAAATAATAACATAATAAGATTAAAATAAAAATATAATCTTTAAATAATTTAAGTATTAAGTAAATAAAATGGTAAATTAAGTTGAATAAATTTAATTAAGGTATTATAATTATAATGCTAAAAATATGTTTATTTATTAGGTGATTAAAATGAGTAAAGTGAATTTTAAATGGTTTTTGGTGAAATGTTTGATAAGTTTTTTAATTTATATGTGTATTATTTTTTTAGCATATCAAATATCAAAATATACATTTAATATTGGACACAAAATTATACAATCACAAGCAATAAGAGTAGATTATTATAGTATATAAATCTAATTTCCAATAAAAATTTAATATAGAAAGTTGATATTTATGAGCATTATAAATTCTGAAATAGAAAACTATATAAAACAATTACAACCTATGTGTAAGGGAGAATTAGGAGAAATACAAGAGTATGGTTATGAAAATAATTTTCCTATTATACCAAATGATACAGTTAGATTTTTAGGTTCTATTTTAGCAATGAAAAGGCCAAAAACTATTTTAGAAATAGGATGTTGTATAGGCTTTTCTAGTAGCTTTATGAGTATGTATTTAGCTCAAAATGGACATATTACAACCATAGATAGATATGATTTAATGATATTAAAGGCTAGAAAAAATTTTAAAAAATTAGGATTAGAAGAAAAAATAACACTATTAGAAGGAGATGCTAAAGATATTTTACCTTCTTTAAATAATAGTTATGATTTTATCTTTTTAGATGCCAATAAGGGGCAATACATTAATTATTTTAATGATTGTATACGTTTATTAAATGTCGGAGGAGTATTAATAGCTGATGATATTTTTCAAAATGGTAATATCGCTAAATGCGAAAATGAAGTGCCAAGAAGACAGCGTACTATCTATAGGAGAATGAAAAAATTTTTAGATTTAATATCTAATACAGATGGCTTAGAAACAAGTATAGTGCCAGTTGGAGATGGTATAGTAATGTGTGTAAAAACTAAAATTGAAATTTTTATTAAGGAGAATATTATAAATTAATAAAAAAATTGAATTATTATCACCTGCAGGAGATTTAGAAAAATTAAAGGTAGCTATAGAGTATGGTGCGGATGCCGTATACATAGGTGGCAAAAGCTTAGGGCTTAGAGCAAAAGCTGGTAATTTTGATAATGATATAATGGTAGAAGCTGTTAATTATGCACATGAAAGAAATAAAAAAATATATGTAACTGCTAATATTTATGCACATAATGAAGATTTTGAAGGTATTGAAGATTATTTTTTAGAGTTAGAAAAAATAGGTGTAGATGCTCTTATAATATCTGATCCTGGTATATTCTCTATTGCAAGAAAAGTTATTCCTAATATGGAGATACATATTAGTACTCAAGCTAATAATACAAATTATCAATCAGCATTATTTTGGTATAACTTAGGCGCAAAAAGAATAGTTGTAGCTAGAGAATTATCTTTAAAAGAAATATCAGAGATAAGTAAGCACATTCCTAAAGATTTCGATATAGAAGCTTTTGTACACGGAGCAATGTGTATGGCTTATTCAGGTAGATGTGTTTTAAGTAATTATATGACAGGTAGAGATGCAAATAGAGGAGAATGTGCGCATGCTTGTCGTTGGAAATATCATTTGATGGAAGAAAAAAGACCAGGAGAGTATATGCCTGTTTTTGAAGATGAAAGAGGAACTTATATTTATAATTCTAAGGATTTATGTATGATAAAATATATTCCTCAGATGATAGATGCAGGTATTCACAGTTTTAAAATAGAGGGAAGAATGAAAACTTCTTATTACGTAGCTGCTGTTGTAAAAGCTTATAGAGAAGCTATAGACGACTGTTTAGAAAATATTGAAAAATATAATTCTAAACTAGATTATTATATAGAAGAATTAAGTAAATCTAGTCATAGAAATTTTTCTACAGGATTTTATTTTAATAAACCAACTAATGAAGATAGTGTATATACTAATAACTCATATATAAGAAATTATGATTTTATTGCTTTAGTTGAAAGTTATGATAAAAATACTGGATTTGCAAATATAGAACAACGTAGCAAATTTGTAGTTGGTGACGAAATAGAAATTTTTAAATCAAATGGTGCAAATGTCACACAAGTAGTTAAAGAAATGTATGATGAAAAAGGAAAATTAATTACTGAGGCACCTCATCCTAAACAAAAAATAAAAATAAAATTAGATACAGAAGTAAATAAATTTGATATGTTAAGAAAAAAAGCTTAGATTACAAAATAAATTTTGTTGGAGGATAAATATTTATGAAAAAAAGGTATCTCAGTTTAATGATTTGTTTTTTTATGTTTATTACTTTAGTAGGATGTTCTAGTAATAATAAAGAGACTAATGATCAAAATACTAATATAAAAACAGAAGATTTAAATAATACAAAACCATTAAAAATAGCTATAAGTACAGAAATTGACTTTTTAGATCCATATTTATCATCAGCATCAGATACATCAGCTATTATGGATAATGTTTTTGATGGTTTAACAAGAGTAAATGAAAATGGTGAAATAGTACCTGCAATAGCTAAAGATTGGACTATTAGCGAAGATGGGTTAGAATATACATTCTTTTTAAATGATAATGTATATTTCCATAATGGTAAAAAGTTAACAGCAGAAGATGTTAAATATTCATATTATAGATTAGCTGGTCTTGATAATAAAAAAGCTGCTAATTCTGAATATGAGCAAATAGTAAAAGATGTAAAAATTATTAATGATAATGAAGTAAAGATAATTTTAAAAAATGTTGATTCTTCATTTTTATCTCAAACTATAAAAGCTATAGTACAAAAAGATTACAATAATAATAATTCATTACCTATAGGAACAGGACCATATAAATTTTCAAATTATGAAATCGGAAAGAAAATTGTATTAGAAAAATTTGATAATTATTATGATAAAAAAAGGATTCCAAAAATTAAAACAGTTGAATTCTTATTTGTACCTGATGATAATGCAAAAATGTTAGGACTTAAATCAGGTTCTATAGACGCTATAGATGGAAGTCAAGATATGATAAAACAACTTGATAATGCTAATTTTGATAATTATACTTTTCCTTCAAATACTATACAACTTTTAATGTTTAATTTAAATAGGGAACCTTTTAATATAAAAGAAGTAAGACAAGCTATTAATTATGCTCTTAATAGAAATGCTATTAATAAGCTTACAGCAAATGATAAAAATCTTATTTCTTATTCAATTGTTACTAAGGCTATGCCTTTTTGGTATGATGGAAATACAGAATATGTATATGATTATAATCTTAAAAAAGCAAAAGAACTTTTAACACAAGCAGGATACCCTAATGGATTTGAAATGGAATTAACTGTACCATCTAATTATGATTTTCATGTAAATACAGCTCAAATTATATCAGATGAGTTATCAAAAATAGGAATTAAAGTAAAAATTAATCAAGTTGAATGGGGAGTATGGTTAGATAATGTATATACTAAAGCTAATTATCAAACTACATTAACAGGACTTACTGGAAAAGCAGATCCACATTCTATATTTAGAAGATTTTATTCTAAATATTCAAAGAATTTTTCTAATTACAATAATAGTTTATATGATTCATATATAGAAAGTGCTTTATTAGAAACAGATGTTAATAAAAGAAAAGAAATTTATGATAAAGCTCAAATGTTATTAACAAATGATGCTGTTACTGCATGTTTACAAGATCCAGGTAAATCTATAATTACAACTAAAGATATTAAAGGATTTATTCAATATCCAATTAGTTTTTGGGATTTATCAAAATTATACTTTAAATAAATTTTAGTAGCTTAGTTTTTGTTAAAAACAAAAATTAAGCTATTATTTTAAAAAAATGGTGGTTATATTATATGAAATACACATTTTATAATATTATTAATTTGTTAGTAACACTTTTTTTAATTTCTTTAGTAACATTTTTTGTTTTTAATATAATACCGGGAGATCCTGCATTAATAATATTAGGACCTGATGCTGATATTAACCAACTTGAGATTTTAAGAAACCAACTTAATTTAGATTTACCTTTATTACAAAGATATTTAATTTGGATTATAAATGTATTTAATGGCAATTTAGGAACTTCCATTAAATTTAATGAATCTGTATCATATCTTATTAATTCTAGAATGAAACTAACTTTAGTTTTAACTTTAATGTCTATATTTATCACAATTATAATCAGTATGTTTTTTGGAATTATAATAGGCAGAAATAAAAATAATATTATTGGTAAGATTATTGAAGTTTTTTGTCAGTTTGGCTTAGCTATACCTACATTTTGGTTAGGACTCATACTTGCATTAGTATTTGGAGTTATTTTTAAAATTTTTCCTACAGGCGGGTATGCTTATTCGGATGATACATCTTTAATTAAATTATTATTTTTACCATCTTTATCTATAGCTATAGGTAATAGTGCAATTATAATAAGATTTTTAAAAAATTCTATACGTGAGCAGTTTAATTTAGACTATGTAAAAGTAGTTAGAAGTAAGGGATTTTCTGAAAATTATATATTAAAAAAGCATATTTTAAGAAATACTTTTTTACCTGTAATTACAACAATAGGAATTATAATTATTGATACTTTAAGTGGAAGTATTATAATTGAAAATGTTTTTTCTTTAAATGGAATAGGTAGTTTAACTATAACAGCTATTAATTTTAGAGATTTTCCTTTATTACAAGGTATATTATTATATATATCTTTTATAGTTGTATTTGTCAATTTTTTAATAGATTTATTATATAAAATTATAGATCCAAGAATAGAATTAAAATAAGTTAAATATAAAATATTTTTATATGCTTAAAAGTTTAAAATGCTTTTTCTTGAATAATTTTATCGAAAAAAGTATAATATCCATTGTAATTAAATTGATTATCGTTTTTATACTAGGGAGTTTAGCTGTGAAAAAATATTTAAAAAACTTTAATTTTACTTGTGGACTTATCATAGTTATAACTTTGTTCTTAATGTGCATAATAAGTCTATTTTATATACCGTATAATTATACAGAAATGAACTATGAAGATATTTTACAATCTCCATCAATAAAACATATTTTTGGTACAGATAATTTTGGAAGAGATATTTTTTCTAGAATAATGCAGGGAAGCAAAACTACATTTTTAATATCTTTTTTTAGTGTATTAATAAGTAGTACTATAGGAATTTTTTTAGGATCTTTTATGGGGTACTATGGTGGAATAATAGATAAAGTATTTAGTAAATTTATAGATGTTTTAATGGCTTTCCCTTCAATTTTATTTGCTCTTGTCATAATTTCAGTTTTAGGATCAAACATAACTAATACTATTATTGTTTTAGGTATACTATCAGTACCTAGATTTGCTAGACTTACAAGATCTAGCTTTATTCAAGGTAAAAATTTAGATTATGTAAAACTTGCAAAAATAAAAGGAGTATCAAATTTTAGAATAATATTTGTTCATATGTTACCTAATTTTAAAATGCCACTAATAATAAATGCTAGTTTTAGTTTTGCTTTAAATGTTTTATCAGAAGCAGGTTTAAGTTATTTAGGTTTAGGAATACAACCTCCGGAACCAAGCTGGGGACGTATGTTAAAAGAGTCACAAAATTATTTGCAACAAGCACCTTGGTATGTTTTTTTTACTGGTTTTATTATATTTATTTTAGCTTTAGGTTTTAATTTATTGGGTGATGGAATTAATGATATTTTAGAGGAGAAATAATAATGAATAAATTATTAGAAGTTAGAAATTTAAGCTTAACTTTTTCTGATGATGATAATCCTGTTCTTAAAAATGTTAATTTAGAAGTTAAAAATGGACAAAAAGTTGGATTAGTAGGAGAATCTGGAAGTGGAAAAACTACATTAGGATTAAGCATTTCTAGGCTATTACCAAGTAAATCTAAAATATTAGGTGGAGAAATTTTTTTTAATGATAGTAATATATTAAAATTAAGTGAAAAAGATTTTAATAATTTAAGAGGAAATGAAATTTCAATAATATTTCAAGATCCTATGAATAGTCTTAATCCATTAATGAAAATTGGAAATCAAGTTATAGAAATTATTACAAAAAACTTAAAAATAGATAAGAAAAGTGCCAAAAATTTAGTTTTAAGTACATTTGAAAGTATTGGGTTAAAAGATCCAGAGTATGTATATAACAGTTATAGACATCAAATATCTGGAGGAATGTGTCAGAGAATATTAATTTCTATGGCTATTATTTGTAAACCAAAGTTTCTGATAGCAGATGAACCTACAACTGCATTAGATGTAACTATACAAAAGCAAATAATAGAAATTTTGAATAAATTAAGTAAAGAAAACAATATGTCTTTATTATTTATAAGCCATGATTTAGCTATTATAAATAATATTAGTGATTATATATATGTTATTTATAAAGGAGTAATTGTAGAACACGGTAAAAAAGAAAATATAATGTTTAAATGTAAACATCCATATACAAAACAGTTAATAAATAGTATACCTAAAATGGAGAATAAAGGTAAGAAATTATCTGTTTCCAATAGATTAGAAATAAATAATTTAGATTATAAAGAGTATTTATGTCCATTTAGAAGTTTTTGCCCTAATAAAATAGATTATTGTTATAAGCAAATGCCAGATGAATTAGAAATAGAAAATGAACATTATGTAAGATGTTTTAATTATTAATTTTTGGAGCGTATTATGGAATCAATTTTAGAAGTAAAAAATATAACTAAAATATATAAAAAAAATAAATCTAAATATTTTACTAATAAAGAATACCAAAAAGCTGTTAATAATGTAAGTTTTAATATAAATAAAGGTGAAGTTTTTGGTTTGGTGGGAGAATCTGGTTGTGGAAAATCAACATTGGCTTCTATAATAATAAGACTTATTAAAGATCATGAAGGTCAAATATATTTTGAGGGTAAGGATATAACTAATTACACTGAGAAAGATTTAAGATATATTAGAAAAAATATTCAAATTATATTTCAAAACTCATATGCGTCTTTAAATCCTAAAAAAAAAGTAGATTGGATTTTAAGAGAAAGTCTTATATTAGAGAAAAAACTTTCTAAAGAAGAGAAGAATAAAAAAGTAGATGAAGTTCTTGATATGGTTGGTTTAAATCAAACATATAAGAACAGATATCCATATGAATTAAGTGGAGGAGAAAGACAAAGAATTTCTATAGCATCTGCAATAATTTTAAAACCTAAAATAATCATTGCAGATGAGGCAGTTTCATCACTAGATGTCTCTATTTCAGCACAAATATTAAATATATTTATGGAGCTTAAAGAGAGATTAAATTTAAGTTATATTTTTATTTCACATGATTTAAATTTAGTAAACTTTTTAAGTGATAGAGTCGCTGTCATGTATAAAGGTGAAATTGTAGAATTAGCAACTACTGAAGAAATATGTAAAAATCCAAAACATGATTATACTAAAAAATTATATAGTTCCCAATTTACTATATAATTTTATCCAAATTTCTTAGATCGTCCTAAAAAATATACTTCTCTGTATATTTTTTTTTCATGTTGAAGAATTTTTCTACCTAATTTTTTTTCTACATATTTATATAACATAGATAAATCTGTTTTTTCTTCTTTAATATTTTTTTGAGAAGATAAATCTCTAATTTTTAATTTTTCATTTGAATTATAAATTTCAAATACATTAAACTTTTGTTCTTTTAATTTTATAAATATTTTAGCTGTATATTTTGCATCATTTAAAGCATCATGAAATGAACTATCTATATTTATTTTTAAAGCTTCTATAGCTTTTTGAAGTCCAATTGCTAAGCTATTATTTAAATATGCACTTGCTGTACTTTGAATATTAATAAATTTAGTAGGCAATTTAGAAGTATCTAAATTATAAAATTGTGCATTTTTATATAATGCTTTTATATCATAAGAACCCCATACACATAAAATATCTTCTTTATAATTAAAAAATTTAGTAAATAATTTATATATAGTTTTAAAACTTTTTTGATTTTCAAGTATTTCTTCTGTAATACCTGTTAGTTTTTCTACAAAAGGGTGCATTCTTTTATAAATATTAGGTTTAATTAAATGATTAAAAGTATCTATCATATTAAAATTTTTATCAAGTTTTACTGCACCTATTTGTATTATTTCAAAAGGACAATCTTCTTCTAAAGTATATGATTCTCCCTCATTAAATTCATAATGTTGATTAAATTCTAAATCTAAAATAATGTAATTCATAAAAATCTCCTAGAGTATAAATATATAAATAGTATATCATTTAACTTTAGATATATAAAGTTAAATATAAAAAATAATTGAAAAATTATTAAAATTAATATATTATAAAGACCAAATGCTATAAAGTAAATTTGCTTTATAGTCCTATAAGGAGGCTGTCGTGGATAATATACTTCAAGTTACACTGTTATATGATTTTTATGGAGAATTGTTAACTGTAAGGCAAAAAAATATTTTTGAACTTTATTATCAATATGATTTAACATTAGCCGAAATAGCAAAAGAATGTAATATTTCTCCACAAGCTGTAAGCGATTCCTTAAAAAGAACACAGAATATACTTTATAAGTATGAAGTAAAATTACAATGTCTAGATAAATATATTAAATTAAATAATAAAATACAAAATATTATTTCTGAAATAGATGATATGTTTATATATGTTAAAAATAAAGAAAAACTTATATCTATAAAAAATCAACTAAATGATATATTAAATGTATAAATAGGAGGTTTAAAAAATGGCATTTGAAAACCTTTCATCAAAATTACAAGATGTTTTTAAAAACTTAAAAAATAAAGGAAAATTAACAGAAAAAGATGTAAAAGAAGCTTTAAGAGAAGTAAAATTAGCTTTATTAGAAGCTGATGTTAATTTTAAAATAGTAAAAGATTTTATTAAAAAGGTAAGTGAAAAAGCCATAGGTGAAGATGTATTTAATAGTCTTACCCCAGGTCAACAAGTTATAAAGATTGTTAATGAAGAGCTTATAGAGCTTATGGGTTCTACACAAAGCAAATTAACATTTTCATCCAAATCTCCTACAGTATATATGATGGTTGGTTTACAAGGTGCTGGTAAAACAACAACAACTGGTAAACTTGCCGGTTTATTAAGGAAAGAAAATAAAAAACCTTTACTTGTAGCTTGTGATATTTATAGACCTGCAGCTATAAAACAACTAGAAGTTGTAGGAAAAACTTATAATATTCCTGTTTTTTCAATGGGAACTAATTATAATCCAGTAGAAATTGCAAAATCATCTATAGAGTATGCCAAGAAAAATGGTAACGATATAGTAATTATCGATACAGCAGGTAGGCTACATATAGATATAGAGCTTATGGATGAATTAAAAAATATAAAATCAGAAGTACATCCACAAGAAATTTTACTTATTATAGATGCAATGACAGGACAAGATTCTGTAACAGTTGCAGAATCATTTAATGAAACTTTAGGAATAGATGGCGTTATAATCACAAAATTAGATGGTGATACTCGTGGTGGAGCAGCCTTATCTGTAAAATCTGTTACAGGTAAACCTATAAAATATATAGGTATGGGAGAAAAATTAGAAGATTTAGAACCATTTCATCCAGATAGAATGGCATCTAGAATTTTAGGAATGGGTGATGTTTTATCACTAATAGAAAAGGCTCAAGAGGCATTTGATGAAGAACAAGCAAAAGAATTAGAAAAGAAAATGAGAAACCAAGAATTTTCTTTAGAAGATTTTTTAGAACAAATGCAACAAATTAAAAAAATGGGTCCTTTAAAAAATTTAATAGGAATGATACCTGGAATAGGTAATCAAATTAATTTAGATGATGCTAATATAGATGAAAAGGCTATGATTCATGTAGAAGCTATAATACAATCTATGACAAAAAGTGAAAGATTAAATCCATCTATATTAAATGGTTCTAGAAAAAAACGTATTGCTGAAGGTTCTGGAAGACCTATTCAAGAAGTAAATAGATTACTTAAACAATTTTCAGAAATGAAAAAAATGATGAAACAATTTACTGATGTTACAAAAGGCAAAAAGGGAAAACTAAATATACCTTTTTTTAAATAGATTATAAATAAATAGCCTTATAATTATTATTAAGGAGGTGAATTAAATGGTAAAAATCAGATTAAAAAGAATGGGACAAAAGAAAGCTCCTTTTTATAGAATAGTTGTAGCTGATTCTAGATCTCCTAGAGATGGAAAGGTTATAGAACAACTTGGTTATTATAACCCAACTAAAGATCCTATTGATTTAAAAGTAAATGTTGAAGCTGCTAAAAAATGGTTAGGTAATGGTGCTCAACCAACAGATAAAGTAAGAGCTTTATTAAGAAAAGCTGGAGCTATTCAATAATTTAAATGGAGGGGATAAACTTGAAACAGTTATTAGAGATTATTGTGAAAAATTTAGTTGATGAACCTGATTTAGTTTCAATTTCAGAATCTAAAAATAATAATACAATTATTTTAAAACTGAAGGTTGCCCCAGATGATATGGGTAAAGTTATAGGTAAGCAAGGTAGAATAGCTAAATCTATACGTAATGTTTTAAGAGCAGGAGCTACCCATAATAATGAAAAAGTTAAATTGCAAATATTGCAATAATATAAAAAAGTGTTCTTATAGAGCACTTTTTTATTATACTTAAGGAGAATTTTATGGCATATTTTGATATTGGACAAGTTGTAAATACACAAGGAGTTAGAGGAGAAATAAAAGTAATACCTTATACTGATGAGCCTAGAAGATTTAGTAAGTTAAAAGAAATAGTTATTTATTTAAATAATAATTTTTATAATTATAAGATTGAAAATGTTAGATATCATAAACAATTTATAATTTTAAAATTAAATGGTATAGATACTATGGATTTAGCCCATAGTCTTAGAGGAGGGGTAATAAAAATACCAGAAAATTTGGCACTTCCTTTAGGGACAGATGAATATTATATAAGAGACATTTATGATTTAACTGTAGTTACAGAAGATGGTGAAAATTTAGGAATTATAAAAGACATAATAGAAACAGGTTCTAATGATGTCTATGTTGTAAAAAAAGAAAATACTAAAGATTTATTGATTCCTGCAATAAAACAATGTATTCTAAATATAGATATAAATTCTAAAACAATGACAGTTAAACTTTTAAATGGATTGAGAGACTAATGAATTTTCATGTACTTACTCTATTTCCACAAATGATAAATGAAGGGCTTAATCATAGTATTATAAAGAGAGCGTTAGAAAGAAATTTAATAAATATTAATTGTATAGATATTAGAGACTTTTCTTCTAATAAACATCACAAAGTAGATGATTATCCATATGGTGGGGGCTTTGGTATGGTTATGCAAGCTGAACCAGTTTATAATGCATATATGTCAATAAAAGATAAAGTTAGTAAAAATACTAAGGTTATTTTTATGTCACCACAAGGTAAGCCTTTTAACCAAAAAAAGGCTGAAGAATTATCAA
This sequence comes from uncultured Clostridia bacterium, assembly GCA_946481295.1. GTDB lineage: Bacteria > Bacillota > Clostridia > Lachnospirales > UBA5962 > CAMLLW01. The sequence goes on along the minus strand of CAMLLW010000003.1, from coordinate 3,357 downwards.
AAGAAGAAGATATTATTATACTTTGTGGACATTATGAAGGTATAGATGAAAGAGTATTAGAAGAAATTGTAACAGAAGAAATTTCTATAGGGGATTTTATTTTAACTGGTGGTGAATTAGGGGCTATGGTTATAATAGATTCCGTATCTAGATTAGTTAAAGATGTTTTATCAAAAGAAGAATCTTATAAATTTGAAACATTTACAGATAATTTATTAGAATATCCACAATATACAAGACCACCAGAATTTTTAAAAAGAAAAGTGCCAGAAGTGTTATTATCTGGTAATCATAAAAATATAGAAAAATGGAGAAAAGAACAATCTATTTTACGTACTAAGAATAAAAGACCAGATCTATATAATGGTTAATTATTTTATATTCTATTTAAAATATGTTAAATTAAAAGGAGGCATTTTATGTATATTTTAGAAAATTTAGAACCTAAGAAAGTATTTAAATTTTTTGAAGAAATAAGTTTGATACCTCGAGGTTCTGGTAATGAAAGGGCTATAGCAGATTATCTTGTTGAGTTTGCTACTCAAAGAAATCTATGGGTAAATAAAGATAATAATAATAATGTTATTATAAAAAAACCAGCTACTAAAGGATATGAAAATTCTAAAACAGTTATTTTACAAGGCCATACAGATATGGTTACAGAAAAAAATAGCGATACTATTCATGATTTTAAAAAAGATCCAATACAATTATATATAGATGGAGATTTTGTAAAGGCAAGAGGAACAACTTTAGGGGCAGATAATGGTATAGCAGTAGCAATGGCACTTGCTTTTTTAGACTCAAATGAATATAAACATCCTAATATAGAAGCGTTATTTACTAGTGAAGAAGAAACTGGAATGTTTGGAGCATTAGCTGTAAATGAACAATTATTAAATGGTAAAATTCTATTAAATATAGATTCTGAAGAAGAAGGGATATTCCTAGCAAGTTGTGCAGGTGGAATAAGACAATGTATAGAATTACCTATAAATTATGTTGATGTAAAAAAAGATTCTATATCTTATGAAATTATGATAAAAGGCTTGTGCGGCGGTCATTCAGGACAAGATATTGATAAAGAGTTAGCTAATTCTAATGTATTAATGGGTAGAGTTTTATCTGAAATTGACGATATAATAGACGTTAATATTATTTCTATAGAAGGAGGAGCTAAAGATAACGCAATACCAAGAGAATGCACTTGTAAAATTAGCATAGAAGAAAAAGATGAAGATAAGTTTTTAAGCATTATAAATGAATGTAGTAATGTGTTTAAAAATGAATTTAGAGTAAATGAGCCTAATTTAGAATTGTGTGTAGAAAAATCAAGTATTGTTCAAAAATGTTTTGATACTGATACTACTAAAAAAGTTATTGCTACAATTTTACTAATACCTAATGGAGTTAAAGCTATGAGTTTAGACATTAAAGGTTTAGTAGAAACATCTAATAATTTAGGAGTTATAAAAATAAAAGATGATGTAGTAAAATTTAATTGTGCTACTAGAAGTTCTGTTTTAACAAGAAAAAAAATGTTGATTAGCGAAATGAAGATACTAGCAAATTTAGTTAAAGCAAAACATAGTGTTTCAGGAGATTACCCAGCATGGGAATATAAAGAAGAGTCTTTTGTAAGAGATGTATTTGTAAAAACTTACAAAGATATGTATGGTAAAACACCTAAAGTAGATGCTATACATGCAGGTTTAGAGTGTGGATTATTAATAGAAAAAATGCCATATTTAGATATGATTTCTTTTGGACCTAATATTAGTGGAGCACATACTCCAGAAGAAAAACTTAGTATTTCTTCTACAAAAAGAGTATGGGAATTTTTATTGAATGTATTAGAAAATTTAAAGTAGTTTAAATTCATATAATGTTACAAGGAGTAAATTAATGAAATTACCATGGGATAAAAAATATTTAAAAATTTCGTTTCATGTTATTTTTACTCTAATAGTATTATATATTTTAAAAATAATAATAGATTCTGCTGCGTTTATAATTAAAGATATAAAAAATATATTCTTAACTATGATTCATTCATTAGAAAAATTATTGAGTTTGTTTTCTGTATTTGTTGTTGCACTTATAATTGCTTATTTATTAGATTCTGTTGTAGATTTTTTTCAAAGAAAATATGAGGAATTTATTAAAAATAGCAATATAAAACAAATGAAAGCTAAAAAAAATAATAGAATAAATGTAGTTAAAGAAAATTTATACAATACGAAACTTGGTAAGAGATTTTATAAGTCAAAAAATAACGAAGAAAAATTAAGTAATGAAAAAGAAAACGGTGAAACACGGAAGTTTAAACGTAGAATGGAAGGAACTATACTAACATATATAATATTACCATTAGGAATAACTTGTATAATATATTTTTTAATAAATAATATAGGCGGAAATTTTAGCTATACTAATTCTGAATCGTCTTTTTCTCAAAGATTAGCCAATATAATTGATAATATTGCTGATGAAGGTGACGATTTAATTAAAAGTTTAGACTATAAAGTAAGTCAATTAGGACTTGGTAGTCAATTTTCAAATGGAATAAATAATGTAATTAAATTAGTACAAGATTTCTTATATGGATTAGCTGGTAAAAGCCTTAATATAGCTACATCTGTTAGCTCTGGAGCAGTTAATTTTATTTTATCTTTAGTAATAGCTTTTTATTTTTTAAGAGATAAGGAAAAAATCTTGTATACAGTAAAAGAAATTTGTATAACTTTTTTACCTAAAAAATTAAATACTAGATTAAACAATGTTTTTGCAGATTTAAATGCAGTTTTTTCTGGTTATATAAAAGGACAAATTATAGATGCTATTTTATTAGGTACATTAGTTGGTGTTGGATTAAATTTTATAGGAGTAAAACTTGCTGTTTTTATAGGTGTTATTACAGGATTTTCAAGTTTAATGCCATTTATAGGAGCTATAGTTGCATTTATTTTAGCTGTTGGATTAGAAATGTTATTAGGTTCTTATGTTACTGCTATAAAAGCTGCAATAGTTATATTTATTATACAACAATTAGATAGCATATTTATTGTACCTAAAGTAGTTGGAAGTAAAGTTCATCTAAGCGCTCCGCTAGTTTTACTTTCAATATCTGTTGGTGGAAAATTATTTGGAATTTTAGGAATGCTATTTGCTGTACCTATTTGTGCAGTAATTAAAATATTTTTAAATAGATTTTATAGAAGATATCAGACGAGAAAAATAGAACCAACAGATAAAAAAAGTAATAATATTAAAAAGTTTATAGATTCTATTAATGAATAAAAAATAAGTACTAGATAAATTATTATTTAGTACTTATTTTAATTTAAAAAGAATAAA
>CAMLLW010000002.1 GCA_946481295.1 uncultured Clostridia bacterium | reverse complement strand
AGAGCATCCGGCTGTTAACCGGAGGGTCGCAGGTTCGAATCCTGCTCGGGGAGCTAGTAACAAAGTAAAAATGGCCCGTTGGTCAAGCGGTTAAGACACGGCCCTTTCACGGCTGAGACAGGAGTTCGATTCTCCTACGGGTCATATATTTTTGGTGATGATGCGTCTATGGGTAACATCCGTTTCCATACCGAACACGTAGATTAAGACGTAGACGGCCGATGGTACTTGGTGGGTAACTGCCTGGGAGAGTAGGTGATTGCCAAATTTAGCGGGGTGTAGCGTAGCTTGGCTAGCGCGCCTGATTTGGGATCAGGAGGTCGCAGGTTCAAATCCTGTCACCCCGATTATATGTATCTGTAGCTCAGCAGGATAGAGCAACGGCCTTCTAAGCCGTGGGTCGGGGGTTCGAATCCCTTCAGATACATTTTACCTTTGGTGGGTATAGCTCAGTTGGTTAGAGCGCCAGATTGTGGCTCTGGAGGCCGTGGGTTCGAATCCCACTATTCACCCTAATGTTATAAGGGTCACTAGCTCAGTTGGTAGAGCACTGGACTTTTAATCCAGTTGTCCCGGGTTCGACTCCCGGGTGACTCATATTTATAAAGTTTACGAATCAAATTCGTAAACTTTTTTTTATAATTTTTATTTTTATAATTTTTATTCTTTATTTTGTTAAACATTTAAAATATAATAATATTATATACATATACTTTTTATAAATCTACTATAGATATATTATTGTTATAGCAAATTGCACAATTATTATTAAATTAACGCTTAATTAAGAGAGTATTTTTATTAAATAGATAAGGAGAGTTCATATGATTTCAAATCAAATTTTACAGAATACTATTAGTGGGTTAAAAGAAATTACGAGATGCGATTTAAGTATTACTGATAGAGATGGTAAAGTTATTGTTAGTACAGAGCAGTCAATGATAGGAAAAGTTATAGATAATATACCTAATTTTGTTTCTTCACAAGCTGAAGGACAAATTTTAAAAAATTATAATTATTTTAAAGTATTTGATAATAATGTAGTAGAATATGTTGTGGCTGCTAAAAGTGAATATGGAGAAAGTTATAAAATTGCTCAAGTAGCAGCATTTCAATTAAAAAGCTTAATTATGGCGTATAAAGAACGTTACGATAAAGAAAATTTTATAAAAAATCTCTTATTAGATAATTTATTATTAGTTGATATATATAGTAGAGCTGAAAAATTAAATATAGAAAATAAAGTACCAAGAGTTGTTTATTTAATTCAAACTGATATTGAAGAAAATACTGATATTTTAGATTTAACAAAATCAGTATTTGATATTAGGGAGCAAGACTTTTTAACTTTAATTGATGAAAAAAATATTATATTAGTTAGAGAATTAGATGAAAATGATTCTAGAGATGAAATAGAAAAAGTAGCTAGAGATCTTAATGCTGCACTTACTGAAAAATTAGGTGCAGATGTTTATATTTCTTTAGGTACAATTGTTAATAATTTGAAAAATATTTCTTTATCTTATAAAGAAGCTAAAATGGCTATGGAAGTAGGCAAGATATTTAATATAGAAGGTAAAATTATTAATTATCAGTATCTTGGGGTAGTAAGATTAATTTATCAATTACCTACTTCTTTGTGTAAAATCTTTATTACAGAAGTATTACATGGATTTTCAACAGAACAATTAGATCAAGAGCTTATTACTACTGTAGCTAAATTTTTTGAGAACAATCTAAATGTTTCTGAGACTTCTAGACAATTATATATTCATAGAAATACACTTGTATATAGATTAGATAAAATACAAAAAATGACAGGGTTAGATTTAAGAATTTTTGATGATGCAGTAATTTTTAAAGTAGCACTAATGGTTCTCCAATATATGGATTACAAAGAAAAATATATATATTAAATTTTTGTAAATATATTGATTTTAATATTTAATAACGTTAAAATTATATTAACAGTTTGTTACTCTATTTGTCATGGAAGGAAGAGTTTCTTGATAAATATAGAAAATGTTACAAAGTTTTATGATAATGGTGCAAAAGGTGCAGATCAAATATCAGTAAAAATAGAACAAGGTGAATTTGTTTTTATAGTAGGTTCTAGTGGTTCAGGTAAATCTAGTTTTATAAGAATGCTTTTAAAAGAACAAGAACCTACATCAGGTAAGATATATATAAATAATGTTGATATTACAACTCTACATCATAAAGAAGTTCCTTATTTTAGGAGACAATTAGGTGTAGTATTTCAAGATTTTAAATTATTACCTAACAAAACTGTATATGAAAATGTTGCTTTTGCTATGGAAGTAACAGAAGCTCCTAGTAGAGAAATTAGAAGAAATGTACCGGCTGTTTTGGCTATGGTTGGTCTTCAAAGAAAATCAAAATCTTATCCAAATCAGCTATCTGGAGGAGAACAACAAAGAACAGCTTTGGCAAGAGCTATCGTAAATAAACCTTCATTACTTATTGCAGATGAACCAACAGGAAATTTAGATCCTAAGACAGCATGGGAAATAATGCATTTATTAGAAGATATTAATTATAGAGGAACAACTGTTGTTGTAGCAACCCATGCAAAGGATATTGTTGATACTATGCAAAAAAGAGTTATAACTATTAAAAATGGTAAAATTTTAAGTGATGTTGAAAAAGGTGGATATAGTAATGAAGGTTAGAAATTTTAAGTACTATATAAGAGAAGCACTAAAAAGCATTTTTAAAAACAGACTTATGAGTTTAGCTTCTATTATAACTGTTGCTAGTTGTATTTTTATTTTAGTATTTTCTTATTGCATTGTCAGTAATGTAGGATATTTATTAGATAATGTAGAAAGTAGTTTAGATATATCAGTATACATAGATAATAAAATCACAGAAAAAGAATTAAAAGATTTAAAGCAATATATTACTAATTTAAAAGATGTAGAAAGTGTAAGTTATATTTCTTCAGAGGATGCTTTGAAGATTTTTTCTGATAGTTTAGGAGACATGTCATCTGATTTTGTTGCAGGATTAGAAAATAAAAATATATTACCTGCATCATTTACTATAAAAGTAAATGATATAGCAAATCAACAATCTGTTATAAAACAATTAGAAAAACTTATAGGCAAAGGTATAGTAGAAGTAAAATATGATGAAGAAGTGCTAGATAATTTAATTGTTATAAATAATACAGTAGGTATTATAAGCGTAGTAATAATATTATTTTTAGCAATGTTATCTACAATAATTATAGTTAATACAATAAAATTAACAGTTAATAATAGAAAAAATGAAATTAATATTATGAAATATGTTGGTGCTACAGATTCGTTTATAAGGTGGCCATTTATTATAGAAGGTGTATTAATAGGTATAATAGGTTCTCTTATAACAGTTGTAATATCTTTCTTCTTATATAATAAAAGTATAGAGTTTATTTATTCTAATATGGCTTTTATTCGTAATTGGCTAAATTTTAGAAATGTTAAAGATGTTTTTAAATTTATAGGACCTATATCTATACTTTTAGGAATTTTAATTGGTATTGTAGGAAGTATTACATCTATACGTAAACATCTACAAGTATAGTGTTAATTTTAAATTAGGAGCCACTATTTTATGTTTATAAAACGTTTTGCTTTTAAATTTAAAATTATTGGCCTGATAGTTATTTTACTTAATACACAGGTTGTGGACATATATGCTAATACCACTAAAAATTTAAGGCAAAAACAGGAACAAATTAATTCCAATAAAAAGCATGTTAAAGAAAATTTAAAAGAAAATAAACAACAACAAGTTAAAGTAGAAGAAGAAATAAAAAAAGTAGATTTAAATCTAGAAAAAGTTTTACTAGAGTTAGATTCAATATCAGGACAATTAAATAAGACGCAAAAAGAATTAAAGAAAACAGAAGAAGATTTACAACAAGCAGAAGAAAAAAGAAAAATACAATACGATGCATTTACTAAGAGAGCTATTTTTATGTATAAAAATGGAAAACTTTCTTATTTTGATATTGTCTTTAAAGCACAAAATTTTTCTGACTTAATAAAGAGAATAGATTATGTAACACGAATAATAGAATATGATAAAAATCTATTAAATGATTTAGTTTCCACTGAAAGATTAATAAAATCTAAAGTAACTGAATTAGAGAAAAAGAAAACAAAATTAAAATCTTTACAAGTACAAGAAAAACATAAAAAAGCAAGTTATGAAAATATTAGAGCAGAAAAATCTAAAATTTTAAATACTTTAAGTAAAGAACAAGAAAAATATCAAAAAGAGTTATATGCATTGGAAAATTCAAGCAAAGAAGTTGAAGCTTTAATTAAAGCAGAGGCAAAAAAAGCTGCAGAAGCAGCTGCAAGAAATAAAAATTCTAATTCTAATTCAAATAAAACTACTATTACTACAAATGGTAAACTTGGCTGGCCAGTACCTGTTAAAAGTCCTAGTAGATCTAATATATCTTCTGATTTTGGAATTAGAAAACATCCAATTACACATGCTATAAAAAGGCATAGTGGTATAGATATACCTGCGCCAAAACTTAGTAATGCTGTTGCGGCTGAAGCTGGAACTGTTATAGCATCAAGGTATATGAATGGATATGGTTATACTGTAATTATAGATCACGGTAATGGTATAAGTACACTTTATGGACATAATACTACTAATGTAGTAAGAGTAGGTCAAAGAGTAAAAAAAGGTGATGTTGTTTCTAAAATAGGAAGTACAGGAACTGCAACAGGAAATCATCTTCATTTTGAGGTACGTGTAAATGGAGTAGCAACTAATCCAAAACCATATCTTGGAATATAATAAATATTAATGGTACAATTTACATAAATAAAAGAGCCGATTTTATCGGTTTTTTTTATTATATAAAAATTAAATATACGTGGTTTAGTTATATTAATTTTATAATTGAATAAAATTTAATTAAGTCTGTTATTTAAATACTTGGGAGGATACATAATGGAAGAAAACAAGAAATCATTTTTTAAAGGTTTTTTTTCTGGAGTATTAATTATAATTTTTATTGCAGTTTTATTTAATTTAGGAAATAGTTTATACAGTAGATTTGTAAAAAATGAGATTCCACTAGAAAATAAAATAAAAATTATAAATGCTATATTAGACAAAAAGTATGTTAATGAATACGACAAGAAGAAAGTAAATGATGCTTTATTTATGGGAATGCTCTATGGAGTTGGTGATCCATATACATCCTATATGACAGCTGATGAATATAAGAGTTTTACTGAAGTTACAGAAGGTAAGTATTATGGTATAGGAGCTGTAGTTAGTCAAGCAAAAGGAGGAGGCATTTTAATTGTCAATCCTTATGAAGGTTCGCCTGCAAAAGATGCAGGGCTTGAGGCTGGAGATAAGATTTTAAAAATAAATGATATAGATATTACAAATATGCTATTAGATGAGGCTGTCTCTATGATGAAAGGAAAAGAAGGAACTACTGTTAAAATATATTCATATAGAGAAAGTTCAGACGTTTATTCTAATTTAACTATAGAAAGAAAACAAATAAATATACCTACTGTTACTCATAAAATATTAAAAAATAATATTGGATTAATAAGAATTTCTACTTTTGAAAGATTAACTGCAGATCAATTTAAAGAGGCATATGATGACTTATTATCTAAAGGTATATCTGGATTAATTATAGATTTAAGAAATAATCCTGGAGGGTTATTAGATGTAGTTGTAAAAGTTGCAGATATGATAGTGCCAAAAGGTGTTATTGTATATACAGAAGATAAGAGTGGAAGTAAAAAGTATTATAATTCTTCTGGAGAAGGTATACAAATACCATTAACAGTATTAGTAAATGGTAATAGTGCTTCAGCTTCTGAAGTTTTATCTGGAGCAATTAAAGATAGAAATGTTGGAACTTTAGTAGGAGAACAAACATTTGGTAAAGCATTAGTACAAAATTTATATCCATTATCAGATGGTAGTGCTGTAAAAGTTACAATTGCTAAGTATTATACTCCAAGTGGAGCTTCTATACATGCTAAAGGAATAAAACCAGACTATGTAGTACCTATGAGTGAAGAATTAGCAGTTAAAATACCAACATTAACTTTAGATCAAGATGTTCAACTTAAAAAAGCTATAGATGTTATTTCTAAAAAGATTAAAAATTAATTACATAAATGTATTTTACATATTAAAACTTTTAATTTTAAATATAACGTTTAAAATTGAAAGTTTTTTATTTTTATTAAAATAAATTTGATATTCATGTTATTTGTTGTATAATTTAATTAAAATTAAATTATTATTAATTATTAAAATTTACATTAATTATGTATTATGAAAAATTGCGTATAAACATTTGTTGTGCTATACTCAACTAATATAATAAATATTAATTATAGAAAATAATATTTATTATATTATTACAATAATATAAGTAAAATAGTAAAATTAAATTAATAAGTAGTATAAAAATTTTATAAAGAAGAAACTTATATATTGAAAATAATATAACTTAAATTTTATTACATAATTACATTAAATTTAAAAAGCATCTATATTATTTTATATTTATAAAAATATTTTAAAAACAATCTAATAATTTTAGCATTACTTGGCTTAATCTTAAAATGTGCAAGAAAATTTAATAATTTAGTTTTTAGTTATAAATAAAATTTATAATATTGATATAAAATGTTATTAAATGTATTATTTAATACTTTTATAAAATATAAGAATAAAAGATAAACATTATAAATTGCAAAAAGATAGCTTGGTATAAATTTATTACTAGGTATATTTTTTTGTTGAAAACAATCAATTTAAATTTATTGATTAAATTTATAATATATATTAATTTAATATAACAATAAAATTTAACTTATACATGACGATAATAAAAAAGGAGATTACTTTAATGATAGGAGCAGATATTGGTATAGATTTAGGTACAGCAAATGTTTTAGTATACATAGAAGGTCAAGGTATAGTATTAAGAGAATCTTCTGTTGTAGCTATAGATAAAAATACAAATACTATTTTAGCTGTAGGAGAAGAAGCTTGTCGTATGATAGGTAGAACTCCTGGAAATATAGTAGCAATAAGACCTTTACGTGAAGGTGTAATTTCAGATTATGATATAACAGAAAAGATGTTAAAGTATTTTATACAAAAAGTTATAGGCAAAAATTTATTAGTAAAACCTAGAATAGTAGTTTGTGTACCTTCGGCAGTAACAGAGGTAGAACGTAGAGCTGTTGAAGATGCTACTCGTCAAGCAGGTGCAAGACAAGTTTTTGTTATTGAAGAACCAATTGCTGCAGCAATTGGAGCTGGAATAGATATAGCAAGAGCTATGGGTAGTATGGTTGTAGATATAGGTGGAGGTACTACAGATGTTGCAGTAATATCTTTAGGTGGTACGGTTGTAAGTGAATCACTTAAAATAGCAGGTGATAATTTTGATGAGTCAATAGTTAGATATATGCGTAAAAAACATAATTTACTTATTGGTGAAAGAACAGCAGAACAATTAAAAATTAATATAGGTACTGCTTTTGAAGATACACCTTTTTCCACTATGGATGTTAGAGGTAGAAATTTAGTTAGTGGACTACCTAAAACTATAACTGTTACATCTGAAGAAATGTTAGAAGCATTAACAGAATCTGTAACATCTATTATAGAAACAGTACATTCTGTTTTAGAAAAAACACCTCCTGAACTTGCATCAGATATTGCTGATAGAGGAATTGTTATGACAGGTGGAGGAAGTTTACTATACGGTTTAGATAAATTAATTAAACAAAAAACTGGTATAAATGCTATTATTGCAGAAGAATCATTATCTTGTGTTGCTATAGGTACAGGAAAATATATAGAGTACATTCCTAAATCTAATGCTTCTAAATGTAAAGGAGTTTTAAAATTTTTTAATAGGAAGTGATCTATTGATAAGAGGTCTTTATACTGCAGGATTAGGCATGATAACTCAAATGAACAAGATGGACGTAATTACTAATAATCTTGCTAATGTTAATACTACAGGATATAAAACCGATAATGTTATTACAAAGACATTTTCTGAAGAATTAATGAATAAAGTAGAAAGTAATATAGAAGGAGCTAAATTAAACACGATAAATAGCATAGGTAATTTTTCTTATGGATTAAGTGTAGATAATATAAATACAAATTTTGCACAAGGTTCATTAAAAAATACAAATGGAGATTTAGATTTAGCTATTTCTGGAGATGGATTTTTTTCTATAAATAAGATGGATAATGATAATAATCAACTAGAAACATATACTAGAGATGGATCTTTTTCTATATCTAGTGATGGTAGACTTATTACTAAAGATGGTTATGAAGTAGTAGGCCAAAATGGTAAAATTATTTTACCAAAAGGTATTATATCTATAAGTAATAATGGTGAAATATATGTAGATGGAAATTATATAGATAAGATAAAACTTGTAGATTTTCAGGATAAAGGCGAATTAAGAAAAATTGGAGAAAATCTTTATACTACAACAGAATTTGCTAATGTCCAAGATTTTAAAGGTGATGTTAAACAAGGGTATTTAGAAACTTCAAATGTTAATTCGGTTAAAGAAATGGTTGAAATGATAAATTTAAATAGAATTTATGAGGCAAACCAAAAAGTTGTAACTATTCAAGATACAATTTTAGGAAAAGCAGTTTCTGAATTAGCTGGAAAATAGAAAATTATATAAATATATATTTTTTAATTAAGGAGGATATTCTTATGATGAGAGCTCTGTGGACAGCTTCTACAGGCATGACAGCTCAGCAATTAAATGTAGATAGCATTTCTAATAATCTTGCCAATGTAAACACTACAGCATTTAAAAAAGAAAATCTAGAATTTAAATCTTTACTATATGAAACAATGCAAAGGGCTGATCAGGACCCAGCCAACATAGGTAGTAGACCATTAAACTTACAAGTTGGACATGGAGTTACACCAATAGCAACTTATAGAAATTTTTCTATGGGTAATTTAGAAAATACTATGGTACCAACAGATTTTGCTATAAGTGGAGATGGATTTTTTATAGTAGATAAAGGTAATGACAATATAGCATATACGAAAGATGGATCTTTTAAAGTTAGTATATCAGGTGATGACGAGTTTACGCTTGTTACATCAGATGGATATCCTATACTAAATACAGATTATGAGCCAATTACTATTCCTAATGATGTTAAATTAGATTCTATATCTGTTGATAAAGATGGTGTATTTACATATGTAGATGAAGAAGGCAATGTTCAAAATTTAGATATTCAGTTAGGATTAGTTCAATTTAGTAATAAACAAGGCTTAGAAGCTGTTGGTTCAAATTTATTTGAGGAAACTCCAGCATCAGGCGAGGCTATAATGGAAGCAGAAGAAGATATTCCTAATAAAAGTGTAATTTATCAAAGATATTTAGAACGTTCTAATGTACAAGTAGCTGATGAAATGGTAAATCTTATTGTTGCTCAGCGTGCATACGAACTTAATTCTAAAGCTGTACAAACAGCTGACGATATGTTACAACAAGCAAACAATCTTAAGAGATAAAGGTGTATTTTAAATATAATTTAAACAAAAACTGATATTTTATTAATATCAGTTTTTAAAATTTTATAGAAGGAGATTTTATGAATAGCATAAATGCATCAGATTTAATAAATTTAAATTTAGGAAATTCTTTAAATATTAAATCACAAAATAATAAAGTAGATGATTTTTCATCAGTATTTAATAAAGTTATAAATGATGATAATGAATTAAAAAAAGCTTGTAAAGAATTTGAATCTTATTTTATAAATTTAACTTTTAAAGAAATGAGAAAAACAATTAATTATTCAGAAGGAATTATTAAAAGAAGTAGTGCAGAAGAAATTTTTCAGTCAATGTTAGATGAAGAAACTGCAAAAAATATATCTGAATCTTCTGGAATAGGCCTTGCTAATATGATGTATGAACAACTTTCCAATAATAAAAGTAAATAAAATTTAGAATATTTATTAAAATTAACATAAAAATAGTGCAGAATAGATTGTTTTTTATTGTATTTTATATTTTATTGACAATGAATATAAAAGTTATTATAATTATTAAAAATTAAATATTATTTTCTTATCAAGAGAGGTGGAGGGATAAGGGCCCTATGAAACCCAGCAACCTGCTTTTGCAAAGGTGCTAATTCCCCCAATGGTATTTATCATTGGAAGATAGGTTTATTTTTAAATTTACTTAAGCCTATTTTAGGGCTTATTTTTATTTTTAGGAGGGATTATTTTGCTTAGAAGGCTTTTTACTTCAGAGTCTGTAACAGAAGGACATCCAGATAAAATTTGTGATCAAATTTCTGATGCTATTTTAGATGCAATTTTAGAAAAAGATCCTGAAGGTAGAGTTGCCTGTGAAGTATTAGTAACAACAGGCTTAGTTGTAGTAGCTGGAGAAGTTACAACAAAATGTTACGTAGATATAGAAAATATTGTTAGAGAAACTATAAGAGAAATAGGATACGATAGAGCTAAATATGGTTTTGACTGCGATAATTGCGGTGTTGTAGTTAGTGTAAAAGGACAATCTCCTGATATAGCTATAGGTGTAAATGATAGTTTAGAAACTAGAGTAGACGATGATGAAACATCTACAGGTGCTGGAGATCAAGGTATGATGTTTGGCTTTGCATGTAATGAAACTGAAAATCTAATGCCTATGCCAATAAATTTAGCACATAAAATATCTAAAAAACTTTCTGATGTAAGAAAGAATGGTACATTACCTTATTTACGTCCAGATGGGAAAGCGCAAGTTACTGTTGAATATATTGATGGAAAACCAAATGCTGTTACAACAGTCGTTGTAAGCGCACAACATGATGAAAAAGTAGACCACGCTACAATAGAAAAGGATCTAATAGAAAAAGTAGTAAAAGAAGTTATACCAGCAAATCTTTTAAATGATAATACAAGATATTTTGTTAATCCAACAGGAAGATTTGTTATAGGAGGACCTAAAGGAGATACTGGTCTTACTGGAAGGAAAATAATTGTTGATACTTATGGAGGATATGCAAGCCACGGTGGTGGTGCATTTTCTGGTAAAGATCCTACAAAAGTAGATCGTTCTGGTGCATATATGGCAAGATATATAGCTAAAAATATTGTTGCAGCAGGTATTGCTGATAGTTGTGAAATAGAAATTGCTTATGCAATAGGTGTCGCTAGACCAGTTTCTTTATTAGTAAATACAAAAAACTCTAAAGTTTCTAATGATAAAATTGTAGAAGCAATAAATAATATTTTTGACTTAACACCAGATGGAATAATAAAAACTTTAGATTTAAAAAGACCTGTTTATAAACAAGTAGCATCTTATGGTCATTTTGGTAGAGATGATTTAAATTTATCATGGGAAATGACAAATAAAGTAGAAGAATTAAAAAAATATTTAGGATTATAATATAAATTTATTAAAAGAGTAAGAAGATTTTTCTTACTCTTTTTTAAGGTGGAGATTTTATGAATATATTATTTGAAGATGAATATATTATTGTTGTAGAAAAACCAGTTGGTATAGCTAGTCAAAAAGATTTTTCAAATGAAGATTGTATGTTAGATATTTTAAAAAATTATTTGGGAAATAATTTATATATTGAAATAATTCATAGACTTGATAAACCTGTTGGTGGAATTATGGTTTTTTCTAAATCTAATTTGGCTACAAAAAATTTAAATAAAGAAATTATAGATAAAAATTTTCAAAAAACATATTTAGCAGTAGTTTGTGGTAAACCTATAGAAAATGAAGGAATTTTTGTAGATTCTCTTTTAAAAAATCAAAGATTAAATATATCAAAAGTTGTAAATAAAAATACAAAAGGTTCTAAAGAAGCTATTTTAAAGTATAAAGTATTAGCATCTGTTTTAGAAAATAATAATTATTTATCACTTGTAGAAATAGATTTAATTACAGGAAGACATCATCAAATAAGAGTACAATTTAATAGTAGAAATCTTCCATTATGGGGAGATTATAAATATAATAAAGTTTTAAGATTAAATTATAAAAGTTCTATAGCACTATGGTCATATAAATTAAGTTTTAATCATCCTATTAGCAATAAAAAGTTGAATTTTAAGTTAGTACCACATAATATATACCCTTTTAATATAAAAGAATTTATTGTATACTAGTATAAAATATTTTGTTAATAAGAGGATTTTACAAAAATGAAAGTTGCAGAATTAAAGAAAGAATTTGATAATGCTAGTATTTCAAAAACAAAAGAATTAATAGAAACTTATAAAAATGATACTAGAAAAGGTGTTATTAATTTAGTAAATAAAAGTTTGCAAAAAATTCAAAATTATGAGAAAGAAAAAATTAGAGTAAGAAATTTAAATATTTTTGAAAATATGTGTATAACAGAAGGCTATAAATTTATAGCTGGAATAGATGAAGTAGGAAGAGGACCTTTAGCTGGTCCTGTTGTAGCATGTGCAGTAATATTACCAAAAGATACTTTTATAGATGGTATAAATGATTCTAAAAAATTATCTGAACAAAAACGTAAAAAAGTTTTAGAAGATATTAGAAAATGTGCTTTAAGTATAGGTATAGGATTAGTTGATCAAAATATTATAGATGATATTAATATTTTAAATGCTACAAAATTAGCAATGTTAAGAGCTGTAGAAAATTTACATATAAAACCACAAATATTACTTATAGATGCTTTAAATATAGAATATAATTTACCTCAGAAGGCAATTATAAGAGGAGATGAACGCAGTATATCTATAGCGGCAGCAAGTATAGTTGCAAAGGTATATAGAGATAAATTAATGTGTAAATATGCAAAAGAATACCCTCAATATGGTTTTGAAAAAAATAAAGGATATGGATCAGCTTCTCATATAGAAAGTATAAAAAAATATGGGATTTGTCCATTACATAGACATTCTTTTATTAAAAATTTTATATAATATTAAATTTTTAATTTAAATATAAAGAATATATTAAACAACATTTTATATTTAGAATTTAATATTATAAAAATAATATAACTATATTTATTTTTATAAATCGCTTAGATAAAAAGTGGTGGAAATTATATGAGTAAAGAAATTGGAAATAAAGCAGAAGAATTTTCAATAAATTTTTTAATTGATAAGGGATATAAAATTTTAAATCATAATTACTATTCTAAATTTGGAGAAATTGATATTATAGCAAGTAAAGATTCATATATAGTTTTTATAGAAGTTAAATTTAGAAAAAATATTAATTATGGTTATCCTAGAGAGTTTGTAAATAAGAAAAAACAAACAAAAATAAAAAACACAGCACTTTGTTATATAAGGGAAAATAATATTACTAATTTAGATTTTAGATTTGATGTAATTGAAATTTTTAAAAATAATAAAAAAATTGAAATTAATCATTTAGAAAATGCATTTTGTTAAGGAGATTTCTATGAAAAAAAATTTAAAAGATGGTGTAGAATTTTATACTTTTAATATTTTTGATAATCTTAATTTAAAACATTGCTTTACTACAAAAATAGGCGGTGTATCAGAAGGAACTACTGCGACTTTAAATTTAGCTTTTAGAAAAAAAGATTCAGATGAAATTGTATTAGAAAATTATAAAAGAGTATGTGATGCTGTAGGTTTATCTTATGAAGGTATTGTTATACCTAAACAACAACATACAAATAATATAAAAATTATAGATAGATCAGAAATTGGCCTTCTAAATAATAATTCTTTAGACAATACAGATGGTATTATGACAAATGAAAAAGGAATAGTACTTACTACATTATATGCAGATTGTGTTCCATTATATTTTTATGATAAGAAAAAACATGTCATTGCTTTAAGTCATTCTGGCTGGAGAGGAACTGTTAAGAAAATAAGCGTAGTTACGGTAAATAAAATGGTAAAGGATTTTGGATCTAATGTTAAAGATATATTAGTAGGTATAGGTCCTTCTATAGGTCAATGTTGTTTTGAAGTTGATGAATCTACTAAAATAGAATTTGAACAAAATATAAATTTTGCAAATGATTATATATATAAGTGTAAAAGTAATAATAAATTTTACATAGACATGCAAGGGATAAATAAACAATTATTATTAGAGATTGGACTTTTAGAATCTAATATAGAAATTGCAAATTTATGCACAAAATGTAATTCTGACACATTTTATTCACACAGAGTAATGGGAGCAGATAGAGGCTGTATGGCAGCAATGATAGAATTATTATAATAGTAAGATAATAAAATGTTAATATTTTAATAAGCAACAATTTAGGAGGTAATTATGAGTAAACCTATAGTCGCAATAGTAGGTAGACCTAATGTAGGTAAATCAACGTTATTTAATAAATTAGCAGGTGAAAGAATATCAATAGTAGAAGATACACCTGGAGTTACAAGAGATAGAATTTATGCAGATGTCGATTGGTTGGGAAGAGAATTTACAATAATTGATACTGGTGGATTAGAACCTGAATCAGAAGATATAATATTAAAACAAATGTATAGTCAAGCAGAGATAGCTATAGAAACAGCTGATGTAATTATGTTTATAGTAGATGTTAAAACAGGACCCATAGATGCTGATGTTAATGTAGCTAATATTTTAAGAAAAACAAAAAAACCTGTAGTTTTAATTGTTAATAAAGTTGACAATATGAGAGAAAATCCTATGGATATATATGAATTTTATTCATTAGGTTTAGGGGATCCTATAGCAGTATCAGCAGGACAAGCCTTAGGTTTAGGAGATATGTTAGACGAAGTTGTATCACATTTTCCAGAAGAAAGTAAAGATGAAGAAGAAGATAATATAATAAAAGTAGCAATAGTAGGTAAACCAAATGTAGGTAAATCATCTTTAATAAATAAGATTTTAGGAGAACAAAGATTAATAGTAAGTGATGTACCTGGTACAACAAGAGATGCTGTAGACACTTTTTATGAAAAAGATGGTCAAAAGTATATGTTTATAGATACTGCTGGAATGCGAAAAAAAAGCAAGATAAAAGAAGATATAGAACGTTATAGTATAATTAGAGCTGTATCAGCAGTAGAACGTTGTGATGTATGTATATTAGTTATAAATGCTCAAGAGGGAATTACAGATCAAGATACAAAAATTGCAGGTATTGCACATGAAAGAGGAAAAGCAGCAATAATAGCTGTTAATAAGTGGGATATAGTAGAAAAAGATGATAAGACTATGAATAAGTATATAAAAGACATAGAAAAAGAACTTGCTTATATGCCTTATGCACCAAAAATATTTATCTCTGCATTAACAGGACAAAGAGTTAATAAAATATTTGATAATATTAATACAGTTTGGCAAAATAATAATTTAAGAATATCAACAGGTGTTTTAAATGATGTATTAATAGAAGCAATGGCTATGAATCAACCACCTGCAGAAAAGGGAAGACCATTAAAAATTTATTATATGACTCAAGTATCTGTAAAACCACCAACATTTATAATTTTTGTTAATGATACTAATTTATTGCATTTTTCATATAGACGTTATATAGAAAATCAAATTAGATTAGCTTTTGGATTTAAAGGTACTCCTATTCATTTTATTGTTAGAAATAGATCTGAAAGGGGTTAATATATGTTAATACTTGCTTGGCTTATATGCATATTTATAGGATATTTAATTGGTTGTTTTCAAAGCTCATATTTTATTGGTAAAAAATTTGCAAATGTAGATATAAGAAATCACGGTAGTGGAAATGCAGGGACTACAAATACGCTTAGAGTTTTAGGTAAAAAAGCAGGTGCAGCTGTTTTTACTTTAGATGTTTTAAAAGGAATAATAGCATACACTTTATGTTCTTTACTTTTTGACACAGGTGGAACATTTTTTTCTATGAATCAAAATGTAGTATTACCAGGTTTATTAGGAGGATTAGGTGCTGTTTTAGGTCATGCATTTCCCTTTTATCTTGACTTTAAAGGGGGAAAAGGAGTAGCTTGTATGTTGGGGATAATTTTAAGTACAAATTTATATTTAGGATTAATTTTATTTTCAATAGGTTTAATAATTTTAGCTACAACAAGATATATGTCTTTAGCATCTATGAGTATTGCTTTTTTCTTTCCAATAGTTATAACATTTTTTAATTTTAAGTATAGATTTAATAATACTATTGTAACATTAATTATAGCATGCATTATAATTTATCTACATAAAGATAATATAAGTAGATTAATAACTAAAAAAGAAAGAAAATTTTCCTTTAAAAAAGCAAGCAAGGAGGAAATAAAATGAAAATAGGAGTTATAGGAGCAGGAAGTTGGGGGACAGCTTTAGCAAATCTTTTAATTAATAATTCTCATGATGTATGTTTGTGGTCTTTTACGGAAGATACAATGCTAGAAATTATAAATTATAGAGAAAATAAAAAATTTTTGCCTGGAATAATTTTACCAAATAATTTAGAAATTACTACTAGCTTAGAAACAGCTGTTAAAGATAAAGATTTATTAGTTTTAGTTGTACCATCTAAAGCTATAAAACAAACGATACAAAATATGAAACCTTTTTTAAAAGATAATACAATTATTGTAAGTGCATCTAAAGGTTTAGATGAAGATAATTTATTAAGACTTTCTCAAGTTATAAAACAAGTCGTTCCTAAATGTGAAGTAGGAGTTTTATCTGGTCCAAGTCATGCAGAAGAAGTTGCAAAAAAATCTCCTACTACATGTGTCGTATCTTTTGAGAATAATAAAATAGCTAATTTAGTACAAGATGTATTTTCTAATAATACATTTAGAGTTTATACAAATGATGATATTGTTGGTGTAGAATTAGGTGGAGCTTTAAAAAATGTTATTGCTTTAGCAGCAGGGATGTGCGATGGATTAGGTTATGGTGATAATACAAAAGCTGCATTAATGACACGTGGAATAAAAGAGATTTCAGATTTAGGTGTAGCTATGGGCGGAAAAAAGAATACTTTTTTAGGATTAACAGGTATAGGAGATTTAATAGTAACTTGTACAAGTGTTCATAGTAGAAATCGAAAAGCAGGTATGCTTATAGGTCAAGGAGAAAGTTTAAAAGAAGCAGAAAAAGAAATAGGAATGGTAGTAGAAGGCGCCAATACAGTAAAAGCAGTTTGTAAATTATCTTTAAAATATAACGTAGATATGCCTATTACTCATATTGTAAATGAAGTTTTATTTAATAATAAAAATGTTAAAGATGTTGTAAATGAATTGATGACTAGAAGAACTACAATAGAATTTAAATAAAAAAATAAAAAAATACTACGCATTATTGTTTCGTAGTATTTTTTTATTTTTTTAAAATTAAGACGTGGTAGTTAATTATAAAAAATACAAAATCAACTAATTATGCATAAAAAAATGAAACATGCTAAATAATAATGTTGTTAATAGTTCTAGGTAAATATATTTAATTAGTAAATAAAATATAAGTTTATATTTGTATAATTTCTTAATACTGAAAACGCTAAGGAGGAGTCTTTTTGAAGGCAACAGGAATTGTAAGAAGGATAGATGATTTAGGTAGAGTTGTAATACCAAAAGAAATTAGAAGAACTTTGAGAATTAGAGAAGGAGACCCTTTGGAAATTTTTACTGATAGAGAAGGTGAAATAATATTAAAAAAATATTCACCGATAGGAGAATTAGGAACATTTGCAAAAGAATATGCTGAAAGTATATCTCAATCAGTTGGACATATAATTTGTATAGTAGATAAAGATCAGATAATTGCTGTTTCTGGAGGTTTCAAAAAAGAATTTTTAGAAAAGCATATTTCATCAGCTTTAGAAGATGCAATAAACAGTAGATCCATTATTTCTTGCACAAGGTCTGATAAGGAATTTGTCCCAATTTTAGAAGATGATGATGAAGCAATATATAAAAATCAATTGATAGCACCTATAATATCTGAAGGTGATGTTTTGGGAGCTGTAGTTTTTTTATCAAATGATAAACCTATGGGAGAAGTAGAAGATAAATTAGCTCAAACAGCAGCTGTATTTTTAGGTAAGCAAATGGAGCAATAATATTAATATATAAGTACGTAATTTTAATATATTTATATAATTACGTGCTTATATATTTATTTTTATACATAAAAAGTAAATGGAAGTATATATTTTAAATATATCTTGACAAAATTAAGCTAACAGTTTATAAATAGATATGAAGTATTAATAAAATATTAAGATATGGTTGATAAATTCAATGTTTAACTATAAATTAATAATAAAAAAATAATTCAGTAATTTTTAAATTTAAGGAGGATTTTTTGATGAATAAATCAGAATTAATAACATCTATTGCAGAAAAATCAGATGTAAAGAAAAAAGAAATTGAAAAAGTACTAAAAGCATTTGAAGAAAGTGTAACAGAAGAATTATGTAACGGTGGTAAAGTTCAATTAGTAGGTTTTATGACTCTAGAAGTTAGTGAAAGAAAAGAACGTGAAGGAAGAAATCCAAGAACAAGTGAAATTATGATGATACCAGCATCTAAAGTTGTTAAATTTAAAGTAGGAAAAGTTTTAAAAGATGCAGTTAATGCATAATAGAGCCTATACGGCTCGTTTTTTATATTGAGGTGGACTTTTATGAGAATAGATAAATATTTAAAAATTTCAAGAATTATAAAAAGAAGGACAGTTGCTAATGAAGCCTGCAATGCAGAAAGAGTTAGTATTAATGGTAAAATAGCTAAGGCAGGTACAGAAGTTAAAATTGGTGATATTATAGAAATAAAGTTTGGGAATAATTTTCTAAAAGTAGAAGTGCTTTCATTAAAGGAGAGTACAAAAAAAGAAGACGCTGCTAGCATGTATAAAACTTTATAATTTTTTGGAATAACCGAAAACCTTGATTTATATAATATACTATTATGGAAATTATAGGAGGAGGTTATTGTTATGGCAGAAGATAGAAAATCAGCTACAAAACATAATGTTACAATACTAGGTAGAGAAAATATATCTGTAACAGGTGTTTTAGATGTACTTTCTTTTGATGAAGAAAATATTATAATGGATACAGAGATGGGAGTTTTAATATTAAGAGGTATAAATTTACATGTAAATAGATTGAATCTAGATAAAGGTGAACTAGATATAGATGGACAGATAGAAAGTTTAAATTATGAAGAATCAGGTTCTTATGCTAAAGGTAAAAGCTCAATATTGGGTAAAATCTTTAAATAGTTAGGAGAGGATTTTTCTTGATACTTTCTATGCAAAGCCAATTTTTCTTATTTTTATATAGTATAGCTGTAGGTGGAATTATAGGATTTATTTATGATATTTTTAGAATTATAAGAAAAACATTTCCACATAATAATATATTTGTAAATATTGAAGATATTTTGTATTGGTTGATTGTAACATTTATAGCTTTTTATTTTTTACTTAATTATAATAATGGTGAGATACGATTTTTTAATATAATAGGCCTATTTCTAGGAATGAGTTTATATTTTCTTACTTTTAGTAAATTAATATTAAAAGTATCTATAACCATAATACATATTATAGAAAGAATATTAAAAATAATAATAAAAATTATATCTGTACCTTTAGCTATAATATTAAAAATAGTTAGATTTATACTTAATATATTTAAAAAAATAATTAGAAAGTTGGCAAATCCAACTAAGAAGATAATAAAAAAAACAACTAAATATGGTAAGTCTAAGAAAAATTCTATACTTAAAGAACTAAGAGTTATTAAAAAGAAGATTTAGGAGTTACAATATGTATAAACAATATAAATTTTTTAAAATACTAAAGAGAATGTTTATATTAATATTTATATTATCTACAAGTGTTGTTGTTATTAACCAACATAAACTTTATACAAGAGAAAAAAATATCCAAAATGAGTTAAATGAAAAAATAGATAATCAAAAAAAAACACAAGATAAATTAGAAAAAGAATTGCATTATAAATTAACAGATGATTATGTTGAAAAAGTTGCGAGAGAGAAGTTAGGTTTAGTAAAAAAAGATGAAATAATTTTTGTAGATAATTAAATTATAAAAAAATATATTGACAAATTTACATTTTGTGATATAATTTAAATTGTTCTATGGCGGAATAGCTCAGTTGGCTAGAGCATGCGGTTCATACCCGCAGTGTCGGGGGTTCAAGTCCCTTTTCCGCTATTTTTTATTTTGGTCGCTTAGCTCAGTTGGGAGAGCGCCTGCCTTACAAGCAGGATGTCATAGGTTCAAGTCCTATAGTGACCATTAAAAAATTATTTGTACTCTAAAATAGAATCTATTATATTTTAATAGGTTCTATTTTTCTATACTACTAAATATACTTATTTTTATAAATTTATTGACATTAAGCTATAATAATAATATAATAAACTCGTTTCGTATGCCACTTTGAAATCCGTTAGCCCCGGGTTTTGATATAAATCGTATTGTTAAAATATTAAAGGAGGCAATTCTTAAAATGAGAACAACATACACTGTTAAATCTTCAGAAATTCAAAGAAAATGGTATGTTATAGATGCTACTGGACATACATTAGGTCGTCTAACATCAGAAATCGCAAAAATATTAATGGGTAAACATAAACCTATCTATACACCTCATTTAGACACAGGTGACTATGTAATTGTTATCAATGCAGATAAAGTTAAAATTACAGGTAAAAAATTAGATCAAAAATTATATAGAAGACATACTTTACATCCAGGCGGACTTAAAGAAACTACTTTAAATGACATGTTACAAAAGAAACCTGAATATGTTATAACTCATGCAGTAAAAGGTATGCTTCCTAAAAAAGCTTTAGGTAGAGAAATGCTTAAAAAACTTCGTGTTTATAATGGTTCAGAACATGATCATGAAGCACAAAAACCAGAAGTTTTAGAAATTAAATATTAATAAGTGGAAGGAGGACTTAAAGTGAATTTAGCTAGATATTATGGTACAGGTAGAAGAAAAAGTTCTGTTGCTAGAGTTTATTTAATGCCTGGTAATGGTAAAATAACTATAAATAAAAGAGACATTGATGATTATTTTGGTCTTGATACTTTAAAACTTATCATAAGACAACCTTTAGAATTAACTAATACATTAGATAAATTTGATGTTAAAGTTAATGTTTTTGGTGGAGGTTATACTGGTCAAGCTGGTGCTATACGTCACGGTATTTCACGTGCTTTATTACAAGCAGATTCAGATTTTAGACCACATCTTAAAAAAGCAGGTTTCTTAACTCGTGATCCTCGTATGAAGGAAAGAAAGAAATATGGTTTAAAAGGTGCAAGAAGAGCTCCTCAATTTTCAAAAAGATAATTTCATTATCTGTTCAACCTCAAAAAAATTGTTTTTGGGGTTTTTTTATTACAATGTAAATTTTTTATAGTAATACTTATATTAAATAATATTTTCTCATTTTTTTTGTATAAATTAAATTTACTATGTGTTATAATTAAATCTATATATTTTATTCTATATCACTTCTTAAATTTATTAACTATGTATTAATAATTTTTATTTTAAGTTATTATAATACATAATTCGTACATTTTATTTATTATATAATAATAATTTATAGTAAAGATTTAAATATATTAGTATATTTATATAAAGATATTTATAACTTTATGTATACAAAGGAGTTTTTTATGTCTAAACAAAAATTAATTTATACTTGTGTAGAATGTGGTTATGAAACAGGAAAGTGGATGGGTAAATGTCCTGTCTGTGGGAAATTTAATTCTTTACAAGAAGATGTTGTTGAATTAAAAAAAGATAAATCACTTTTTACAACAAATATTAATAATAATAAAGTTATAACATTAAAAGAGATTGTTTACACAAGTGAACAAAGAATTAGTACTAATATACAAGAACTTGATAGAGTTTTAAGTGGTGGTATAGTAGAAGGTTCTTTAATATTATTAGGTGGTCAACCTGGTATAGGAAAATCTACACTTATTTTACAAGTATCTCAAAATATTGGCTTACAAAATAAAAAAGTATTATATATTTCTGGTGAAGAATCTGTAATACAAATAAAGTCAAGAGCAGATAGATTAAATGTAAACACTCAAAATTTAATGTTACTTTCTGAAACAAATTTAGGAATAATACAAGAAAATATTAAAAATATTCTTCCTGACTTAGTTGTTATAGATTCGATTCAAACTATATATAACCCTGAAGTTAATTCGGTATTCGGTAGTATTTCACAAATAAGGGAAAGCACAAATGTTTTTATGAATATTAGTAAAGGATTAAATATACCAATAGTAATAGTAGGCCATGTAACAAAAGATGGTAACATAGCAGGTCCTAAATTGTTAGAACATATGGTAGATACAGTTTTATATTTTGAAGGTGAAAATCATGTAAATTATAAAATTATTAGAGCTGTAAAA
Source organism: uncultured Clostridia bacterium (assembly GCA_946481295.1). GTDB lineage: Bacteria > Bacillota > Clostridia > Lachnospirales > UBA5962 > CAMLLW01. The sequence goes on along the minus strand of CAMLLW010000002.1, from coordinate 96,204 downwards.
AATAGATTTGGATCTACAAATGAAATTGGTGTTTTTGAAATGACTGAAAAGGGATTATTAGAAATTACAAATCCATCTAAATATATGCTATCAGGTAGACCTATAGGTGTACCTGGATCAGCAATAACATGTACAATAGAAGGAACAAGACCAATTTTAGCAGAAGTACAAGCTTTAGTTAGCCAAACTAATTTTGGAATGCCACGTAGAACTGCTACAGGTATGGATTATAATAGAGTTGTTATGTTAATAGCAGTTTTAGAAAAAAGAGTAGGTATGCAACTTGGTAATTGCGATAGTTATTTAAATATAGCTGGTGGTATGAAAATAGCAGAGCCTTCATTAGATGCTTCTGTTATATCTGCCATAGCCTCTAGTTTTAAAAATAAAACAATTAATGAAGATTCAATTATATTTGGAGAAGTTGGATTAACAGGAGAAATGAGAGCAGTTTCTATGGCTGAAAAAAGAGTAAAAGAGGCGTCTAAATTAGGATTTAAAAAGTGTTTTTTACCAAAAGCTAATATTGAAACAGTAAAAAATAATTTTGATATTGAAGTAATAGGAGTATCAAATGTTTATCAATTGTTAAATAATATATTTGAATAAAGAATTAAAGGAGAAATATTTATGGAGAGGCAAATTCTATTAGAAATAAGTAAAAAAGCCATGATAAATCTAGATGAAAAAGATATAATAAAATACTCAGAACAATTACAAAATTTTGAGGATATAAGAAAAAAGATATATAAAGAAATGGAAAAATATATCTAAGCAATATTATTGATCTTAAAAAGGAGATTTTAAAATGGATAATAGTATTTATAATTTAAGAAAAATGTTAGATAAAAAAGAAATAAGTACAAAAGAATTAGCTATAAATTATTTAGATAATATAGATAAATACGATGAAAAATTAGGTTGTTATTTAGATATAGATAGAGATAATGTTTTAAAACAAGCAGAATTAGCTCAAGTTGCTATAAATAGTAAAGATTCTAAAGTATTAACAGGCATACCTATTGGTATAAAAGATAATATCTGTACTAAAAATTTAAAAACAACATGTGGATCTAAAATGTTAGAAAATTTTACTCCTAATTACAATGCGCATGTTATAGACTTAATGGAAAAGCAAAATTTTATAATGCTTGGTAAACTTAATATGGATGAATTTGCAATGGGTGGTACTACTCAAACTTCTTATTTTAAGTCTACAAAAAATCCTTATAATTTAGAATGTGTACCAGGTGGTTCTTCTGGTGGAAGCGCATCTGCAGTGTCCGCAAATTTATGTGTTGCTTCTTTAGGAAGTGATACAGGAGGTTCTATTACTCAACCAGCAGCTTTTTGTGGAGTAGTTGGAATAAAACCAACTTATGGATTGATTTCTAGATATGGAATTATACCATATGCAGATTCTTTAGACCAATTAGGTATAATTACTAATAATACTTATGATATAGGATTATTATTATCTGTTTTATCAGAATATGATAGTAAAGATGAAACTATGTCTAAATTATCAAAAATAGATTTTTTAGAGTATATTGATAAACCAATAAATATAAAAGGATTAAAAATAGGTGTTATAAAAGATCTTTTAGAAGATGATATAAATCAAGAAGTTAAAAAAAGTGTAGAAAGTGTTTTAGACTTTTATAAAAGTAATGGTGCAATAATAGAAGAATTTAGTATGCCTATTATACGTTACTGTAATGATATATATGCAGGGTATGCTAATCCTCAAGGAGTTACTAATCTAAGTAAATATGATGGAACAAAATTTGGTTACAAATTTAAAGAAATTTCAGAAAACTGGGATGAAAATGTAGCTTATAATCGTACAGAAGCATTTGGTGATGAAGTTAAAAAAAGAATTTTAATAGGTATGTATGTATTAGAAAAAGGATATTATAATAATTTTTCAGAATTTAGAAATGTAGTAAAAAAACAATATAATGAAATGTTATCTAAATGTGATATTTTAATAAATCCTACTACTAATTGTACAGCTTTTAAGATAAATAATAATTTTGTTAATAATACAGATAATTGTACTGTAGGAGCATGTTTAGCAGGATTACCACAATTATCAATACCTTGTGGTTATAATAAAGATGGAATGCCTATTGGAGTTTGCTTTATAGGAAACTATTTTCAAGAAGCAAAGCTATTAGGTATTGCAAATATTTTTGAAAAAACTATGCAAAAAATAAAGCCTACAATATATGCTTAAATTATATAAATAAGTATATAAGACAGTACATTTCTATTTAGGGAGTTTTAATATGGATGAAAATTTAGAAATGGTTATAGGCTTGGAGATACATGCAGAATTACAAACAGAAGAAAAATTATTTTGTAGTTGTAGTACAAAATTTGGAGCAAAAGAGAATTCTCAAATTTGTCCTATTTGTTTAGGATATCCAGGTGCTTTACCTAAAGTTAATGAGGATGCTATAGATTTAGCAATAAAAGCAGGTAGTATTTTAAATTGCATTATAAATAATTATTCTGACTTCGATAGGAAAAGCTATTTTTACAGGGATTTGCCAAAGGGTTTTCAAATTACCCAAATGAAAAATCCCATTTGTGAAAATGGATATTTAGAATTAGATAATGGTACTGTATATATAAATAGGATACATATAGAAGAAGATGCAGCAAAAACTATTATAAATTCAAATGAAAATAAAGTTGATTTTAATAGAGCTGGAGTGCCATTAATAGAAATTGTAACAGAGCCTTGTATATATTCAAAAGAATTAGCTAAAGAATTTGTAGAAAACTTAATTTTAATGTTTAAGTATGCTGATATTTGTAATGGAAAATTAGAGGAAGGATCTTTTAGAGTAGATCTAAATATATCTTTAAAAGAAAAAAATTCTAAAATTTTAGGTACAAGAGCAGAAATAAAAAATTTAAGCTCTATAAAGTCATTACTTAAAGCAATAGATGCTGAAGTAGAAAGGCAATCTCAAGTTTTATTTTTAGGAGAATCTGTTATACAAGAAACAAGAGGTTTTAATGAAAAGACAGGAAAAACATATTCTCTTAGAAATAAAGAAAATGCTTTAGGTTATAGATATATAAAAGATTATAATTTAAATCCTATAATATTAGAAGAAATTTATATAAATAAGATAAAAAAAGAAATTCCTATTATGCCAAAAGAAAAAAAGAACTTTTATATAGAAAAATATAATATAAATTCTAAGTATGCAGATATACTCATAAATAATAAAGCGGTTAGTATATTTTTTGATGATTGTTTAGAAAAATATGCTAATCCAAAATTAATTTCAAATGTAATAATTAATTACTTACTTAAGTATGTTAATAACAATATAGAAAAATTAGAGATAAATATTGATGATTTTATAAATTTAATAAAATTAGTAGAAAATGAAAATATAAAAAAATCAGATTTATCAGATATATTATTTTATATGTATAATGAAAAAATTTCTTTAGATGATATATTTAAAAATAATAATTATTTTATTTCAAGTAATGAAGATGAAATTAGACAAATAGTATTATCTGTATTAAATGAAAATTTAAATGCAAAAAATCAGTATTCTAGTGGTAATAATAAAATTTTTGGTTTTTTTATGGGAGAATGTAATAAAAAAACTAATAAGAAGCTTAATTCTAAAATATTAAAAAACATATTAGAAGAAGAATTAAAAGATAACAAAGGAGAGACAATAATATGATATACACACTTACAACAAATCCTTCAATAGATATGTATTTAAAACTTAATAAAAAAATGGAATCAAAAATAGTAAATAGGTCATATGAAACAACCTATTCTTCTAATGGAAAAGGTATAAATCTCTCTTTAGTGCTTAATCATTATGGAGTAAAGTCTAAAGCATTAGGTTTTTTTGGAGGATTTTCAGGAAAACATATGATAGAAGATTTAACTCAAAATGGTATAGATTTAATTCCTGTTATTGTAGAAGATAATACACGAATTAATATATTTTTAAATGATACTTTTAATGAATTTAAAATTTCAGGTGAAGGTTCTTATGTTAATAAAGAAAAACAAAAAGAAATGCTAGAAATAATAGATAACTTAGAAGATATAGAATATTTATGTATTAGTGGAAGTTTACCAAAAGGTATAGATGTATCTTATTATGATGAAATCTTAAAAATATGTAATAAAAAAAATATAGAATTTATTTTAGATATAAGTTCTAGTAAATTAAAAGATCTTTTATCTTATAAACCTTTTTTAATAAAACCAAATGATGAAGAAATAAAAGATATATTTGGCATAGAAATTAAAAATGAAGAAGATATTATAAATGTTTTAAAATATTTAAATGAACAGGGAGCAAAAAATATACTTTTAACTCTTGGAGATAAAGGTTTATATTTTTATAATGGTAGCAATATTTATTTTGCAAATGCTCAAAAAATTAAATTACTTAGTTCTACATGTGCAGGAGATTCTGCTTTGGCAGCATTTTTAAGTAAATTATTATATAATAATAAGAATTTAGAAGAAGCTTTAAAATTTGCATCAGCAACAGGTGCAAATGTAGCAGAAAGTAGTGGTATAGGAGATTTAAAAAAAGTTGAATCTTATGTACAAAATATAAAAACGAGAATTGTTATGTAGTAATAAAAAAAATATTAAAAAATGAATATTAGATATAATTTAAAATAAAAATTATTTTGTAAAGATAGAAAAAAATTGTTTAGTATGCTATAATTTATATTGTTTATAAACTTATAATTTAGTAATTAAAATAAAATAAAAAGTTATGATATAATCGTAACTTTTTTATTTTGTAGCTTCTTCATTTAACTATTAATTTATAATTTTATATATTTTTTTAAAATTGAAATATAATTTAAAGGAGGTTAAAAAATGTTCATAACAATTGACAATAATATTATAGAAAAATTGTCTAGAACTGAACTTGCAGTTATAAGATTTATAAATGAAAATAAAAATAGATTGTCAAAATTATCTATTGTAGATATTGCATGTGAAACATTTTGTTCTCCGGCAACAGTGTCAAGAGCTATAAGAAAATGTGGATTAAATGGTTTTAATGAACTTAGATATAAGTTAGCATTAGAAGACAAAGATAATATAACTTATAGCACAGTAGAAGTTTTAAATAAATCTCTTATAGAGGCACAAAGAGTTATAGAACAAATATCTCTAGAATCTCTAGAAAATATTAAAAATAAATTAATGTCATCAAGACGTATATATATAATAGCTAGAGGATTAACTAGTCATGTAGCAGAAGAATTTATGTTTAAACTAGAACTATTAGATTTTAATGCTTTTTCAATAGTAGATCCTAATGTAATGAAAATTAAATCTAATAATATGAAAAAAGACGAGACTCTTTTTATTTTTTCTTTAAATGGAAAAACGCAAGAACTTATAACATCAGCTAAAAATGCTAATTTATGTGGAGCTAATGTTATTACTTGTTGTTGTAATAAGGATTCAGAGCTTTTAAGTTTATCAGATAATTATATTGTAGGTTATAAACATAATCATAATTCTATATCTACATATGAAGTTGCTTCTAGAGTATCATTACATATAATATCTAGGATAATTATAGATTATATCACAATGTACAAGTAGTTATAAATAACTTCTTATAAATTTTATTTTCAATTTTAGAAAACATTTTCAGGGAGAATAGAATTATAATTATATATAGAAATAATTAATTAAGGAGGGAAATATGATATATACACTTACAACAAATCCTGCTATAGATATGAATATTAAATTAGATTCAAAAATACAGGCTAAAGTTGTTAACAGATGTTCTAAAACAATCTATTCTCCTAATGGAAAAGGTATAAATGTAACATTAGTGCTCAAACATTATAATATAGAATCAAAAGTTTTAGGCTTTTTTGGAGGATTCTCTGGTAGATTTATATTAGAGAATTTAGAAAAAAGAGATATAAAAGTAATTCCTGTCAATGTAGAAGAAAATACTAGAATAAATATATTTTTAAATAATTCTAATAATGAATATAAAATATTAACTAATGGTTCTTACATAAAAAGAAATAAGCAAGAAGAAATGTTAAGAATAATAGATAATTTGCAAGATGTTGAGTATCTTTGTATAAGTGGTAGTCTTCCACCAGGAATAGATGCCATATTTTATGACGAAATACTAAAATTATGTCAAAAAAAGAATGTAAAAGTTATATTAGATATAAGTTCTAATAAATTAAAAGATCTTTTAAAGTACAAACCATATTTAATAAAACCTAATGATGAAGAAATAAAAGATATATTTGGTATGAATATATCTAATGAAAGTGATATTAAAGATATATTATTATATCTAAGCAAACAAGGAGCAAGAAATATACTTTTAACAATGGGAGATAAAGGTTTATATTTTTATAATGGCAAAAATATTTATTTTGCAAATGCTCAAAAGGTGAATTTAGTAAGTTCTGCATGTGCAGGAGATTCTTGTTTAGCAGCATTTATGAGTAAATGGTTATTTGATGATCAAAATATAGAAGAAGCTCTAAAATTTGCATCAGCAACAGGAGCAAATGTTGCTGAAAGTGACGGTATTGGTAAATTAGAAAATATCGATTCATATGTAAAAAATATAAAAGTAAGGAAAATAATCTAATATATGTTTAGTTATGGATTTTTTAAATTAATAAAATTTATTTTTACAAAAATTTCACGAAAGGATTTTAATTGATATGGGTAAAAAGATATTGGGGGTAACAGGTTGTCCCACAGGAATTGCTCACACATACATGGCAGAAGAGTCCTTAAAAAAAGCAGCTAAAGAATTAGGCTGTGATATTAAAGTAGAAACGAATGGAGCAGTAGGTGTAGAAAATGCACTTACTAAAGAAGATATAGAAAATGCAGATGCCATAATAGTAGCATGTGATAAAAATGTAGATATGGATAGATTTAATGGGAAACCAGTTATCGAAGTTCCTGTTAAAGATGGTATACATAGAGCAAATGAACTTATACAAAAATGTATAGATGGAAATGTACCTATAAGAAAAGGCGAAAGAAGTAGTTCAGATGCTTCAAAAGGACAAGAAGAAGAAAAATTATCTATAGGTCATATAATATATAAACATTTGATGAGTGGAGTTTCTCATATGCTACCACTTGTAGTCGCAGGTGGTATTTTAACTGCTTTATCATTTTTATGGGGTATTTACTCCGCTGATCCAACATCAGATCAATATAATGTTATAGCTGCAACTCTTAATAAAATCGGTGGATATTCTATGGGACTTATGGTTCCTGTTTTAGCTGGTTTTATAGCACAGTCAATATCAGGAAGACCAGGTATGTTAGCAGGTTTTGTTGGAGGAGTTATAGCACATGAAACTGGTGCAGGTTTCCTTGGAGGAATTTTAGGTGGTTTCTTTGCTGGTTATTTAGTATTAGGAATTTTATTTGCACTTAAAAAAGTACCTAGACAACTAGAAGGATTTAAATCTATATTTTTAATTCCTATAGTTTCAATATTTATAGTAGGTCTTTTCATGGTAGTATTGGCAGATCCTTGTGCATGGTTAAATCGTGTATTAATGGATTTCTTAGCAAATTTACAAAACAATAATCCTATACTACTAGGTATAGTTATAGGATGTATGGCTGCATCTGATATGGGTGGTCCAATTAATAAAGCTGCTTATGTTTCAGGTACAATGCTTTTAAGTGAAGGTAATTACTATTTTATGGCTGGTGTTTCTGCAGCATGTATGACACCTCCACTAGCATTAGCTATAGCTGCAACAATAGCTAAAAATAGATTTACTGAAGAAGAAAGAACAGCAGCTTTAGTAAATTATATTTTAGGATGTTCACATATAACTGAAGGAGCAATACCATTTGCTTCAAAAAATCCTATTAAAGTTATACCTACATTAATGACAGCTTCTTCAGTATCTGCAGTGTTATCATACTTATTTAAAATAACAGTGCCAGCACCTCAAGGAGGATTTTTAGTATTAGGTCTTGTTAATAAACCTTTAGTATGGGTATTATGTATTTTAGCAGGTTCTATTGTAGGAGCAATTATGTATATTTTATTAATGCCTAACTTACAAAAAACAACTGTAGAAGCAGAAAATAAAATATCAAGTAAAGAATTAGAAAATGAAAAAAATAAAGTTACAGAAGAATCTAAAGAAATTGTAGAAGAAGAACCATGTTTATTTGAACCACAATTAGTTACTTTAGAATTAAAAGGTACAAATAAAAAAGAAGTTTTAGATGAAATGATTGATTTATTAGCTGATGCAAATATTTTAAATGATAAAGAGTTATATAAATCAGAAATATACAAAAGAGAAGAGATGTCTTCTACAGATGTAGGTATGGGTATAGCAATGCCACATGCAAAAACAAAAGCAGTAAATACTGCAAGAGTTGCTGTAGGAATATCTAAAGAAGGTTTTATATTTGAAGGTGATAATAATAGCACAGTAAATTTAGTGTTTATGATAGCTGCTAGTGATACAGATAGTGATTTGCACTTAAAAACTTTAGCTAAATTATCTTCTAAATTAACAAAAGAAGGATTTATAGATGGCATATTAAATGCAAAAACAAGAGAAGAAATAGTAAATATGTTGTTAGAAAATAATAATTAATAATAATATAAAAAAGGGGAAATATTAATGGGATTAACTACTACTAATGAAATGTTATTACGAGCACAAAAAGGAAATTATGCAGTTGGTGCATTTAATGTAGAAAACATGGAAATGGTTATAGCAGTTATTGAAGCTGCTGAAGAACTAGATGCTCCTGTGATATTACAAACAACACCATCCACAGTTAACTATGCAGGGTTAAATTATTATTTAGCAAACACTAAAGCTGCTGCAGAAAATAGTAGGATTCCTGTAGTTATGCACTTAGATCATGGTTCTAGTTTTGAGTTAGCAATGCAAGCTTTAAGAGCAGGATATACATCTATTATGATAGATGGTTCACATAGTGATTTTGATGAAAATATAAGATTAACTAGATCTGTAGTTAATGCATGTACTCCATCAAATATACCTGTAGAAGCTGAACTTGGTAAAATTGGCGGAAAAGAAGACGATTTAGATGGTGGAGAAGGAGATAATTATACTGATCCATTACAAGCCAAGTATTTTGTAGAAAAAACAGGTGTAACATCATTAGCGGTAGCAATAGGAACTGCTCATGGTTTATATAAAGGAGATCCAAAACTTGATTTAAATAGATTATCAGAAATAAGAAATGAAGTAGATATTCCTTTAGTACTTCATGGTGGTTCAGGTATAGACGATAATTTAATAATAGAATCTATTAAAAGAGGTATATGTAAAGTTAACTATGCAACAGAATTAAGAATTGCCTATAGCAATGGTGTAAAAAAATATTTATCAGAAAATCCTGATGCTATAGATCCTAAAAAATATGGCAAAGAAGGAATAAAATCTGTTAAAGAATTTGTTATGGGAAGAATAAAAGTTTGTGGATGTGTTGGGAAAAGTACCCCTATAAAAAATTAATTTATATTATTATATAATTAAAATTTTAAATATTTATAAATATATATTTCTACAAAAAGATAAGAAATTTGAAATTTCTTATCTTTTTTAAATTTATACATAAAAGTTGTATAATATTTGTTATTTTAAAAAATAATTAATTATAAATTATATAAATTTTTATATAAATTAATATAAAATATAACTAATTATAATTAGTAGAATAAATTTGATAAATTTGGTATAATTATTATAATAGTTATTAAAAATGCACATGAAGGAGTGATTATAATGCGTTATTCATTCATAGGGAAAGATACAGTTGTATCTGATGCAATTAAACAAATAACAATTCAAAAATTATCAAAACTAGAAAAGTTTATTCCAGATGATACACAGGTTACAGTTACCTATAAAGTAGTAAAATTAGATAACAAGGTAGAAGTTACAATACCACTAAAAAAACGTATTTTAAGGGGAGAATCTGTAGATATTGATATGTATGCAGCAATAGATAATGTTGCTGATATATTAGAAAAGCAAATACAAAAATATAAAGGAAGATTAAGAAGTAAAGTAAAAAAAGATAATTCTTTTAAAGAAGAATTTATAACTTCATTTTCAGAAGAAGATTTAGATTTAAATTCAGATGAAAAAGATAAAATAGAAATTAAAAAAATTAAAAGATTTGATATAAAACCAATGGATGTAGAAGAAGCAGTAATGGAAATGGAGCTTACAAACCATAATTTTTTTGTATTTAGGAATTCTGAATCAGAAGAAGTAAATGTAGTATATAAAAGGAATAATAATTCTTATGGAATTATAGAGGTAGATTATTAAAATATTTAATACAAAAAATCCCCTTTTAATTAAAGGGGATTTTTAGGAGGTTAATGATTTGGATATAGTTGTTGGAACAAGTAATAAGGGAAAATTAAAAGAAATAAAAGAAATAATGAAGGATACAGAGTATAAAGTATTTTCTTTAGATGATTTAAATTTAAATGTAAATATAGAAGAAGATGGACAAACATATGAAGAAAATGCTTTAAAAAAAGCTAAGGAAATATGCAAATTAACAAATAAAATTGTATTAGCAGATGATTCAGGATTAGAAATAGATTTTTTAGATAAAAAACCAGGAATATATTCTTCAAGATTTTTAGGAGAGGATACACCATATAATATAAAAAATAGAAAAATATTAGAAATGCTAAAAGATGTAGATTGGAATAATCGTACAGCTAGATTTGTATGTTGTATAGCTTGTTATTTTCCAAGTGGTGATAGCTTTTGTGTTAAAGATACATTAGAAGGATATATTTCTTTAGAAGCAAAAGGAGAAAATGGTTTTGGATATGACCCTATTTTCTATTTAGAAAGTATAGATAAAAATTTAGCTCAAATTTCAAAAGAAGAAAAATCTAAAATTAGTCATAGATATAAAGCATTGTTAAAAATGAAAGATAAATTAAAAAGTTATAAATTTATTTAGGAGGATATAATGAAAATTCTAGTTTTAAGTGATACACATATGATACTAAAAAATTTAGATACTGTATTAGATTATGAAAATGGAAATTTTGATAAAATTATTCACTTAGGAGATTGTGTTAGTGATGTAAATCATATAAAAAATTTATGTCCAGATAAAGAAATTTTTTCAGTCTGTGGAAATTGTGATTTTACTTCTTCAGAAAAAGAATATGATATATTAGATATAAATGGAGTAAAAATATATATTTGTCATGGACATAAACATGATGTTAAATTTGATTATTTAGATATAATAGAATTTTCAAAATCATTAAATGTAAATATATGTTTATTTGGTCATACGCATTATCCAGAACTATTTTATAAAGAAGGTATATTATTTTTAAATCCCGGAAGTCTTTCATTACCAAGAGGTATAAGAGTAGCTAGTTATGGATTTATAGAAATTTTAGAAAATGGAGAAATATATCCTATTTTAAAAGGGTTATATAAAACAGGCATTAAAATTTTAGATAAATAAAAATGCCTTTTTAAAATAAACTAATGTAATAATAATTTAACATAAGATATTAAATCCTAAGGGGGAAGTTTTAATTGAAAAATTATTATTCGAAAAGTGTAGAGGAAACTATTATTGATTTAAAAACCAATAAAATAACGGGTCTTACAGATTATGAATATAAGCTGAGAATTGAAAAATATGGAGAAAATAAATTAAAAGAATCAAAAGGCAAGTCAAAGCTAAAAATGGTTTTAGAACAGTTTAATGATTTTTTAGTAATAATATTAATAATAGCAGCAATTATATCTATAATTTTTACTGGTGAATTTTTAGATGGAATTATAATAATTTGTATAGTAATTCTTAATATTATCATCAGTATAAATCATGAGAGTAAAGCAAATAATGCTTTAAATCTTCTAAAAGAAATGACATCTCCCAAAACAAAAGTAAAACGTAATAATCATATAGAAAAAATAAATTCTAATGAATTAGTCCCAGGTGATATTGTTATTTTAGATACTGGAGATTATATACCTGCAGATTTAAGACTTATAGAAAGTATAAATTTAAAAATAGATGAGTCTTCATTAACGGGTGAATCTATATCTATAAATAAAGATTCCACTAAAATATTAGATAATAATACAGAATTAGCAGATAGAATAAACTGTGCATATATGGGTACAGTAGTGACTTATGGTAGAGGAATTGGAGTTGTATATTCTACAGGAATGGAAACTCAAATAGGAAATATAGCAACACTTTTAACTAATGATGAAGAAGAAAAAACCCCTTTACAAGAAAAATTAGATGATCTAGCAAAAAAGCTTGGCATAGCTTGTATTTTAATATGTATTTTAATCTTTTTTATAGGCGTATTAAAAGGAATGGATATTCTAAATATATTTATGATGTCTGTAACATTAGCAGTTGCTGCAATACCAGAAGGCATAGCTATAGTTGTAACAATTATTTTAGCTATAGGCGTACAAAGAATGGTTAAATATAATGTAATTGTTAAAAGACTTAGCGCAGTAGAAACTTTAGGTAGTACTAATGTAATATGCTCTGATAAAACAGGTACTTTAACACAAAACAAAATGACAATAGTAAAATTGTATGATTTAAATAATGAATATACTGTTACAGGAAGTGGATATAGTTCTAAAGGAAATATATATTTAAAAGATAATACAGATTTCATCAGTAAAAATATATATCTTATTATAGAAGGTGCTGTTCTTTGTAATGATTCTATATATGATTTTAAAGAAGAGAAAATAATAGGTGATCCGACAGAAGGAGCTATGTTAGTTTTAGGTAAAAAATTTTCTTTTGATAAAAATGATTTAAATAAAAAGTATCCTAGAATTAGAGAAATACCTTTTGATTCAGAAAGAAAATTAATGTCTACTTATCATAAAAAAGATGATCATATTATTATGTATACAAAAGGAGCACCTTTTGAACTTTTATCACGTTGTAATAAAGTATATATTGATGGAAAATATATTGATTTAACAGATGAAATAAAAAATAAAATACTAAAAAAAGATTCCCAATTTGCATCAGAAGCTTTAAGAGTTTTAGGTATTGCTTTTAGAAATTTTAATAGTGAAGATTTAATATGTAATGAAGAAAAAGATTTAATATTTTTAGGTCTTATATGCATGATAGATCCACCAAGAGAAGGAGTTAAAGAGGCTATATCAGAATGTAAAAAAGCAGGCATAACTGTAAAAATGATAACTGGAGATAATAAAATTACTGCAAGTGTAATAGCAAAAAATTTAGGAATAATTTCAAAAGAAAATGAATCATTAGAAGGAAAAGAAATAGATGAATGCAGTGATCAAAAATTATGTGAAAAAGTTAAAAGTATAAATGTATTTGCTAGAGTTTCACCAGAACATAAAGTTAGACTTGTAAAAGCAATAAAAGATAATGGAAATATTGTAGCTATGACTGGTGATGGTGTAAATGACGCACCTGCATTAAAAAAAGCTGATATTGGTATAGCTATGGGGATTACAGGAACAGATGTTTCTAAGGAAGCTTCAGATATGATTTTAACAGATGATAATTTTATTAGTATAGTTAAAGCCGTAGAACAAGGAAGAATTATATATAGTAATATAATAAAAGTAAATTCATATTTATTATCATCTAATATAGCAGAAATTTTTATAATATTAATAATGGTACTATTTGATTTTCCAGGATCATTAGTAGCTACTCAATTATTATTTATAAATTTATTGACAGATGCATTTCCTGCATTTGCAATAGCTATGGAAAAAAAAGAAGATGGTATTATGGACCGTAAACCTAGAAGTAAAGATAGTTCTATTATGGAAGGAAAATTAAAATTTCTTGTTTTATTTAGAAGTATTTTTATAACAATATCTGTTATAGGCTCATTTATATTTTCTTATAATATGTATACTGTAAATGATGCAGTAACAATATGTTTTTCAACATTAGTTATTAGTGAATTATTTATGTCGTATTCTTTAAGAACGGAAAAGTATATTGGTCTAAAAAAAGAATTATTTGAAAATAAATATTTAAATAAATGTATATTTATATCTATTTTTATTTTTATTTTAACACTTTATATTCCAATATTAAATATTATATTTAGTACAGTTCCATTAAATATAGAAAAAATTATTATGTCCTTAGCATTTTCTCTAATATCAATTGTAGGCTCAGAATTATGTAAAATATTTGTAGATAATTAATTATAAAAATATATTATAGATTTAATAAATTAAAATGTTAGCATAAAATTTATACATTGAATATCTTATAATTATATATTTATTATATATTTTTGTTGAAGAATAGAAAAAAAAAACATATAATAAATTAATATTAAAAAGTAAAGGGAGAATATTACAATGCAATCAGTTGAGTTAAATATTTTACATTCTATACAATCTCTTTTTCAATGTAAATTTATGGATTACATTATGGGGTTTTTTACTACAATAGGCAATAAAGGTATGATATGGTTTGTCGTTGCTATTATTCTTTTTTATTTTAAAAAGACACGAAAAATAGGAATTTGTGTTTTTATTTCTTTAATTTGTGGAGTGATATTAGGTAATGGAATTTTAAAACATTTAGTAGCTAGAAATAGGCCATTTAATGTTGATAATACATTAATAGTTCAATTTATAAAGAAACCTTCTGGTTATTCATTTCCATCAGGACATACTTTAGCTTCATTTGAAGCAGCAGTTAGTATTTTACTTTATAATAAAAGATTAGGAATTATATCTTTAATTGTCGCATTTTTAATAGGTTTTTCAAGATTATATTTTGGGGTGCATTTTCCAACAGATGTTCTTGGAGGAATGATTTTAGGTACAATAATAGCTATATTTGTTCATAATTTTTGGGAACATGTATTAGAGAAAAATAAAAGTAAAAAATATATTAGAAGATATTAAATTTACCAATCATTAAAACTTTCATATTTATGAAAGTTTTTTATAATTGTAATTATTATTTATAAATATAAATAAATTTATGTTTTATTCTAAAAGTATAAACTTAATTATACTAGAATACAATCTTTATAAGAGGTTTGTATTTATACATATTTGGGGGTATAAAATATGAAATTTATAAGTATTTATAGAGAAAGAATTTTAATAGCAATTTACATATGTATTTTATCAGTTGGCATTTTTAGTTCATATCAGAGAAGAGACAATAATGTAGTTACTACATTTTCTATGCCTTTATCAAAAAAAGTTATTTCTATAGACCCTGGACATGGTGGATGGGACCCAGGAAAAGTAGGTACAGATAATATATTAGAAAAAGATATAAATTTAGCTATTGCTGGAAAAGTACAGAGTTATTTAGAACAAGCAGATGCATACGTATTAATGACTAGAGTAGATGATACTGCATTAGGTGATAAAAAATCACAAGATATGAGAGGAAGAAAAGAAATAGCTAATGATACTCAGTCAGATATTTTTGTTAGTATACATCAAAATTCATTTACAAAAGAAAGTGTAAAAGGAGCTCAAGTTTTTTATTTTGATAATTCTGATCACAGTAAATTACTTGCAGATTTTATTCAATTAAAGTTAAATGAATTTGTTCAGCCAGACAGTACAAGAATTGCAAAACCTAATAAAAATTATTATGTTTTAAGACAAACAATTATACCTGCAGTTATTGTAGAATGTGGATTTTTAACAAATTATGAAGAAAAAAATTTATTGCTTCAAGATGAATATCAAGATAGAATAGCTTGGGCTATTTATACTGGCATTTTAGAATATTTTAAAAACTATGATACTGTAGAATAAACAAACATTTTAACTATTTATATTTAATATATATAGTATTCAAGGAGAAATTTATGGATAAAAATTTTAATTTACTTATAGATAATAATTATTCTATAGGATTAGAAAAGAACGGTATTACTATTCCTACTAAAATACAAGAAATTGTAATACCAATTATATTAGATAATAAAGATTGTATATTTACTTCTAAAACAGGTTCTGGTAAAACATTAGCATATCTATTACCTATTTTTAAAAAAATAGATGTAAATTTAAATAAACCACAAGTGATGATTTTATCGCCTACTCAAGAATTAGCAAGTCAAATATATAAACAAGCAAAAATGATAGATGAAAATTGTAATTTAGATTATAATGTAGCTTTACTTGTAGGTGGTTCAAATATAAAAAAACAAATAGATGTTTTAAAAAATAAGCCTAAAATAATAGTAGGTACTTCTGGGAGAATTTTAGAATTAATAAAATTAAAAAAAATAAAGCCTTACTATATTAAAAGTATAGTTGTAGATGAAGCAGATAGAATGTTAGATAGTAATAATATAGACTTAGTAAATAGTATTATAAAAACTACACTTAAGGAAAGACAATTGATTTTTACATCTGCAACTATTCCAGACAAATATATTCTAATTGCAAAAGAAATTATGAATAACCCTCAAATAATAAAATTAGAAAATAGTGAAGATGTATTACCTACAAATATAGAACATATGTTTTTTATAGCTGATTTTAAGAAGAAATTTGAATTATTAAAGAAAATATATAATTCATTAAAAATAAAAAAAGGAATAGTCTTTGTTAATAATGCTAATACTGTAGAAATTATAACTGAAAAATTAAATTATCATGGTATAAAATCAATATCATTAAATGGTAATATGTATTCAAAAGATAGAAGAAATGCTTTAAATAATTTTAGAAACAGTAATCATGTTTTTTTAGTTACTTCAGATATTTCATCTAGAGGGTTAGATATAGAAAATTTAGAATATGTAGTTAATTTTGATATACCAGAAGATACAGAAATATATATACATCGTTCTGGAAGAACGGGAAGAATGAATAAAAAGGGATTTTGTATAAATATAGCGTTATCTAAAGAAATTAAATTAATAAAACAACATGAAAGAAAATTAAAAATAAATATACAGGAAAAGGAAATTTATTTTGGTAAAATTAAAAACAAAAATATCAAAAAAAGTATAAAATAATAAATATAATTAATTTAAAAAATATGATATAATAATATTCAAATTTTTATTAAAAGATTATAAGGAGCGTGAAAAAAATGGGATGTGGCTGTGGAGATGAATACAAAGCTTCTCATTGCGGTTGTGGATGTCACCATAATATTGAAGAAGAAATACAAACAGTAACTATCACTTTAGAAGACAATACAAATGTAGAATGTGATATTTTAGGAACATTTGATGTTGATGATAAAGAGTATATTACTTTATTACCTATTGGTGATGATGAAGTACTTATTTATAGATATACAGAAAATGATGGGGAAGTTTCTTTAGATTTAATAGAATCTGATGAAGAGTTTGCAAAAGTTTCTGAAGTTTTTTATTCTTTATTTCAAGACGAATGTGAAGAAGAAAATTCTGAAGAATAAATTTAAAAATACTTTAACATTTTATGTTAAAGTATTTTTTTAGTAAAAATAGTTAAAATTGTCTTCATAATTGCAAAAGAATCCTTATTTTGATATAATACAAATATAATAAGTATCGGGGGGCATTATGCGTAGGAGTAAAAAAACTTTATTTATATCAATTATTTGTGGATTGTATATTATCTTTGCATTTAATACTTGTGTATTTGCATCAACTAGTGCTGGCACAGAACAAGACCCCTTAGTTACTAAGAGTTATGTTGATAATATATTAAAATCTATTAAAAACAATGTAAATGTAAGTGGCAATAATAATACAATCAATGATAAAATTTCTGATGAATTATTACAAAAGATAGTAAAATTAGTTAAAGATAGTTTAGGAAATAATAAAAATACTACAGATACTACTAATGATAATCCTGTAATAGATGATTCTAATAAGTTTGAACCTGTATTTTTAAAAGCTGGACAAATACTTATAGGTGAAGGTGGAGCAGAATTAATTTTAAGAAGTGGTAAAGGTATTTCTTATACAGAAGTTGCAGATGGAGTAATTAATGTAACAACTGGTAAAGAACTTTTAAATGGTAAAGATATTTTAAAAAATAATTTAATAATAGTACCTAGAGATGATGGACGAGGAATTTTAGCCACACAAGATGCTTGGTTTATTGTAAAAGGTAATTATACTATAAAATAGGTGTGTATGATATGAAAACAGAAGTTTTAAATGTGCCTATAGATGTAATAAGTAATAATGAGGCTTTAGAAAAATCATTAGAAATCTTATATGGCGATTGTAGAGAAAATAAAATAATAGTAACACCAAATCCAGAAATGGTTATGAGAGCTCAAGAAGATCAAGAGTTTATGCATATATTAAAGAATGCAGATTTTACAATACCTGATGGAATAGGTGTTGTTTTAGCTTCAAAATTTAATGAAGTAAAATTAAAAGAACGAGTTGCAGGATGTGACTTAGTTTTATCTATATTAAAAAATACTCAAAAAATTATAACTGTATATATTTTTGGAACTAAGACAAATATAGCAAATAATGCTAAAAAAAACATAGAAAACACATATAAAAATGTAAAAGTTATAGGTGTTCATAGTGGATATTTTTCAGCAGATGATGAAACTAAAATAATAAATGAAATAAATAATTTAAAGCCAGATTTATTATTAGTAGGTCTAGGGTTTCCTAAACAAGAAAAATGGATATACAATAATAAAAATAACTTAGATGTAAAGCTTAGCATGGCTATTGGTGGAACAATAGATGTCATCGGTGGTGAAGTAAAAAGGGCTCCTAAAATATTTATAAAATTTGGATTAGAGTGGTTTTATAGGCTTATATGTCAACCAGTTAGAATTTTTAGAATGAAAGTATTACCTTTATTTATAATAAAAGTAATAGGAAATAAATTTAAAGTTTATAAAAATGATCAGTTAGTTAGGAGAAAATAAATATGAATGAAAGTTCAGTCAAATACCAAATTATAGATTATGCTAAGATATTATTTGGATCTCTTTTAGTAGCATTGTCAGTTAATATATTTCTTAAACCTAATTCGTTAGTTTCAGGTGGGTTAACAGGATTAGGTATAGTAGTAGAATCTGTTTCAAAAAGATATCTAGGATTTGCGATTCCAGTTGCATACACAAATTTTGGATTAAATGTACCTCTTATTATAATAGGTTATTTACTTAAAGGAAAACGATTTGTAGCAAGAACAATCATAGCTATAATAGGATTAACAGTTTTATTACAATTAACTAAAAATATACCTCATATAAATGTAGATTTAATTTTATGTGCTATATTTGGTGGAGTATTATCTGGATTAGGAGTAGTATTTGTTACTTCTGGATATGCAACAAATGGAGGTACAGTTTTAGCGGCAAGTTTACTAAATATTGTATTTAAAAATGTTAAGTATGCTAATATTTTATTTGTATTAGATGGTACAATAATTATATTAGGATTATTAGTTTTTGGAATACAAACAACTTTATATTCTCTTATATCATCATTTTGTATTAATAGAACTATTAATGCTTTATCACACCATAAAGGTGGCGAAAAACATATATCTATAATTTCAGAAAATTATAAAGATATATTTAATAAAATATTAGAAACTATAAATCCAAGTACATTATATGTTCAAGCAGGATCAGATCATAAAAAAGAAGACCAAAGTATTATTTATTGTACAGTACCAGGTAAAAAAGTAAAAGATTTAAAAAAATTAGTTAAATCAGTAGATAATAATTCAACAATTATTATGAATAGTATAGAAAAAATATAAAAATAAAAAACCAATTTTTAATTAAAACTAATTTTAGTTAAAGATTGGTTTTTTATTTTTCTTACTTTTTTATTATTTTAAAACAATTAAATCCGGTTGTAAAAAAAAAACATGTTTGTTATACTAATGTTGGTTTTTGCTATAAAATATTTTAGGAGTATAAATATGAAAGCATATGGTAAAATGATTTTTTCTGTTACAGTTATAACTTTATTTGCTAGACTTTTATCTCTAGTTGGTGTACAACTTTATATGTCCTTTTTTGGACCTCAAAATTCTTTTTTGAATATGTATTCTTATGCTTTAAATATACCAAATTTAATATTTAATTGTATAGGTACATCACTTACTATGGTTGTAATACCAGTATATTCTTCTTTACTTGCTAAAGAAGAGCATGAAGAGTCTAATAAATTTTTAAATGATATTATATCAATATCATGTTTTCTAATAATTTTTTTAATTATTATAGGTTGGATTGCATCACCTTTTATTGCAAATTTAACAGGATATAGGTATATACCTGAAAATCGGCAATTTTTAATTTTTGCATTAAGAGTATTGATGCCAGTTATGTTTTTTTATGGATTAAATTATATATTTCAAGGGGTTTTACAATCTAATGGTAACTTTAGAGTTCCTGCTTTTGTAACAGTGCCATCTAGTATTACTATAATTTTATATATTTTATTATTAGGCAAAAGATTTGGTGTTAAAGGATTATTATTTAGTACAGTATTAGGACTTGCATTACAAGTTGCAATATTAATACCCTTTATAAGGAAAACAGGTTACAGATATAAATTTTCTATTGATTTAAAAAATAAGAATATTATAAATGCAGGGAAACTTATTTTACCTGTATTAATTAGCGTGTCTTCTTATCAAATAAATATGTGGTTTAATTCAACATTAGCTACTAAATTTGATACTGTTACAATTATGTCATATGTACAAAATTTAATTTTAGTGTCAATATTATCAGTAATATATTCTATAACTGGAGTATATTTTCCTAATTTAACAAAGTTATGGGCTCTAAATAATAAAGAAGAATTTAAAAATATTTTATATAATATAATATCAACTGTTATATTTTTACTTATACCTGCAACAGCTGGATTTATTATATTAAGATTAGATATAATAAATTTATTAGCTAAATGGGGAGATTTTTCTTTAGAAAGTGCTATTATATCATCAAATATGTTAGGTTTATATGCATTTGGAATTGTAGGAATAGGTATTAAAGAAATTTTAGATAAAGCTTTTTATTCACAACAAGATACTAAAATTCCTGCTCTCTTTGGATTTATAATAATGATTTCTAATATTATTTTAAGTACATTCTTTTTAAAGGTAATTAAATTAGGAACTTATAGTATGCCATTAGCTTATTCTATAGCTAGTTTTATAGGAGCTTTAGGTCTTTGTATAATTATAAATAGAAGAATTAAATTTATAGATAAGAATTTATTTATATTAATTTTTAAAAGTTTATTTGCAACATTTATAATGCTTATATTTGTTTATTTTGTAATGCTTATTATATCTGATATAAATATTTTAAATAGTAAAATATTAACTAGAATATTTAAAACTTTTGTTCCTTCTATAGTAGGTGTTATAATTTATTTTATTATGGCTATCATTTTAAAAATAAACTTAGTTTACACTATATTTGTAAAAGATAAAAAAAGGATTGATTGAAATTGAATATCTTATTTTTAATAAATTTCGCTGGTCAAGGAGGTTCTGAAAAATATGTAAAAGATTTAATGGAAAGTCTTATTCATAAAAATGATAATGTAATTTTAGTATATAATGAAAAAGGATTACTTGTTGAACAAGTTAAAAATTTAGGTGTAAAAACTATAAAATTAAATATGAAAAATCCTTTTGATATATTTTCTGCAATAAAATTAAAAAATATATGTATTGAAAATAATATAAATATTATTCATACCCAGTTTGCTAGAGAAAATTACATTGCTATTTTTTCAAAATTATTAGGAGCAAAAATAAAGATTATATATACATCTCATATAAATTTAAATAATAATTGTTTTTGGAAATTTACTAATAAAATATTAATAAAACAAAATTCATATATTATTGCAGTTTGTAATAGTGTAAAACAATTACTTATAAAAAATAATTATCCTTCTAATAAAATAAAAGTTATTTTTAATGGAGTAGATTTTGATGAAAAATTAATAAAAGCAAAACCATACATAAGAAATGAATTTTCTATTTCAAAAGAAGAATTTGTCTTTGTAACACTTACACGTTTTTCAGAAGAAAAAGGAAATATGTTTTTATTAAAATCTATTAAATATTTAAGTAATATAACTAATATCCCTTTTAGAGTAATATTTGTGGGAGATGGAATTTTATTAGAAGAATCAAAAAATTTTGTTAATCAAAACAATTTAGAAAATAAAGTTATTTTTACTGGTTATCGAATAGACACAAAAAATATTTTAGATGAAAGTAATGTTTTTATAAATTCATCTAGTTCAGAAGCGTTAAGTTTTGCTATTATAGAAGCTTTAAGCAGAGGTATACCAGCAATTGTTACAAATGTAGGTGGTAATATAGATATTATAAATGATAGAACAAATTGTGGTTTAGTTGTAAATTATAATGATATTAGTGCAATGGCAAATGCTATGAATACTATGCTAAATGAAAAAGAAGTATATTATAATTTTTGCAAAAATTCTAGAGAAGCCGTTAAAATTAATTTTGATAAATCAAAAAACTTTGATAAAACATATGATTTATACTTAAATTCTATTGAAAGGAGGAAAAAATGATAGATAAGTATGGTAGAATATTAAAAAAAATAAGTATAGTAGACTTATTTATAATCTGTTCTATTATTTTAATAATTTTATTTGGAATTTTAAGAATAGGATATAAATCAGGTATTTCTAGTGAAATGCAAGATGTGACTATAAAATTTTATTCTCCTGCACTACAAAATTTTACTGTAGCAAAATTAAAGCCAGGTGCCAAAGTTACACAAGATGCAACTGATGTATATTTGGGAGAAATATCATCTGTAAAGAAAGATAAAAGTGTAGACTTTAATCCTGATAAAAATGGAATAAATAAAAAAAGTAGTATGGATGGTTTATCTTCTGTTGAATTTACTACTAAGCTTAAAGCTTATAATTACAATGATGCAGTTCTTATAAGTGGACATACTTATTTAGTTGGACAAGAAATTATATTATGGGCTGGAGAAGCCAAAGTATTTTTAAAAATTTCAGATATAGAATTTAATTAAAAAATTATAACAAAAGAAAGGAAAGTAAAATGACAATTGGAAAAGAAAAATCAGGAGTTAAAATAAATATTATAGATATTTTAATCATCTTAATTTTTATAGGAGTTTGTTTTTTTATATATTCAAAAATGCATAAAGATATAGGAATAACTGGTTCAACAGAATCAGCATTTACCGTAAAATTTTATGCAACAGATATAGATAGCTTTGTTACAGATAGCATTAAAGTAGGAGATAAAGTATTAGATGCTGATAAAGAACTTGATTTAGGTCAAATAATAGATATAAAAAGTGGAGATAGTATAAGTTTTAGTCCTAATTCTAATGGTATATTAGTTGCAAGTGGAAAGGAAAATCACAATTCTATAGAAATAACATCTAATTTAAAAGGACAAAAATTTGACTATGGATTTTTAGTAAATGGAAATAAATATAGCGTAGGACATAGTTTAAATATTAGAGCTGGTAAAGCTATTCTTAATGTAAGAATTTCTGGTATAGAAGAAAAGAGCGGTGAATAATGATAAAAAATAGTTTTTTTATAAACCTATTATTAAGAATACTTAGATATTTAAACAATATGTACGAAAAAAGTTTTATATATTTTGCTATAAATAAAATTTCTAATAAAGCTTTAGATAGTTGTATTATAGGTAATATTTATAGAAAATTAAAAGAAGGATATAATAATAACTTTGCTAAAGGTAGTATTATTATAGGTTTTATATTTGCTGTTTGTAAAAAAGTAGTTAAATTTTTTAAAACTATTTATAGTAAAATTTCTATTAAAAATACTGATAGTGTAAATTATAAACTTTTTGAAAAGTTTATAAAACCTCTAAAAAATTATGGCATTTTTATACAAGTTTTTTTTGCATCTATGTTTGGGTTTTTTTTAATAAGAACTATTATAGTTATTTTAGGAAATCATAGTACTAAGAGTATATTATTAAATTTAATTTTATCTTTAATATCTTTAGTTATAACATTTATAAATTCAGATTCATTAGTAAAATTAATAAATAATTGTATTCCTAGTAAAGTTATTACATGGCTTTTTAAGTAAATACAAGGGGGTTAAAATGATATTTACAAAGGAAAATAATATTTTAAAGATAATTTTTATTATTTTTGGGATGTTGATTGGATTAACAACTTATTTTATATCTTTAAAGCTTGCTCTTGTAATGTGTCTTGGATTATTTTTTGCATTATTTACATTTTATAATATAAATGTATCTTTAGGTATATTTGCACTATTATCAGCGATAACACCCCATGAAATATGGAATAACATGTTTATAATGTTAGGTAGCATGCTATATTTATTTGTTTTTACAGTACAATATTTTAGTAATAAAAGAAAAGGAATAGATCTAGATTATATAGCTCCAAGTTTAGTTATGTATGTTTTATTTTGTATAATAAGTTTATTTACAGGCTGGGGAGGAGCTAATAGTATAAAAGTTGTAAGTCTATTATTTTCTTGTATAATTTTTACTATATTAATAACAAATACATTTACAACATTAGAAGAATATAAAAAATTAGTATTATTTATATTTTTAGGATTATTTCTAACTGCTATTTATGGGTTTTATCAAAAATTTACTGGTATAGAAATAAGAGCTGATTTTATAGACTTAAAAACAAATGGAGGATTACCGGGCAGATTATTTTCTACAATGTCTAATGCTAATAATTATGCAGAATATTTAATTATGTTTATGCCATTTTGTGTTTCTTATATATTAGCAACTAAAAATGAGCTCAAGAAAATTTTATTAACTATATTATTTATACCATGTTTTATAGCATTAGTATTAACTTTTTCAAGGGGAGCATACTTAGCTTTAATTGGCGGAGCATTTGTTTATATTTTAATTGTAAAACCAAGATATATTCCTATTATATTAGTTTTAGGTATATTATGCATACCTTTTATACCTGATACAATTATAATGCGTTTTTCTACTATAGGTAAAGATAGTTCAAGCTCATATCGTCTTATGATTTGGGAAGGCGTAGCTAGAGTTATAAAAAATTATTGGGCATCTGGTATTGGAATAGGACCAAGTGCATTTACATTAATATATAGAGCTCATGCACATCAAAGCGCAGGTAATGCAATGCATGCACATAATGTTCTTATTAATACATTAGTAGAAGTAGGTATAGGTGGATTTATTGCTATGTTAGCATATTTATTAAAATCATTTACTAGTGCAATATCAACTTTTATAAATTCTAACAATGAAGAAGTAAAATATTTTTCTGCTGCAGGAGCAACATCTATAGTTACATTTGTAATGGTTGGAATGGTAGAGCATGTTTGGTTTTATCCAAGAGATATGTTAACATTTTGGATGTGTATGGGATTAACATGGGCTATTATTAAAATTAATAGAGGTTTAAAACAATGAAAGTACTTCATTTAATAAGCGGTGGAGACAAAGGTGGCGCAAAAACTCATGTTTTTACGCTTCTTTCGGCTCTTAAAGAAGAAATAGATATAAAAGTTGTTTGTTTTACTAATGGTGTGTTCTATCAAGAAATACAAAATATGCCGATAGATTCTGAACTTATTAAACAAAGATATAGAAATGACTTATCTGTAATAAAAAAATTAGTAAAACTAATACGTTCTGAAAGATATAATCTAATTCATGCACACGGTGCTAGAGCTAATTTTATAGCTATGTTTTTAAAATTATTTATAAGTACACCTATAGTTACAACAATACACAGTGATTATAAATTAGATTTTACAGAAAATTTATATAAAAAATATATATATACATGGCTTAATACAATAGCATTAAAATTTATAGATTATTATATAGCTGTATCTGAAAATTTTAAAAATATGCTTATAGAAAGAGGCTTTAAAGAAAATTTAATTTATACAGTTTATAATACTATAGATTTTGAAAAAGAATTAAATATATTACCTAAGGATGAATTTATAAAAAAACATAAACTATTAGTAGAAGATAAAACAATTATAGGTATAATAGGAAGATTTGATTATGTAAAAGGACATGAAGTTTTTATAAATGCAGCAGCTCAAATACTAAAAACTAGAAAAGATGTTATATTTTTATTAGCTGGAGAAGGTATAGAAAAAAATAATTTAGTTCAACAAACTAAAAAATTAGGAATAAATAAAAATGTATTTTTTATTGGTTTCATAGAAGATATATATAGTTTTATAAATATTATAGATATAAATGTTTTAAGTTCTTACAGCGAAAGCTTTCCATATGTTTTATTAGAGGGAGCTAGATTAAAAAAAGCTACTGTTAGTACAAATGTTGGAGGTATATCTGATTTAATAATAGAAGGAGAAACTGGATTATTAGTAAAGTCTGGAGATTATAGAGAACTTTCTAGAAAAATTTTAAAACTTATAGAAGATAAAAATTTAAGAGAAGTTTTAGGTAATAACTTATATAATTTTGCAAAATCAAATTTTTCTAAAGAAAGCATGAAAAATAGACATATAGAAATTTATAAAGATATATTGAAAAAACAAAAAGATGCGAATAAATTATTTGATGTTGTTTTATCTGGATATTATGGTTTTAACAACAGCGGTGATGATGCTTTATTAAAAGCTGTTATAGATAGTATTAGAAAAGAAAAAGAAGATATTAAAATTTTAGTATTATCAAGAAAACCTAAAGATACAATGCAAGAGCATAATGTTTTTTCAATAAATAGATATAATTTTTTTACAATAATAAGATATTTTAGGAGATCACGTGTATTTATAAACGGTGGAGGAAGTATAATACAAGATATTACAAGTACACAGTCTTTAATTTATTATACAGTTATGTTAAAAGTAGCAAAAGCTTGTGGATTAAAACTTATGATATATGCTAATGGAATTGGTCCAATTACAAAAAAATATAATGAGGCAAGAGCTAGAAATGCATTATCTATATGTGATTATATATCTTTAAGAGAACCACAATCATTAAATGAAATTAAAAGATTACATGTAAGAAATAAAAATATTAATTTATCAGTTGATCCAGTTTTTGCAATAGATATAGATGATATAACAAAAATAGATAACATTATAAGGATAGAAAATATAGATATAAATAAGAACTATTTTGTAGTTTCTTGTAGAAGTTGGAAGTATAACGAAGATAATTTTGTCAAAAAAATGGCATATGTTATAAATAAAGTTAATAAGAAATATAATATAATACCTATGTATGTTCCTATGCATCCAAATGATTCTAATATATTAAGAGAAATTGCAAATAAATCAAATACAGAACATGTATTTTTAAGTAAAGTATATGATGTTAAAAAATTACTTTCTATAATAAGTATATCTAAATTAACTATATCTATGAGATTACATACACTAATTTATTCTGTAAGTTCAAATCTACCTGTTATAGGTTTAGTGTATGATCCAAAAGTTAAATTTTTTATAGAGTATATAAATCAAGATACATTTATAGATACATCTAATATGGATGTAGAAAAATTATTAAGTATGATAGAAAATATACTAATAAATTACGAAGAAGTAAAAGAAGAAATATTAAAAGAGAGTTTAAGATTAAAAGCTTTAGCACGTAATGATGCAAAAGTTGTTATAAAATTATTAGAATAAAAAAACCTATCTTTAGATAGGTTTTTTTAATTAAATATTTTAAAGTAGTGCCAGAAGTTATATAATCTTAAATCTCTTTTTTCTTCTATTGGTACGTTAGCTGTACTAGTTTTGTCATAATAAAAACTTTGATCTTCAAATACAACAGGATATTTTGTTCTTAAATTATTTAAATAATCAAAGAATGGAGAAATACCATCAAAATTTAAAAGCTGTAAAACGTATGCACCTAAATAACTAGATGATATAACATTTTTTTCAGGCATAGAAAGTTCTTTATAATTTTTTGATATATCTGTAGTTTCTCTTGCTTTTTTATTTTGCCAAATTATAAATGGTGTTTTATATATTCTTGTTAAAGAATTATAAGTACCTTTTTCAAATGTATCGGGAAAAAATTTATTATAAATTTCTTGTTTAAATGCAGGTAAATGATCTCCCCAATATACAACAACTATTGGTTCATCTTGTTTATTATAAAAATCTAATAATCTTTTTAATTGTATATCTGCATCTTTTAAACCTTCAAAGTAATTTGATAATGCATTTTTTTCTGCATCAGTTAAATCTAAATTACTATTAAAATTTGGTTTTGTTAAATTTGCATCGTATAAATATTTATCAGGGTATGGACCATGATTTTGTATTGTAACACCTAATGTAAATAGTGGAGAATTTGATTTATTTTTATGTTCTTTATATACATCTATAAATCTATCTATAGTATCTTTTTCACTAACATACATACCTTTATAAGTTGCATTTGGAAAATCTGATATATTAATAAATTTATCTATTCCAAAATATTTATAGACATTTTGTCTATTATAAAACCACTTATATCCAGGATGAACTGCTACTGTATCATAACCTAATCCTTTTAAAAATGAAGGTATAGATTCAAAATCATGAGTTACCAATCTATATGAAAATGGTGCACCCCTTAAGTATCTTGTATTTAATCCAGTTAAAATATCAAATTCTGTATCAGCTGTACCTCCGCCTACACCTGGAACTACAATATGACCGCTTATAGAATCTTCTTTTATTTTTCTAAAGTTTTCTAAAGGATCTCTATAATTATCAAAATTTAAATTTTCATTTAGAGCCATATCAGAAAATGCTTCTCCTAATATAAACACTATATTAGGTTTTTTCATATTACTTGAATCTTTTTTATTAAAATTATTTATTATATTTATAATTTCTTTATCTGAATAATCACTTGGTTTAGAAAAATTATTTAAATTATAAGTACTTAAAAACGAATATAAAAAACCTCTAGAATTAAATGTATCTACTTGATTATATACATTACCAAATACATACAATGAGTTATTTATATTTGTGTTTGAATATATATTAGAATTACAAATATACATAATAAATAATGTAACGATACTTCCTACAATTCTAGTTATCTTATTTAATTTATTATTTTTTACAAGTACAATTGCTAGAACTAATAATGTAATTACTATTAAAATACTTAATATAACTAAAATTATTTTAGTTATACCAAAGCTTTTAGCAATTCCTGCAAGCTCTAATCCTAATGAAACATCCCATGGTAAAAATGGATCATTTCTTAATAGAATTTTTTCTCTATTTACAATACCCATTATCATACATATTATTGAAACAGTCCCTACAGAAAAAACTAAATTACTACTTATAAAAAATAGAAGTAACATACTTAAAAGTACTGGCAGTAAATTTACCCAAATAGTTAAATAATTAGATTCTTTTGCTATAAAAAAAACATCTTTTATTGATATAGGTTGTAAATAAAACATGCAAAATGTAATTATAAAAGATGATAATAAAATAAGTATAAATGAAATAAATATATTTATTTTCAGCTTGTTAAAAAAGTTTCTTATTTTAATGAACATATTAATATCATACCCTTTTAATATTTTATTTAACAGTAATTATACAGTAATGAAAATTTTTTGTAAAGATATCGATATTTTAGTGAATTTTACAAAGAAATAAATATTTTAAAATTTGGAAAATTTGGGTATAATACAAATAAATTATTGTTAAAGATAAGATAAATGATTTTTCAATATATTGTAATGTTTTAGTAAATTGAATATTATGCCTGATTTTGTTATACTTAAATATAAATAAATGGGGGGAGAATATATGAAAAAAAACTTAAAAAATAAAGTATTTAAATATGTTATGTTACAAATGCTAATTTTTACTTTTATAAGTTGTACAAAATTCAGTTTACATGAAGTTAAAGCTGGATTAATTTATGAACATAATTATCCACAAAACATTGTAACAAAAGGAGTAACATACGAAAAAAAGACGCGTATAACAGATAAAGGATTAGTAAATATACATATTATAACGGCAGATATATCAAATAAAAATATAAAAGTAGGACCAATACAATCTAATACATATGGATCAAGATCAACTACAAGTGCTTTAGTTAATAATAATGGTGCTTTAGCTGGTATAAATGCAGATTATTTTGATATGTCTATGACACCCGTAACATCTATGGGAATGGTTGTAGATGAAAGTAAAATAGTGTCTCTTAGTGAAGGTGAAAAAGGATATGCAAGTTTTTTAATAGATTCAGATAATAACCCATTTATAGATTATGTTTATCCTAAAATATCATTTACAAATAATGGACAAGAAAATATAAGAGTTCGTGCTATGAATAAATATCAAAGAAACTTTAGTGCAGTATATTTTGATAGACAAGCAATAACTAGTACAAAAGATTTAGATGCTAAATTTCCTGATTTAGTTAAATTTGTAGTTAAAGATGGTGTTATAGATTATATATCTAAAGGTGGAGAAACTGTAGAAGTACCTGAAAATGGATATATAATATTAGTTGCTGCTACATATGCTCAATATTTTTATGATTCTGTAAAAGTAGGTGATAAAGCAGATATTCATATAAATACATCTTTTGATTTTAGTGCTATAAAAACTGCAATAGGTGGAGCCGGTAAAATATTAGAAAATGGTAAGTATGTAAATTCAGGATATGTTGTTTCCCCTGGTAAAAGACAGCCTAGAAGTGCAGTGGGAATTAGTAAAGATGGTAAAAAAATATACTTAGTAGCTATAGATGGAAGAGGTATTAGTATAGGTGTTACACATGAAGAATTTGCCAATATATTAGCGGATTTAGGAGCATATAATGCTATGCAATTAGATGGCGGTGGTTCTACTACAATGGCAGTAAAAACAATTGATGATGATTCTGTAAAAGTAGTAAATAAAGTTTCAGAAGGTAGTCAAAGAAAGGTTGCTAATGCATTAGGAGTTTTTAATACAGCAGAACCAGGTAATGTAACTTCATTAGATATAAATACATATCCAAGGGATATAGTATTTTTAGGAAGCGATGTAGATGTTTATGCTTTTGGATTAGATGATCAATTAAATAAAATAGATGTAAGTAACAATATAAAATATAGTTCTGATGATAAAAATGGTGTATGGAATGGATATAATTTTAAACCTAGTAAAACTGGAGAAATTAATATAAATGTAGACTACAATGGAATTACAGAATCTAAAAAAATAGAATGTTTAGATCTTGCAGAAATTAAATCAGAAGATAAATTAATAGAATTACCAATGTATGGTACAAAAACTCTTAATTTTAAAGGAATAAGTACTACTGGTAAAACAGAAAATATAAATACATTAACATATGAAGTAGTACCAAAAGAGTTAGGAACTATTGAAAATAGTGTATTTAAAGTTACTGGTAGTGGCTCTGGATATATAAAAGCAAGTGTAGGAGATATTTCAACTTATATAGAAGTACATGTTGGATCATTAGAAAAACCAATTACTTCTTTTAATGGTGATGATATTGTAAGTTTTGAAAATACACAAAATGGTGTATCAGGTAATGTTTCATATGACTCTGATAAAAATTCTGAAGGTAATAATGCATTAAAATTAACTTATAGTTTTGATATAAGTGAAACAACTCAAGCTGCATATGCAACATTTAAAAATCCATTTGTTTTTGGTAATAATGCTATAGGATTTAAAATTGCTCTCTATGGTGATAATAGTAATAACTGGGCAAGAGCTAGACTTATAGACGCTAATGGAGGTGAATTTTTAGTTGATATATCTAGAAATATTGATTGGACAGGCTGGAAGAATTTAATTGTACCATTACCAGAAAAGGCTGTTAAACCTTTAAAATTAGATAAATTATATATAGCATCTTTATCTAATGAATCTAAGTTAGATAGTAGTATTTATTTTGATGATTTAATTGGACTTTATCCTATAGAATATAAACATGTAGATTTACCAGAAGCTAATAAATATAAAAATCCTCTATTTGATATTAGTAGTTTTTCAAAAGAGAATGGGGTAGATATCACATTTGTAGGTACAACAAATAAACCAGGAGATAAATTACCTGATAATATTAATGATATAGAAAATTCTTGGATAAGTAAATTTAAAAATAATTCTTCTGTTGGGGTTTTTGTAGGAGATACTTATTTAGATGGAATAGAAAATTTAAATACTAAAAAAATAAGTAAAGGGTATAAGTATCAGGAGTTTAATAATATATCATTAATAAGTTTAAATGCTTCTAAAGGAAGTTTAACTAAAACATCTGTTTATAATTGGAGTTTTTATAAGGAAATAAAAAATTCTAATGTACAAAATGTAGTATTTATAATAAATAAAAATATTGATAATATATCAGATAAAAATATTTTTAAAGAAGCATTAAAAGATCTTGTAGATATGGGAAAAACAATATTTGTTGTATCAGCAGATGATAATATAAGTGTATCTAATTATATGGAAGATGGTGTAACATATATAAATTTAGATAGTTTATTTAATAGTAGTGGATCTATAAACAAAGATTTTTCAATATTACGACTTAGAGTAAATAGTAATAATATAAAATTTAATATAGAAAAAGTTTTTTAAAAAATAGAGAAATCACATGTGATTTCTCTATTTTTTAAAATAATAATATAATAAAATTTAGTATATTTTTGTATTTTCAAAAAAAATGCTTGACTTTTTTTAATAATTAATATATACTTATAAAAGTCGAAAGCAAGTAAGTCAACAAGATACTTATTATGACATTAAGTTAAAATGGCTCAATAGCTCAGTTGGTTAGAGCGCTGGCCTGTCACGCCAGAGGTCGAGGGTTCGAGCCCCTTTTGAGTCGTTTGGTCGCTTAGCTCAGTTGGGAGAGCGCCTGCCTTACAAGCAGGATGTCAT
This sequence comes from uncultured Clostridia bacterium, assembly GCA_946481295.1. Lineage (GTDB taxonomy): Bacteria > Bacillota > Clostridia > Lachnospirales > UBA5962 > CAMLLW01. Next base: position 63,190 of record CAMLLW010000002.1, on the reverse strand, counting down.
AGGTTCAAGTCCTATAGTGACCATTATGTTTTGCTCGAGTGGCGGAACTGGCAGACGCACAGGACTTAAAATCCTGCGATGGAAACATCGTACCGGTTCGATTCCGGTCTCGAGCAGTATTTTCTAAATATTACTTTTAGTAATATATTAAATAAAAAGTTTTAAGTTATTAAGTTTAAAATGGCTCAATAGCTCAGTTGGTTAGAGCGCTGGCCTGTCACGCCAGAGGTCGAGGGTTCGAGCCCCTTTTGAGTCGTTTGGTCGCTTAGCTCAGTTGGGAGAGCGCCTGCCTTACAAGCAGGATGTCATAGGTTCAAGTCCTATAGTGACCATTATGTTTTGCTCGAGTGGCGGAACTGGCAGACGCACAGGACTTAAAATCCTGCGATGGAAACATCGTACCGGTTCGATTCCGGTCTCGAGCACTATTCTAAGAGTATTTAATACTCTTTTTTTATTAAAAAAATACCTAAAATAGGTATTTTTTTAATGTTAAACATTTTCAAAATAATATAATAGTTCTTCAATATTTTTTTTACCAAATAATAAATTTTCGTTATCGTTTATTATTATTGCTGGGACACTCATTATATTATATTTACTTTTAATTTCAGGATATCTATATAGTTCAATCATTTCGGCTTTAATATTATTATTTATTGAAGCCATTTTTTGTATACTTGTTACAACATCTGGACATATACTGCATGATAAAGAAACGCATATTTTTATATTTAAATTTTTATTTAAATTTTTAATTCTAGTTATAATATTTTCATCTAAATTTTGTCCTGGACCAGATACATTATAAAGAGCTAATATAAATGAATTAAATTCGTGTCCACTTGGAACACCATGAAATTCTATTCCTGTAAATTTATTATCTTTATCAAAAATAGCTATTGTAGGATATAAACTTACATTTATTATTTTTTCAAGCTCTGTATTTTCACCCTTTTTATAGAAGTTAGTAGTTATTTTTTTAGATACTATTTCACTAAATTCTTTCATAAAAGAGTATGTATCTCTACCATTTTGTTCAGAATCGTCATATATACATACAATAGAGATATTATTTTCAAATATATTTAATGTATCAACAATTTGATTTTTTAAATCTAAATCAAATATAGTGTCTGTAGATGAAGATTTATTATTTTTACTTGTATTGTTTTCTTCAGAAGATATACCTAATTCATCTTTTTTATCTATGAGATATCTTTCTATAGATGTAGAAGCAATTGCTCCATCTGATACAGCTGTAACTAATTGTCTTAAACGTTTTGGCCGTATATCACCAGCAGCATAAACTCCTTCAATATTTGTTTTTAAATCTTCATTAGTAGGTATGTATCCAAATTTGTCTAGTTCAATATGATTTTTAAATATTTCACTTATTGGTTCATAACCTACAAAAACAAATACTCCAAATGTTGAATTTAAATCTTCTACATTGTATTCCCAAACATTATTTGTTTTATTATCAATAAAAGTAGCTTTTTTTGGAGATTGTGCACCAGATAATTCCAAGATTTCTGTATTAAAGTGAACTGTAATTTTAGAATTAGATAATACTTTATCAGCAATTGTTTTAGAACATGTAAATTCAGGTTCCCGAGCTATAACATAAACATGTCTAGCAAATTTAGTTAAAAAGATAGCTTCTTCTGCTGCTGCAAATCCAGCACCTATAACAAAAACATCTAAACCAGTAAAGAATTCACCATCACATGTAGCACAATAAGCTACTCCACGACCAGCAAATTCTGTTTCGCCTTTAAATCCTAGTCTTCTTGGTCTTGCTCCAGTTGCTATAATTATACTTAAAGATCTAAATTCACCTTTATTAGTCTTTACTTTTTTAATTGTATCTGAAAAATCAACATCTAGAACTTCTACTGTTTCAAATTTTACTCCAAAGTTTATACTTTGTTGTTTCATAGTTTTAGTTAAAAATGAACCACTTGTTTCTAAAATACCAGGATAATTTACAACTTCATTTGTAATTTTTATTTGGCCGCCAATATCATCTTTATCTAATACTAGAGTATTTAATTTTGCTCTTCCTGAATATATAGCAGAACTGAGCCCTGCGGGCCCAGCTCCAATTATGATTAAATCATATGTATTAATCAATATTTAAACACCATCCTATAGTTTTCCAACTAAATCTAATCCTGGTTTTAATGTTTCTGAACCTGGTTTCCATTTAGCAGGACAAACTTGATCTCCATGCTCAGCAATAAATTGAGCAGCTTGAACTTTTCTTAATAATTCGGATGCATCACGGCCTATACCTAATTGATTAACTTCATAAGATACTATTTTACATTCTGGATTTACAACAAAACTTCCTCTTAATGCTTGACCAGCCTCAGGAATTAAAACTTCAAAATCTTTTGATAATTGATGAGTAGGATCTGCAATCATTTTATATTTTATTTTTTTAATTGTATCTGACGCATCATGCCATGCTTTATGGACAAATTCTGTATCTGTAGAAACAGAATACACCTCACAATTTATTTTTTTAAATTCTTCATATTGATCAGCTAAATCGCCTAATTCTGTCGGACATACAAAAGTAAAGTCTGCAGGATAAAATACAAAAACAGACCATTTACCTTTTAAATCTTCTTTTGATACTTCCACAAACTTATCTATTTGAAAAGCTTGTGCTTTAAAGTCAGCTACTTCCTTTTCTATTAGTGACATATTTTAAACCTCCTCAAATTTTTTATAATTTATGAATATTATAGCAAATAATTCCAGCAGCGTCAATTAAATATTATATAATAATAATTATCGTTAAAATTTTCATTATTGTAAAATATATAAATAATTAACATTTAAATTTGATAAATTTTAAACATTAAGGTCTATTTGCATAAATTTACTAGATTAAAATAATTAGAATTTTATATCATAATTTAATAAATATAAATATTTTAAAAGATATAAATAAAATTTTAACTTTAAATTTATAAAAAATTTATGAATAAAATCAAAAAATTTGACAAAAATATTTAAATTTAATATAATTCTATTGCTATTTTACTAACCGTTTGGTAAGTAAAAGTTATATAGGAGGTTGGCAAGTGCATGGGGGGGTAAGTAGAAACGATGCTATATTAGATTCAGCAAAACAATTATTTACTAAAAAAGGCTATGATGCAACTAGTATGAATCTTATTGCTAATAAAGTAGGGATTACAAAAGCTGCATTATATTATTATTTTGATAGTAAAGAGAGCATATTAGTAGAACTTATGGATAGAGCTTTAAAAAAGTCAGCTTATCTTATAGATAAGAAAGAAAAAAGTGAGGAGGATTATTGTAATTACAATATAATAGAAAATCGAGTAACAAAATTATTAGATTTTTTTATCCAAGAAAAAGATGTTTTTAGAATAATGCTGGTTGAGTATTTAAAAGATAATAAGAAAGATAAAGGATTTTTCTTTAAAATACCATCTGAGCTTTTTACATTTTCAGAAGGAAGCCTTTCAGATGATGTAAAAATACAAATTTTGTTACACATATTTTCATTTATCACTTTTCAAACATTAAATGAAAAACTTTCTATAGAATTAAATATAGATAAAAAAATTTTAGAAAAACTTGTCAAAAATGATACAGTAGATTTAGTAAGTTCGTGTCTATTAAAAAATTATAAAAAAAATAATACTTAAATTTAATGTTTTACTAAATACTATCAATGATTATTAGTTACTTATTATATAAGTTAAATTTTGTTGAGGATAATTTAGAAAAAATTATAAAGAATAATAATATATTAGTATTATATAAAAATAACAATTATATAAATTATAATTGTTATTGTATATAAATTTAATAAGTATTTAAATGCATGATTCATATAATTAATTTTATTTATAATTTAAAATTTGTTTGCTGGAGTTTATACTAGTAAATTATTATTATTTGTTAAGTGATAAATTTCTTATAATAAAGCTATAGAAACTAATTTAAATAAAATACAATTAATCAACATAACGGTACAAGTGGAAAATTTTGTAACCCCATTGTTGTTTGTATTTAGTTTAATAGCAAATCAAGTGTTAGATGGAGGAGATTAAGTTGATTAAAAAGAGTAAATATTATAAGAATATTGCTTTAGGACTTGTTTTTGGTATAAGTACATTGTCTTTAACAGCATGCGGTTCAAAAGATAAACAAAATACAGAACAGACTGCAGCACAACAAACGACAGATGTAAAAAGAGTAAAATATTTAGTTGCTAAAAATCAAAATTATCCTATATATATTAATTATAAAGGGTATATTGCAGCAGATGAGGTCAGAAAATTATCTTTTGAACTTGGTGGAACAATAAAAAACTTAAATGTTGATAAAGGACAATTTGTAAAAGAAGGTACTGTTGTTGCACAATTAGATACTGATAAATTAAATATACAAGCAGATAATGCAAGACAAAATATTCTATTAGCACAAAATTCTATAAAACAAATAGAAAGTGGAATTAACAAAGCCAAATCAGGCATAGAAGCTGAAAAATTAAATTTAAAAAGCGCAGAATTAGGTATAGATGCAGAAGAATTGAAATTAAAAAAGATTCAAGAATCTTATGATACTGGAATTAAAACTATAAAATTATCTTATGATAATGCAAAAGAAAATTATGACAATATTTCTGCTTTATATAAAACAGGTGGAGCATCTAAAAAGAATTATGATGATACAAAATACGCTTTTGAAACTGTAGAAAAACAATTAAAATTAAAAGAGCAAGATAGAGATAATGATATTGCATTAGAAAAGAAAAGTATAGATGTTATGAAAAATAAAGTAGAAACTCAAAAAGTTGCTATAAAAACAATGGAAGACGATTTAAATACAGCCTATACTAAATTAGATGCAGCAAGATTACAAGAAAAACAAGCTAATATAGCTTTAGAATTATCCAATAAAAACATAAGTGATTCAACTTTAAAAGCTTCAATGGATGGTTATGTTTTAAGTAAAACTTCAAAAGAAGGAGAAGTTGTTGGAGCAGGAACACCAGTTGTTGTATTAAAATCAGGCAAATCTGTAATTAATATAGGAGTTTCTGTAGAAGACTTCAAAAAATTAAAAAATGGAATGGAAGCTATTTTAACTCATGATAATGCTACATTTAAAGGTAAAATAACAACTATTAGTTTGTATCCTGATGATGCAACAGGAACTTATAATATAGAAATTACACCTGAAAATATGGACTTACCAGCAGGTACAATTGTAGACGTTAAAATTCCAATTCAAACAGGACAAGGTATATTTGTTCCTATGTCAGCAGTAATAAACATGGATGATATCAATTATGTTTACTGTGTAGAACAACAAGGTGGTGTAAAAAGAGCTATAAGAAAACAAGTTTCTTTATCTGATACACAAGGATCTGATATATTAGTAAAAAATTTAAAACCAGGTGCTATTGTTATAGTAGATGGAGTAAAAAATTTAAAGAATAACGATGTAGTTGTAACTGAATAAGAGGTGAGTAAAAGTGAAAGAAAAGAAATTTTTTCTTTATGGTGTTTTACAAAAGAGAAATATAGCACTCTTACTAGCATTCTTTACTTTTGTGGCAGGTATTTTAACATATAATGCTTTACCAAAACAACAATATCCTGTTATAAGTATACCAGTTGCAGTTATTTCAGCTGTTTATCCAGGTGCATCTGCAGAAGATGTTGAAGAACTAGTAACTAAAAAAATTGAAGACGTTGCTATGGAAGCAGACGGCTTTGATCGTGTTGAATCTTTTTCGTATGATAATGTAAGTGTTGTTCAAGTTTTCTTCCAATTAGATATGCCAGAAGATGAACAAAAACAAAGTAAAGATGACTTACGTAATAAAATTAATGATTTAAAAGGTACTGTTTTACCAGCAGACGTATCTCAATTAAAATATACATCTGATATTGGAGATACAGCAGGTTTAGTATTAGCTTTTACATCTGACAAGAGAAGTAATGAAGAACTTTATAATATTGTTGACAAATTAAAAACTGATTTAAGAACAAGAGAAGGTCTTAAAAAAGTAGAAGTAGATGGAGAAGCTTCTCAAAGAATTGAAATTGATGTAGATACTGCTAAATTAAACAGATTAAAAGTATCACTTGCTGAATTATCTAAGTTAATACCATATCAAAACAACTTATTACCAGCAGGTAAAATTAAATTTAATACTGATAAAATACCAGTTGAAACATCAGGAAAATTTAAAGATTTAGATGAAATTAGAAATATTATTATTGGTATTTCTCCTGATACAGGAAACGTTGTAACGTTAAAAGACGTTGCTACAGTTGAAAAAACTGTTGATGAAGATACTAAATTATATAACTATAATGGTAAAAATGCTATCTTATTAGATGTATATTATGCAGACGGTATTAATGTTGTAACAACAGGTAAAGAAGTTCTAGAATATATTGATCAATATAAGAGCAAATTACCAAGCGACGTAAAAGTAAATACAGTTGCTGACTTATCAACAGACGTTAAAGCTTCTATTTGGGACTTTACAAGTAGTGTTATAGAAGCGATTTTAATAGTTTTAGTTGTAATAACATTAGGTATGAGCTTACGTAATGGTACAATAGTTGCCGTTGCTATACCAATAACAATGGTTGTTCCGTTCCTGGTTATGAAAGCTATGGGTATAGATGTTCAATTTATATCATTAGCCGCTTTAATTATAGCCTTAGGTATGGTTGTTGATAACGTTGTTGTTATTAGTGATGCTATACAGGTACAATTAGATAAAGATGATAGTGATAGAATTCGTGCTTGTGCAGAAGGTGTTAAGGGAGTTGCTATCCCAGTTTTAGTTTCAACACTTTCAACAGTATGTATATTTATATCATTCTATTTTATGCCAGGTACAACTTACTTATTTACATTTAGTTTACCAACTATTGTTATATCTACAATGTTAGCATCATTCGTAGTTTCTATGTTTATAACACCTATCGTATGTTTCTTCATGATGAAAAAAGCTGTAGAACGTGAAGGCAAAAAAAGCATCATGGATAGATTTAGAGGCGTTATATTAGCTGAATATCATTTAGCAGCTAAACATAGAATAGTTACATTTGCTATTGCAATATGTTTAGTTTTAGGTGCTTTTAAATTACTTGGAACATTAAATATAGAGTTTATGCCAAAAGGTGAAAAATCTATATTAGATATTAGTATTACAACTACAGATTTAACAGATATTAGAAAGACAGAAAAAGCTGTAAATGACGTTGTAAAAGTTATAATGAAACAACCAGAAAGTAAATATTATTTAACTTCAGTAGGTGGTTCAATACCTAAATATGACTTTAGTATTTTACCAAAAGCTGATCTTACTAATTCTGGTAATATAATACTTGGATTTGATTTAGAATCTGGTAACAATAGATTTAAAGACATACCTCATTTTGTAGAATATTTACAAGGTGTAGTAGATAAATCTATATCTAACTCATATGTAGAAGTAAAACAATTAGGAGTTGTTCCAGAATCATCAACACCAATACAATTAAGGTTAATGGGTGATGATTTTGATGAACTTAATGATGCCGCTGTAAAAGTTGAAAACTTAATGAATAATACAGAAGGTATAAGAAATGTTTACAGTGATAGACAATTTAAAACTCTATCATATTATGTAAAAATGAGACAAGGTACTTTAAATGGTTACGGATTAACTAAAGCAGAAGTACAAAATGAAATTAATATTGCTTTAATGGGAAGAAAAATTTCTGTATATAGAGCAAATAATAAAGAATATCCTATTTTATTAAAAGGTGATATACATTCTAGTAATGATTTATCAAACTTAATGATTAAATCTACTACTACTAGTGCTAAACATCAAATAGGACAAGTAGCAGATATAGGAACACAAGAAATATATCACAGTGTTACAAGACATAACGGAAAACGTAGTATAATTATTTCTGCTTATCCTAAAGTTGGATATAGTGCCGTAAGTTTACAATCACAAGTTTTAAAAGATATTAAAACTCTTGGTTTAGGAGACGATATCGGTGTAGACTATAGTGGTGACTTATCTAAGATGGAAGAAGTAGGAGGACCATTAGCAATGGGTGCATTGGTTGGTCTTATGGGTATATTCATATTACTATTTATGCAATACTATTCTATGAGAAAAGTTATAATGGTTTTATGTTCAATACCTTTCGGATTCGTTGGTGCAAGTATAGGACTTGTAGTTTGTAAACCAGGTTTCAACTTGTTTACTATCTTAGGTCTATTAAGTCTTATGGGTATAGTTATAAATAATACAGTTATTCTTGTAGAATGTATTAGTGAATTAATTGAATCTGGATTAAGTCCATCAGAAGCTGCAGCAGAAGCTGTTAATCAAAGGTTTAGACCAATATTACTTGGTACAATGACTTCTGTATTAGGTATGGTACCTTTAGCATTAGGTGGAAATGCCTTATTCCGTGGTTTAGCTATTGCGTATATGTTTGGATACGGGTTATCAATATTTATTACATTAGTTGTAATACCTATATTGTATAATACAGTAGAAGATTTTATTTTAAGAAAACACGAAAGAGCTAGAATAAGACATCTAAAGAAACAAGAATAAAATTTAAATAAAAAAAACCTTTTATCATTTGATAAAAGGTTTTTATTTTATTTTGTTATAAATATTATTATTATTTTTATCTATTCTAAGTACTTCTACAAAATTTTTATTTTTAAATAATACTTTATATAGTGGAACACCGAGAATAGTACATATTATAAATTGGCTTAACATAATACTTAAAGTTCCTATCCAAAACGCATTATCAAAGAATAAGTATAGTTCTAAACCAACAATTGGTGTAAATATAGTAGGATATAGAGAAGCTATAATTAAGTTTTTTGATTTATATATACATACAGTTGCTAAAAATGTTGCTGTAGTTCCAAATACAATATCAGGTAAACCTACAGGCCCTAAAACATTAGTAATAAAACATCCTAATGTTACACCTATAATATAATATGGATCTATAAAAGCTAATAAATTTAGTATTTCAGCTATTCTAAATTGAACTATTCCATATGATATAGGTGCTATTAAAAGACTTACAACTGTGTATATTCCAGCAACAAGAGATACTTTTACTAAAGTAGATGTATTCATATTTTGAATTTATTTCCCCCAATATTTTTATTTATTATTAAAAAAGTGCTACAGTAAAACTGCAGCACAAATAAAATTAGATTTTAAATATATGCCTAGTTTTAATTTACGTCAGGAAGCTTACGAACTGACTATATATCTATATTATATTATTTCAATAACATCGTCTTTTTTATCAATTATTTTTTTGAAATCCTTAGCAGCATATCCTAGTGCTAATGATGCATATATATTATAATTTTCTGGTATTTTTAATGTATCAAATAAAGCTCTTATTTCTGGAGCTTCTGTGAAATTAACTAATTGATTTAACCAACAACTGCCGATATTTAATTCAGTAGCCATAAGCATCATATTTCCTGTAGCTAAAGCACAGTCATCTCTAGACATATAGTTATCTTTATCACCAGTAACAATAACTAATGTTGGTGCTCCATAAAATAAATCATATGCACTTTCTGCTCTTTTTTTCAAATAGTGTAAGTGAGAATTTTCATCATCTATTGAATCAAAATTAAGAATACTTTGTTTTAAAGCATCACTTAAAGTTATTAGAGTTTTTCTATCTTGAATAGCGATAAATTTCCAAGATTGATTATTCCAGCCGCTAGCAGCGTACCTTCCAGCTAATAAAATTTGATCAAGAGATTCTTTAGGAATTTGTTCTAGTTTATATTCTCTAACACTTCTTCTAGATAGAATATTTTGAAGTATTTTATTCATATTTTATAACCTCCTTATTTAAATAAATTTAATTATATATAAATATATATTAATTTACTAAATATTGCAAGATTATAAATATTATATTTAATTTTTATATCTATTGTAATAGAATTTTTATTTTAAAATATTCTATATTATATTATATTATTTCAATAACATCGTCTTTTTTATCAATTATTTTTTTGAAATCTTTAGTAGGATATCCTAATGCTAAAGATGAGTATATATCATAGTTTTCTGGTATTCCTAATGCTTCAAATATATTTCTTATTTCTGGAGCTTCTGTAAAAATAGGCAACATACCTAACCAACAACTACCAATATTTAGCTCAGTAGCCATAAGCATCATATTTCCTGCGGCTAAAGCACAATCATCTCTAGAAGTATAGTTATCTTTTTGAGCAGCAATAATAATTAAAGTTGGTGCTCCAAGAAATAAATCATCTGAACTTTCTGCTTTTGGTTTTAAAAAATTTAAATATTTTGAAATAACTTCTGTAGTATTTTCTGAATCAATATTAAGAATACTTTGTTTTAAAGTTTTATCTACTAAATTTAAAATTTTTTTATCTTGTACAGCGATAAACTTCCAAGGTTGTTTATTTTTGCCGCTAGCAGCGTATCTTCCAGCTAATAAAATTTGATCAAGAGATTCTTTAGAAATTTGTTCTGATTTGTATTCTCTAACACTTCTTCTAGATAGAATATTTTCAAGTATTTGATTCATAATTTATAATCTCCTTATATAGATAAAATATTTATGTATAGTATATATTAGTTTTTTTATGATTTCAATTAATTTATATAGTAATATAGCTTAATTTATATACTATTTAAAAATAAAAAAGTGCTACAGTTAAAACTGTAGCACAAATAAAAAATAATTAATTTTATATTATAGTTGCAACATCGTCTTTTCTATGAGCTATTTTTTTAAAATCTCTAGTAGCATATCCTAGTGCTACTGAAGAATATATTTCATAATTTTCTGGTATTCCTAATTTGCTAAATAAAGCTCTTACTTCTGGAGCTTTTGAGAAATTAACTAATTGATTTAACCAGCAGCTACCGATATTTAATTCTGTAGCCATAAGCATCATATTTCCTGCAGCTAAAGCACAATCTTCTCTAGCAACGTCGTTATTTGGTGTATCAGCAATAATAACTAATGTTGGTGCTCCATAAAATAAATCATAATCACTTTTTGCCATTCTTTGTAGAGATTTTAAATAATAATCTCCAATACCTTTTGAATCAACATTGAGAATACTTTGTTTTAAAGCTCTATCTACTGAATCTAAAACTGTTCTATCTTGAATAGCAACAAATTTCCAAAGTTGTTTGTTCCAACCACTAGCAGCGTATCTTCCAGCTAATAAAATTTGTTCAAGAGATTCTTTTGGAATTTGTTCTGGTTTATAATCTCTAACACTTCTTCTAGATAAAATATTTTCAAGTACTTGATTCATTTTTATTACCTCTTCTCGTAAATTAATGTATATATAATATATTATTTTACTAAGTATTTCAATTAATTTATATAGTAAAATTTAAATTTGTTTTTTTTCTTGAAGTTTAAATGTAGCATTTAAAAGTACATTATTAGGTATAAATTTAACTATTTTTGAAATTAACTTAGAATTTTTTCCCGGTACTATTACAGGATTTCTTTGTAACATACCTTTTATTCCACATCTTGCAACTTCCATGCTAGAAAGACTCTTTACATTAAAGTGAGCATGAGAAACTTTATTAAATTCTGTATTTACAGGTCCTGGACATAATGCACCAATATATACATTGGAATTTTCATGTTTTAATTCTTGATAAATTCCGCGAGTAAGATTTAATACATAAGCTTTTGATGCATAATAAGTTGCCATAAGTGGACCACCAGGCATAATACCTGCCATTGATGAAACATTAAGTATATAACCCTTATTTTTATTTCTAAAATCTTTCAAAAATAATTTTGTTAATATATGAACAGCACAGATATTAGTTTTTATTAGTTGTAATTCTGTATTTAAATCTGTTTTATGAAATGGACCATATACTCCAAATCCTGCATTATTTATTAAAATATTTATATCTTTATCTTTAACTAATTCATATAAAGAAATACATTCTTCTTTTTTTGAAAGATCTGCACAAATAATTTCTACATTTGTATTTAATTTAGATTTTAATTCTTCTAAACGTTCTTTCCTTCTAGCAACTAAGATCAAGTCATATCCCATGTTACTTAAAATTTTTGCCATATCTTTACCTATTCCTGAACTTGCACCGGTTACTAAAGCTATCAATTTATTGCCTCCTTTTATAATGTAATATAATATATTTAAATTTTACACTTAAAAAAATAATTTGTAAATTTTAAAAGTGTACATAATTAAAATTTATGATAAAATATATATTAAATTATTATGTACAAATTTAGGTGGTGTTATTTATGTCTGAAGTAATTATTGTAGAAGACGATGATAGCATTAGAGAACTTATAAGTTATGCTTTAACGTCTTCAGGTTTTAATGTTAAATCAATGGATAGCGCAGATAAATTATATGATGAATTAAATAAAGAAATTCCTAGTTTAATAATTTTAGATATTATGCTTCCTGGAGAAGATGGTATATCAATTTTAAAAAAAATTAATTCTGATTATAAAAAAATTCCTGTAATAATTGTTTCAGCAAAAGGTAATGAAATGGATAAAATTAAAGCTTTAGATACAGGTGCTGACGACTATATAACAAAACCATTTTCTGTATTAGAATTAGTATCTAGAGTAAAAGCTGTATTAAGAAGATGCGAAAAAGATAAAAATGATATAATAAAAATAAAAGATATAACTATAGATTTAAATAGAAGAAAAGTTCTTGTAGGTGATGAAGATATTATACTTACATATAAAGAATTTGAGCTTTTAATATTTTTAGCAAATAATAAAGGATATGTTCTTTCCAGAGATAAAATAGTAGAAACTATATGGGGATTTGAATTTAGTGGAGAAAGTAGAACAGTAGATATGCATATAAAAACTTTAAGAAAAAAATTAAAGGACTCTGGAAGTATAATAAAAACTATAAGGAATGTAGGTTATAAAATTGAAGTATAATAAATTAGATTTTAGTGTTATAAAAATAGCACTAAAATTTTAAAAGCTAAAGTGCTATTTTTATAATTATAAAATATATTTTTCTATAATATGTGCTAATCCACTTTCATCATTTGTTAAAGTAATTTCATTAGATATTTCTTTTATAGAATCTATGGCATTTCCCATTGCTACTCCTAATCCAGCATATTCTATCATAGTTAAATCATTATTTTGGTCGCCTATAGTTATTATTTCTTCTCTTTTTATGTTAAAAATTTTCTCGGCAATATATTTAACGGCATTACCTTTATTTGCATTTTTATTAGAAATTTCTATAGAGTTATTTGAACTATGAACTATAGAATAATCATTTCCAAATAAAGCTTTAGCTTCTTGTATTAGATCTATAATTGTTTTTTCATTTTCTACTACTAATGTTATATTAGATGGGCATATATCATTAGAAATATCTTCTATATTATCAATAACAGATATTGCTATGTTACATAAGTAAGCTTCTTGTATAGTGTGAAAACTTATTTCTTTGGCAGGAGTTATAAGTTTATTATTATAACAAAAATGCAATTCTAAATTATTATTTTGACTAAATTTATAAAAATTTAAAATATCTTTTTTTGAAAGTAAATTTGAACTTATAATTTTATTTGTAAAAGAATCATAAATTATAGCCCCATTTTGAGTAATTGCATAATCACCTTTGTCTGTTAAACCTAATATTTTTGCAAAATCTCTTACACCTGTTATAGGTCTACCAGTACATAATATAACTTTTGCTCCTTTTCTTTTTGCAAGTTTTATAGCCTCTATATTTTTTTCTGGTATAGTAGACTGGCTATTTAACAATGTTCCATCCATATCTGTAGCAATAAGTTTATACATTAACTTCCTCCTTTTTATAATTAACTTTAATTATTATATATATTTTTTTATAATATATGCGACTCCATTTTCATCATTTGATAATGTAATTTCATCAGCAATTTCTTTTACTGAATCTAAAGCATTGCCCATTGCAACACCAAGTCCAGCATATTTTATCATAGATAAATCATTTTCATGATCACCTATTGCTATTATTTCTTCTTGTTTTAAATTTAAATAGTTTGCTAATTTATTTAATCCTTGTGCTTTATCAGTTTGTTTATTTAAAATCTCATAAAAATGAGGCGAACTTCTTATTACTGTGTAATTATCTCCAAAATTAGATTTAATTTTATTTTCATTAATATCTAGTTTTTCCGGGTCATCAATTATCATAGCTTTTGAACAAAAGAAATTTTCACCAATATCTTCTATATTAGTATATTGAATTGGAATATTACAATTAAAAGCTTCAGAAATTGTCCATTTGCTAATATTTGTATTAGGAGTATATAAAGTATTTGTATCATAAAAGTGCATATGTAAATTATTTAATAAAGAAAAAATATATATGTTTTTAATATCATTTTTATCTAAAAATACATGATAAATAGCTTCATTTTTAGATATGTCTTGTATTAATGCACCATTAAATGTTATTGCATAATCTCCAGGATCTTCTAAATTTAATTTCTTTAATAAATCTTTAATTCCAATAAGAGGTCTACCTGTACATAAAACAATTTTTACTCCTTTAGATTTTGCATATTTTACAGCATCTATAGTTTCATCTGATAATTGTCTAGAACTTGTTAAAAGTGTACCATCAAGGTCAACAGCTACTAATTTATACATAAAACAACTCCTTATTTTTATTTTTTATTTAATATTATCAGTAAATATTATGAATTGCAACAAAATACTACTATAATATAAAGATACATAGCTAATATTAAGTGATATTTAGTAAAAAATTAAAATATTGAATAGAATTATCTTTTATGATAGTATTTCTATACAATATTTATATTACAAGTTATGAATTTGGGAAAAAATTAGAACAGGAGAGTTATATGTTACAAAATAATACAAAAAGTATTTTAACAAAACCTCAAAATGTAATTTTATTATCAATTATAAGTTGTTTTTTATGGGGAAGTGCTTTTCCATTTATAAAACTTGGATATAGAGTTTTTAATATAGGACAAAATGATACTTATGAAAAAATTTTATTTGCAGGGATAAGATTTTTATTAGCTGGAATTATGGTAATGGTAGTATGTGTATTTTTAAAATATCCTTTAAAAATAAATTTAAGACAATTTAGAAAATTAAGTTTTTTAGGTATTTTACAAACATCTATACAATATTTCTTTTTTTATATAGGGATGTCTCATATTAGTGGTACAAGTGGCTCTATAATATCATCTTTAGGTACTTTTTTTACTGTTATTGCAGCACATTTTTTATGTAAAAATGATAAAATTACTAAAACAAAATTTATTGGACTAATTATTGGATTATTAGGTGTTATAATCTTAAATATTAAAGGTTTAAAAGAAAGTACATTTTCTTTAAATGGTGAAGGATTGCTTATTATTTCATCAGTAGCTAGTGCATTTGCATCTATATATACAAAAAATATATCTAAAGATATAAAACCATTTGCTATTTCTGGATATCAACTTGCAATAGGTGGAGCTGTTCTTACTATTGTAGGTTTAATAGGAACTAATGGAAAAATATTTAATTTTAGTAGTGTAGGCTTTTTAATGATTTTATATATGGCTTTTATTTCAGCTGCAGCTTTTTCAATATGGTCTATTTTATTAAAATTTAATGATGTTTCAAAAATTAGTGTTTATAAATTTTCAGTACCACTATTTGGTGTACTATTATCATTTATAATATTGCATGAAAATAATTTAAATATTAATGTTTTTATATCTATAGTGTTAGTAAGCATAGGTATAATATTAATAAATAAAAAAGAAAAATTAAAATAAAGTTATTCTACAAAGGAGAAAGTAAATGTACATTAGTGAAATGACTATTCAAGAATTTTTAGAAAAATTATCATCTAAGGATCCTGTGCCAGGAGGTGGGTCTACATCTGCAATTATAGGAGCATTAGGAATATCTTTAAATAATATGGTATCAAGTTTAACTATAAATAATAATAAGTACTTGTCTAGTCATGAAATTGCTGCTACTTCTTTAAAAAAAGGATATGATCTACAGCAAAAATTTATAAATCTTTGTTTTGAAGATATTAAAGCATATAAAAAAGTCTCAGATGCATATAAAATGCCTAAAAATACATTAGATGAAATAAAATTAAGAAATGAAAGTGTACAGCTCGCTTTAAAAGAAGCTACTATAGTTCCATATAATATTATGGAAACTTCTTTAGAAGCGATTAATATTACAGAAAAATCATTATCTAATTTTAATAAAAATGCATTAACTGATGTTGCAAGTTCTGCTATAAATTTAAAAGCATGTGCAAAAGAAGCTTGGTTAAATGTATTAGTAAATATAAATTTAATAAAAGATAAAGAATTTAATATTAAATACAGATCAAAAGGTGAAAATGTTTTAAAAGAAGTTATTTTAAATGCAGATAAAATTTATGATACTATAATAAATAAATATATATAAAAGCTTAAAAATTTGAGCTTTTATTTTTTTGGGAGATAAAAAATGGGATATTGGAATTCTAGAGGTTTACGAGGAAGTAGTTTTGAAGAAATGATAAATATGACTAATAAGGTATATAGAGAAGAAAACTTGGCAATTATACAAAAGATACCAACACCTATAAAACCTGTAAAAATTAATAATGTTGGACAAATAACATTAGGATATTTTGAACAAAAAAGTACTGTTGATTATATGGGAGTTGTACAGGGAATTCCGATTTGTTTTGATGCTAAAGAAACAAATAGAACTTTTTTACCAATGCAAAATATTCATCCACATCAGATAGATTTTATGGAGCAATTTGAAAAACAGGGGGGAATTGCATTTTTACTTGTTAATTTTGCAAAATATTGTGAGTATTTTTATTATCCATTTGAAAGTCTTAAAGAAAAATGGAATATTGCTCAAAATGGCGGCAAAAAGAGTATTTCATATGATAGTTTTGATAAAAAATTATTAGTTAAAAGTAAAAATAAATATTATATTCATTATTTAGAAACTTTAAATATATTTCTTATTAATAATAAATATTAGGAGGTATTATGAAATATTTTAGTATTTTTATTTTAATTCTATTTATGACAGGATGTCAAAATAAAGATAATAACAGTAATAATACTAGTTTTATAGATGATGAAGAAAGTATAAACGTTAATTTAGTTTCATCAGAAAATAAAAAAGCTATTTCATTTTATATTGAAGAAGATAATTATAATTTAAGTTTATATGAGCCAAAAGAAGGTATATATCTAGGAGCATATATATTAAATAGTGCTTATTCTGAAAACAATATCAAAAAGTTTGAAGAATTAACAGAAAAAAAGCATGCACTATATACTTACTATACTAAAATAGATAGTCCATTTCCAGAAGAATGGATTTTAACTTGTATATCAGAAATGAAAATTCCAAATATAATAATAAATAGATCAAATGATAAAATGCCATTTAGATTAGATAATATAGAAAATATAGCTAAAAAGTATGGTGAATTTTATGTTCCAATATTTATACACATATATCCAGAACCACATAATCAAGCGTATACTCCAGAAGAATATATTAATTTTTATAAATATGTAAGAGAAGTTTTTAAAAAGTATGCATCTAATGTAGCTTTTGTATGGACATTAAATGAAAAAGATGTATTAGATTCAGATATGTATTATCCTGGAGATGAATATGTAGATTGGGTAGGATTAGATATTTTTAAAGATCTTAATGATGATGCAGATTCTCAAAAAGATATTTTTAATAATTTAGATTATTTTTATTATAAATATCAAAAGAGAAAGCCAATTATGATATCACAACTAGGAGTAGCATATTTTTCTACACAAAACTATAATTATAAAACATTAGAATCAAAAGATGAAATAAAAAATATTTATCAAAATATATCAGAATATTATCCTAGAATAAAAGCAATTAATTATATAGATTTTAATGAGATTCAAGGTAATAATGATAAAATTAAAAAAAATTATTCTGTTACAGATAATAGTGTTATATTAGATTCTTATAAAAGCGCTATTTCTAATAATAAATACTTATCAAATATAGATTTTACAACAGGTGATGAAGTTGTAAAGCAATTAATAAAATCTCCATTTTTAGCATATAAGATAGATAATAAAACTTATTTTTCAGAAAAAAGCGTAACTAATCATTTAGAAGATTTAGATTTATCTAAAGAAAAGCATATTAATATAAATGGAGAAAATTATTTTTCTATAGATATTATAAAAAATAGTAATATTTATTCAGTTTTAGAATTAAGCGATAAAGTAATTGTAAAAAAAGGTATATAACCACTTTTTGACTAAGTTTATAAGATTGAAATTTTTTTTCATAGAACATATAATAATGATTATTAGGAGGAATGTTTTATGAAATTAAAAAGTTTATTTAGTGTTTTAGCCTTTGTTTTAACTATTAGTATAACTAATAAAGCTTTTGCGGCAACAACTGCTAATGCAGATACTTACTGGCGTTATGCTGGTTATATATATGACATGAGCAAAGTTATTGTAGATGTTCCTGGTTTGAAAGTAATTAATAATCCTGTAGGTGACCCATTACCTATAAATGATTATAAAGAATATGTTCATATGGTTTGGCCAGAAAGTTTTGGAACACTAACACATGAAATTAATTTTTCATATATATACAATCCTTATACAGGGTATATAAAAAGTATAAAAATTTATAGTCAAAAACATACGCAAAATAAAAATCTTCTAGATGTTGATATAGAGAATATTGGATGGATATTAGATGGAACGTCATTTCATTTTGTAACTAGGGCTATAGTAAAAGATGATAATGGAAAAATAGAGCATATATTCGGTCATTCCAAAGAATTTTCAGTTTTATATGATACAGATGCAGAAGATTATCTTAAATAATTGAACTTATTTGACGATATATTTACAAATAATATAAATGGAGGAATACAAATGAAAAAATTTTTTATAGCCGTTTTCTCATTTTTTCTAGTGAGTGTAAGTACTAGTAATATTTCTACATACGCGTCAGATAATGTTAAAAAACAAAAAGAAATTACAATTTTGGGAACGGCAGATTTACATGGATTTTTCTATAACTATAATTATCCTTTAGACAAAGAAGAAAATGATAAAGGGTTAGCCAAAGTTGCTACAATAGTTAAAAAGGAAAGAGAGTTAAATCCTAATTTATTATTAGTAGATAATGGTGATACAGTTCAAGATAATATGGCCTATATTTTTAATAATGATCCAGTACACACTATGATTTTAGGTTTAAATTATTTAAATTATGATGCATGGGTTTTAGGAAATCATGAATTTAATTTTGGTTTAGATTTTTTAAGAAAACAAATAAATGAATTTAATGGTGATGTATTATCTGCTAATATAATAAAAGAAAATGACGATTATTTTGTAAAACCTTATAGTATTTATGATATTGATGGTGTAAAAGTTGCCATTGTTGGATTAACAACTCCTAATGTTCCAAGATGGGAAGCATCAAATCCAGAACATTTTAAAGGTTTAAAATTTGAAGATACTTTAGTTAGTACAGAAAAAGTATTAAAAGAATTAAAAGGTGAAGCAGATGTTATAATTGGAGCTTTTCATATTGGAAAAAATACAGAGTATCAAGAAACTGATGGTGTAAAAGTTATTGCAGAACATTTTCCAGAATTTTCAGCTATATTAGTAGGTCATGAACATGATACTTTTGATAATTTAGAAGTAAATGGAGTAAAATTAATAGAACCTGGTTCTAGAGGATCAAATGTTGCTAAAATATCTATTAAATTAGAAAAACAAGATGATAATTGGACTGTTAAAAATGTTCAAACAAAAAATATTAAAACTGATGGTGTAGAAGCAGATCAAGACTTTTTAGATAACTTTAAAGATAAACATGAAAAAGCTTTAAAAGAAATAAATAAAGTTATAGGAAAAGTAGGAGCAGATTTTATAAAAAGACCAGATTATATTACTGGTGAAGATAAAGTAACTACAATGCCTACAGCACAATTAGAACCAACAGCATTAATTGAATTTATAAATAAAGTACAAATGTTTTATACAAAAGCTGATATTTCTGCAGCAGCACTTTTTAGTTCAAATTCTAATTTAAAAGCAGGAGATTTTAAAGTAAAAGATGCATCAAATATCTATAAATTTGATAACACATTATTAGGTGTAGAAATGTCAGGAGAAAATTTAAAAAAATATATGGAATGGTCAGCAAATTACTATAATACATTTAAACCTGGCGATATTACAGTAAGTTTTAATCCAGAAGTACGTAATTATAATTATGATATGTTTTATGGAATAGATTATGATATAGATATATCAAAACCTTCTGGTGAAAGAATCCAAAATGTAACTATAAATGATGAACCTTTAGACCCAGCTAAAACTTATAAAGTTGCTATAAATAATTATAGATTAGGAACATTAATTAGTTTAAATCTTGTTTCATTAGATGATATATATTATGATTCTAGCAATGTATATAGTGATAGTCCAGAAATAAGAGCTTTAATAATTAAATATGTACAAGAAGAATTAAAAGATAAAACATTAGAACCAACAGTAACTCAAAATTGGAAAATCATTGGTGCAGATTTAGATGAAACATATAAAGAAAAAGTTTTTAACTTAGTAAAAGATAAAAAAATAGTAATACCAAGATCTGAAGACGGTAGAACACCAAATGTAAAATCTTTAAATGTTTTCGAATTAAAAGATTCTGGAATTTTATAATATTAAAATAAAAAACACCTAATAAGAAAATGGTGTTTTTTTGTTTATAATAAAAGATTTATAAATACTTGATTTTTACAGCTTATTTTTATATTATATATATAAGGATTGACAATAAATGGCATTACGGAGGTATTAATTATGTTAGTTCAAAGTTTTTTAGAAGATAGAAATTTAGTTATAAAAATAGAAGGAGATATAGATCATCATACATCAGAAGAAATAAGAGAAAAAATTGATAGAGATTATTTTAGAGAAAAAGCTAAAAATATAGTTTTTGAACTTAGTAGTGTAAGTTTTATGGATAGTTCTGGCATAGGTATGTTAATAGGAAGATATAAAAATATAGAAAAACAAGGTGGACAAGTTGCCATTTGTAATGTTTCTGAAAATATAGAAAGAATTTTTAATATGTCTGGATTGCAAAAAATTATAAAGTGTTATACTACTTTAGATGAAGCCTTGAAAGAAATATAGGAGGATTTAAAATGGAATTTGATAATGAAATGAATATTATTATGGATAGTAATTCAAGAAACGAAGCTTTTGCAAGAGTAAGTGTAATGAGTTTTGTGTCTCAATTAGATCCTACTATGGCAGATATAACTGATATAAAAACATCTGTTTCAGAGGCTGTTACTAATGCAATAATACACGGATATAATAACGAAAAGGGCAAAGTATATTTAAAATGTGGTTATAAGGATAATAATGTATATATAGAAATTAAGGATGATGGTGTAGGTATAAATAATATAAAAGAAGCTATGGAACCTTTATATACATCAAAACCAGAAATGGAACGTTCAGGTATGGGATTTACTGTAATGCAAACTTTTATGGATAGTTTAGAGGTTATATCTGAAGAGGGAAATGGAACAATAGTAAAAATGATAAAAAAAATATCACGCTCTTAAGAAAAGGAGCTAATTTATGGATAGAACTTTAGAGCTTATAAAATTAGCACAAGAAGGAAGTAAAGAAGCTAGTGAAACAATAGTAAAAGAAAATGTTGGCTTAGTATGGAGTTTAGTTAAAAGATTTACAGGTAGAGGTTGTGAATTAGAAGATCTTTTTCAGATAGGAACAATAGGACTTATAAAATGTATTAATAAATTTGATTTAAATTATGATGTAAAATTCTCAACGTATGCTGTACCAATGATTTTAGGAGAAATAAAAAGATTTTTAAGAGATGATGGTATGATAAAAGTATCTAGACCATTAAAAGAAATGGCTATTAAAGCAAAATACGTAAAAGAAGAATTAATACAAAAAAATGGTAAAGAGCCAACTCCTAAAGAAATAGCGGAACAATTAAATGTAGAAGTAGAAGAGCTTTTAATGGCTATAGATGCAGGGCGAGATGTGGAAAGCTTGTATTCTACTATATATCAAGGTGATGGTAGTCCTATACATCTTATAGATAAAATAGATCAAGATGATGGTACTGATGGAAATATGGTAGATATTATAGCTTTAAAAGATATGATAGATAAATTAAAACCAAAAGAACGTCAAATAATAATGTTAAGATATTTCCAAGAGAAAACTCAAACAGAGATAGCAAAAGAAATAGGAGTTTCTCAAGTACAGGTTTCTAGAATAGAAAAAAAGGTATTACAAAGCATGAGACAAAATTTTGGATAAATATTAAAAGGTTAACAAATATAATATTGTTAACCTTTTATATCTAGTCTTCAAAACCATTATCATTAGATACTTTATTAAACCAATATCCAGATTTTTTAATACTTCTTTTAAAATTATTATCAATATCTACTGATATAAACCCATATCTATTTTTATAAGCATTTATCCAAGACCAATTATCCATACATGTCCACATGTGGTAACCTAAACAATTTGACCCTTCTTTTATTGCTTTATGTACATATTTTAAATGATCTTTTATAAAATCTATCCTATAATCATCATGAATCATACCATCATCTTTAATAAAACGACTTTCATTTTCAACGCCCATTCCATTTTCTGAAATGTAACAAGGAATATTATTATAGTTATCTTTTACATTTATTAATAGATCGTAAATTCCTTTTTCGTATATTTCCCAGCCTCTATAAGGATTCATTTTTTTACCTGGCATATCATAATTATCAAAATAGTCTTCTGGCATAGGCATATTAGTTTTTATACAAGGAGATTCTTTAGCTTTTACTCTTCTAGGTTGATAATAATTTATACCAAGTATATCAATAACATTATTTTTAATAATATCTAGATCATCATTTAATATATAAGGCATTATATCTCTATCTTTTATAATTTCAATTAAATCTTTTGGAAAATAACCTTTTACACATGGATCTAAAAATGATCTATTGAAAAAAGCATCTGATATTTCTGCTGCTTTTACATCCTCTTTATTATTTTCATCTCTAGGATAACTAGGACTTAAATTAAGAATTATTCCTATTTTACCATCTAAATTTAGATTTTTATATTCTTTTATTGCTAATGCAGATGCTAAAATTTCATTATAACCTACTTGTATAGCTTCTTTTAAATGATTAGTTTTAACAGGATAATGAAAACCGTATAAATAACCACCTTCTGCAGGAACAATAGGTTCATTATGTGTAAACCAAAATTTTACTTTATCCCCAAATAGATTAAAACATGTTTTAGCATATTGTACATATGCATCTACATTTTCACGATTTAACCAACCCCCAATTTTTTGAAGTGCCATAGGGATATCAAAGTGATATAAATTTACAAAAGGTTCAATACCATTATTTTTTAATTCTTGGAAAAAATCATTATAAAAATCCACTGCTTTTTGATTTATTTCTCCAGTCCCATTAGGAATTAATCTACTCCACTGTATAGAAGTTCTAAATGAATTATGTCCAGTTTTTTTCATAAGTTGAATATCTTCTTTATAATTTACATATACTTTAGATGCATTCCCCGGTCCTATTTTATTAAAAAATTTATTTGGTTCTATTGAATACCAATAATCAAAAATATTATCGCTTTTGCCATCACCTTCTATACGTCCTTCTGTTTGAGGACCACTTGCAGCTGAACCCCACCAAAAGTTTTTAGGAAATTCATACCTTGCCATAAATAACACCTCTCACTAATTATATTAATATATTTTAACTATTATTACTCTGTTAGTTAATATTATCATTTAATATAAGTATAATCAATATTTTTCAACAATTTATTATAAATTAGACAATAATTATTATAGTTTTTTGTTATATTTATATATTTATAATTTATAATTTGCTTTAATATAACATTAAAATTTTAAAAATACAAAATAATACAATTGTATTATTTAAAAATATAAACTATAATAGTGAAACAAAATATTTTACATAAGAGGATTTTATATGAAACTAATAAAAAAATTTATGCACACGGAAACTTTTTCATATTTAGTTTTTGGAGGTATGACAACTGTTTTAAATTATGTATTATTTAAAATAGGTTTATTATATGGATTTAATTATAAAATTTCTAATTTAATTTCTATCACAGTATCAGTAATATTTGCGTATATAGTTAATAAGATATTTGTATTTAAAACTAGATGTGCCAATATTTCTTTATTATTTAAAGAAATGTATTTATTTTTTATTTCTAGAATTTTTACAAGTGTTTTAGATTATATTGGACTTATAATTTTAGTATCATTATTAAAATTAAATGTTATTTATAGTAAATTATTCATACAAGCTATAACGGTAGTTTTAAATTATACATTAAGTAAAGTTGTAGTTTATAAAAAAATTGAAAGTTAATAGGTGATATCTTATGAGAATAGGTATAGGTTATGATGTGCATAAGCTCGTTGAAGGTAGAAAGTTAATAATAGGCGGGGTTTTAATAAATTATAATAAAGGATTATTAGGTCATTCTGATGCAGATGTACTTATTCATGCGATAATGGATTCTATAATAGGAGCAATGGGTTTGGGAGATATAGGTACATTTTTTCCAGATACAGATGAAAAGTTTAAAGATATATCTAGTATATATTTATTAAATGAAGTAAAAAAAGTTATGATAGATAATAATTATAAAATAGGAAATATTGATTCTATAATAGTTGCACAAAAGCCAAAACTTAGGCCATATATAGACGAAATGATATTAAATATATGTAATACTTTAGAAATTGGAAAAGATAAAGTTAATATAAAAGCCACTACAGAAGAAGAACTGGGATTTACAGGTAGAGAAGAAGGAATTTCTGCAAAAGCTGTTTGTATATTAATATAGAAAAAAGGGGTTAATACCCTTTTTATTTTTATATTAATTCTTAAAATTATAAAAATAATGAATATATATTAGAATATTTATGTTATAATAAACTATTAAAATAAATTTTTATAGGGGGATTTTATGCAAATTTATAACTCTATGGACAATCAAAAACAAGAATTTATTAGTATAAAACCTCAAGAGGTTAGTATGTATGTATGCGGTCCTACCGTTTATAATTATATACATTTAGGGAATGCTAGACCATTTGTTGTATTTGATACTGTAAGAAGATATTTTGAGTATAAAGGTTATAAAGTTAATTATGTGCAAAATTTTACAGATATAGATGATAAAATAATAAATAGAGCAGTAGAAGAAAAATGTTCTACTATAGATGTATCTAAAAAGTATATAAAAGAAGCTTTAGAAGATATAAAAGGTTTAAATATAAAAGAATATACTTATACTCCAAAAGTTACAGAAGAAATTGAGTCCATTATAAATATGATAAGTATATTAGAAGAAAAAGGATTTGCTTATAATATAAACGGTACAGTCTATTTTGACACTAGTAAATACGATGAATATGGAAAGTTATCTAAAAAAGATATAGAAGGCTTAGATATAGGTAATAGAGTAGAATTTAATAGTGAAAAACGCAATGGTACAGATTTTGTGCTTTGGAAATCTAAAAAAGAAAATGAGCCTTTTTGGGAATCTCCTTGGGGAGATGGAAGACCAGGCTGGCATATAGAGTGTTCTGCAATGGCTAAAAAGTATTTAGGGGATACTATTGATATTCATGCAGGAGGTCAAGACTTAATTTTTCCTCATCATGAAAATGAGTTAGCCCAAAGTGAGTGTGCAAATAAAAAAGCATTTGCAAATTATTGGATGCATAATGGCTTTATAAATATAGACAATGAAAAAATGTCTAAATCTAAGAATAATTTTTTTATTGTAAGAGATATTGCTAAAGATTTTTCTTATAATACAATAAGATTTTTTTTATTAAGTGTTCATTATAGAAGTCCTATAAATTTTACTGTTGAATTATTAAAATCTTCAGAAAATAGTTTCAATCGTATTAATATGTGTGTTATAAATTTAGAGTTTATAAAAAATAATACTAAAAGAAAAGAAATCACTAATGAAGAATTAAACTTATTAAAAGAAATAGAAAAATTTGTAGAAAAATTTGAGCAAAAAATGGATGATGATTTTAATACAGCAGATGCTATTTCTGTTATCTTTGAAATGATAAAATTTGTCAATAAAAATGTTAATAATGAATCATCTATAGAATTATGTGACGATATTATAAATACTATAAAAAAATTGTGTGATGTTCTTGGATTAATAGTAAAAAATGAATCTGTAGATACAATAAGTAATAGTGAAATAGAGGAGTTAATTTTAAAAAGACAAAATGCCAAAAAAAATAAAGATTTTACTTTAGCTGATGAGATAAGAAACAATTTATTAGAAAAAGATATTGTTATAGAAGATACAAGGCAAGGAGTAAAATGGTATAAGAGGTAATTAGATGGACAATGCATGTAATTTTTTTAATAGCATTAATAAAAAAAATGAATTTGTAGATAAAAATTTATATAATATATCTCCTCTAAATTTAGCTTACTTAGGTGATGCTATATTTGAAGTTTTAGTTAGAGATAAAGTTTTAAAAGATTCTAAAACATCTGTTAATAAATTAAATAGTAAAGCAAAAAGTTTTGTAAATGCTAAAGCCCAATGCGAAATGTACTATAAAATAATTAATTTTTTATCAGAAGAAGAATATAGCATTATGAAAAGAGGACGTAATACTAAATCTATTTCTAAGGCAAAAAATGCTACAATTGTAGAGTATAGACATGCTACAGGATTAGAAGCACTTTTTGGATATTTATTCTTAAAGGGAGACAATGAACGAATAAATTTTATATTTGAAAAATGTATAATAAATGATGAGGAGAATAATGATGAAAAAAAGTAATCATAAAAACCAAAAGAACAAAAGTAAGTCTATTGTAAAATATGATAGAAATAATTTTAAAAGTGAAAAACACTTTAAAGAAAATAAAAAATCATTTAACCTAAATAAAACTAATTTTGAAGAGGGACTTCGTGCGAAACGTTCTTGCCTTAGTGCATAAAGCAGAAAGGGTAAGCCTTAAATAGATTATAAGCTATTTATGAGAACTAATAATATTTAGAATCAAATGAAGGAGTAACGTCCTGAAGGGTTCTCCCTAATACTCCGACATGCGCGTATATAGCAAGATATATGGGTATGAAGCTCGGTAAAGTCGATTGAGAAGTTTCCCTAACAGTTAAAGCTGAGGAAAAGCGAACTATAGATAGTCGAGAAGCTGATAGATCGGGGGTCAATGATTTTCTAATAATTTTAAGTTAATCATAATATATCTAAGGTTAGAATACACATAGGTGTTGACGAACTTTTGAATGTACGTGTCTATATATAATTAGTAGAAATGTTAATTGATATTTAAAATATCGTTTGTGAGGATTAGTACAATTGGAGTCTAGGAAAATCCTTATACTATTACAGGTAGTATCAAGCAAACAGGCACATAGAAAGAACCTAAGGATATAGAAAGAGAATATTATTGGAACGTTGAAAGCTGGCAACGTAGATAAAATATCTTGCTATATTGTGAAACGTTTATTAGGAAAAGTTAAATACTATAACTAATATTAATGTCAGTGATAGAGGTGGCACAGTACCTAAGAAGCAGTGATAATAAGTTGTGGAGGGATAGCCACTAGTTATCTTATATAGATTAAATGATATGGCTAAGCATTTATTTAATTGTAAATTAATACAATATACCTAAATTTTAAGTCATATTATTAAATTATATTAGATGATGGAACGCCGTATGAGGTGAAAGCCTCATGTACGGTGTGAAGCGGGGGAAAAGTTGGAGATAATTTAAAAACTTACCTATCGCTATAATTAGAAGGTAGAAATTCAGTTTTAGAAGCGTTAAATAGTAATAAGCAAATAGATAAAATTTTTGTTAAAGAAGGATTGGTAGAAGGAAGCATTAAAGTTTTAGTTGCTAAGGCCAGAGAAAAAGGTATAGTAGTTCAAAATGTAAGTAAATTAAAATTAGATGAAATAAGTGAATCAGAAAATCACCAAGGTGTTATAGCATTTTGTCCAGTAAAAGAATATGTAGATGTAGATTATATTTTAGATAGTGCAAAAAGAAAAAAAGAAGATCCATTTATAATTATTTTAGATGGTGTTACAGATCCACATAATTTAGGAGCTATAATGAGAACAGCTAATGCAAGTGGTGCTCATGGTATTATAATACCAAAAAGAAGAGCAGTAGGTTTAACTGGAATAGTTAGTAAAACTTCTGCAGGAGCTATTGAATATGTTCCCGTAGCAAAGGTAACAAATATAGCTCAAACTATAGATGATCTAAAGAAAAAAGGAATATGGGTAGTTGCAGGAGATATGCATGGTAGAGAAATTTTTAATGCAGATTTAAAAGGGCCTATAGCTATTGTTTTAGGAAGTGAAGGAGACGGAGTAGGAAAGTTAATAAGTAAAAAATGCGATTTTTCTGTTAAAATTCCTATGTATGGAGAAATATCTTCTTTAAATGTTTCTGTTGCATCTGCACTATTAATGTACGAAGTAGTTAGACAGAGAAATTTCATATAGTTAGGTGACTAGTTTGAATAAAGAAAAATACTTATTGGTTGATGGTTACAATATTATTTTTGCGTGGAAAGAGTTAAAAATTCTAGCTAATAGAGAATTAGAACATGCTAGAAAAAAATTAATGGATATTTTAAGTAATTTTCAAGGTTATACAAAAGAAAATGTCATTTTAGTTTTTGATGCACAAAAAGTAAATCACGGTATAGAAACTATAGAAAACTATGATAATATAGTAGTTGTCTATACAAAAGAAAAAGAAACAGCAGATATGTATATAGAGAAAACTTCTAAAAAATTAAGTAAAAATTATAATGTTAGAGTAGCAACATCAGATAATCTAGAACAAGTCATAATAATAGGACATGGTTCTTATAGATTATCTGCAAATGATTTATATGAAGAAATAAAAAACGCCAAAAAAGATATGGAGAAGAAATATAAAAACGATAATAAAATAAAAAATAATATGCTTATCAGTAATTTAGATTTTAAAACTGCTAAAATGTTAGAAAATATGAGAATGCAAAAAGGGGAATAGTTTATTTTGGATAAATTTTCACTGCAAAATATAAATTATAATGATATTTCAGATGAACAAATTATAGAATATATATTTAAAGGGGATTCTAAAGCTCAAGATTTTATTATAAATAAGTATAAAAAATCTATATTAATAAAATCTAGAATATATTTTATTTTTGGAGCAGATAATGAAGATATTATTCAAGAAGGTATGATAGGATTATATAAGGCAATTAGAGAATTTGATCCTAATAAAGGTGTTAAATTTGCAACTTTTGCAGAATTATGTATTAGTAGACAAATATATACTGCCATAAAATTAGCTTCTAGAAAAAAACATGAACCCCTTAATAATTCTATATCTTTAAGTAATTTAAATTATAAAGAAGAAAATAAATATATATATAATCCTGAATTAATATTTATATATCAAGAAATTATAGATTACATATATTTTGTAATTAATAAAACATTATCCAAAATAGAAAAGCAGGTTTTTTATCTACATTTAGAAGGTAATACATATTCAGAGATATCTAATATTATTCATAAGAATCAAAAAGCTGTAGATAATGCAATACAACGAGCAAGAAAAAAAATAATAAATAGAATAAAACGAGAAGGCTTGACTAAAGTAAACTTACATGATAAAATTTAGTTTGTTTAATTTTAGTCAAGTTATGCTACTATAGCTCAGGAGGTAGAGCGCTACCTTGGTAAGGTAGAGGTTCACGGGTTCAAATCCCGTTAGTAGCTTTTAAAATTAGGAACTATTATAAAAAATTCATATTGTAAATAGGAATAAAGCCCTAAGTTAACTCATATATTTTATAGACTGATTTAACTTAAGGAGGGGCTATTTCTTGAAATCGTACATAGAAGAAAGGGCCATAAAAGTCGCAAACTTTATAATAAATTCAAATGCTACAGTAAGAGAAACAGCAAAAAAATTTGGGATATCTAAAAGTACTGTACATAAAGATGTTACAGAGCGTTTGGAAAAAATTAATCCTAAGTTAGCAGGAGAAGCACGTAGGGTTTTAGAAGTAAATAAATCCGAAAGACACATAAGAGGTGGTCTCGCTACTAAAGAAAAGTATTTAACGTTATCAGAACCTACTAAACATATTGGTAAATCACCTCAAAATTTAAAATAATTGGAAAAAAGTGAGAATATTTTATATATTCTTACTTTTTTTGCAAAATTTTGAATTCATAAATTGACTATAAATTTCTTATATTGTACAATGTAGATAAGTTTTAAAAGATAGTTTTTAAATATGATAAGAGGATTTGATTATTATGTCAGATTTAGAACATAACCAAGATGATGAATATAAGTTTATATATTATGAAAATGTTATTCATGATATTAAAACACCAATGTCAATAATATATTCTAATTTACAACTCCTAGAGTTAAGTCAAAATCTTTCAAAAGAAGATATAGAGAATATACAGTCGATTAAAAAAAATTGGTATAGAATTATGAAAAGTATAACCGATGTTAGTGATATAAGTAAAATAACAAAGGGAAGCTTATTACCTAATATTAGGAACTGTGATATTGTTTTTTTAGTTGAGTCTATAGCTAAAAATATTAAAAGTTTTGCAGATAGAAAAAATATAAATGTTAATTTTAAATCTAATGTTAGCAAAAAAATAATAGCAACAGATAAAGACATGTTAGAAAGAATATTACTTAACTTATTATCTAATTCAATAAAATTTAATAAAATAAATGGTTCAATATTTATAACTTTAAAAGATTACAAAAATTATATTCAAATACATATAAAAGATACTGGGATTGGTATGGATGAAAAATATGTGGATTTAATATTTAATAGATATATAACTTCTGATAATAAACTAGGAAGTGGAATAGGACTATCTATTGTTATAGAACTTGTTAGATTATTAAAGGGAAGTATTGAAATAGCCAATACAAAAATTGGCGTTGGAACAGAATTTATTATTACACTTCCTTTTAAATTATTATCAGATAATAAAGAAACGGACAAGTTATACGATGATTTTTATAATGATAATATAGTTCAAATAGAATTATCAGATGATTACTACTAAAAAATATTAAAAAATAATATAGAAGATAATATAGCATTTAAAAAACCTACTATAATATCTGATGGATAATGTACACCTATAAAAATTCTACTTATACCTATAAAAATAGCTAATATAATTAATATTATACCAATATAGATATTTATATATAAACATGAGACTGAAATAACCATAGCACTTACAGAATGATTACTAGGAAAAGAATAAGATGATTTTTCTATGCTCTTCTTAGTACAAGGTCTTTTCCTTTTAAATATAATTCGTATAATATAATTACATACAAGTGCAAAACATGGGGCTAATATAAAAGGTACTAAGAAGTTTGATTTTTGTATATATAATATTATAACAAAAGAAGTATAAATTAAAAAATATAATTTTGTAATGACATTATTTATAAATATAAAAAATGTATATACATATTTATTTTTTTTAGATATATTATATAGTTTAAAAAAAATGTATTTATCCATAAAGACCTCATTATAATGTATTTTTATATATTATACTACATTATTTTCTTAATTCTAACCAAAAAAAGAAACAAAATAAATAAATTATTTTGTTTCTTTTTATATCTAACTAGCCTTTATTTCTAATCTAAGTCTATCTGCAATTAATGCAATAAATTCACTATTTGTAGGTTTTCCTTTACTATTATTAACAGTATATCCAAACAAATTATCTATTGCATCTACTTTACCTCTATTCCATGCGACTTCTATAGCATGTCTTATTGCTCGTTCTACTCTACTTGGAGTAGTATTACATTTTTTTGCTATAGAAGGATATAATTCTTTAGTTATGTAATTTAGTACATCTATATTATTAACAGCCATTATTATAGATTCCCTCATATAGTGATATCCACGAATATGTGCAGGCACTCCAATTTCATGTAATATATTTGTAACTCTTGTTTCAAGATTAATATCATTATTTAATACAGATGAATTTACAGATATATTATTACTATTTATATTATTAGATTTTGATACCATTTGAGCTTTAAGTTGTCTAATCCTTGTAGCTATAGAGTCTATATCAAAAGGTTTTACTATATAATATTCTGCCCCCAAATCTATAGCTTTTTGTGTTATTTTTTCTTGACTCATTGCAGATAACATTATAAAAATTGGTGCATCTGAATTATTATTTTTATCTAATTTTTCTAATATGCCTAATCCATCTAAACGAGGCATAATACCATCAACAATTGCTACATCTGGTTTTAATTCTTTGATTTTTTCATATGCTGTTATACCATCATTTGCAATATATATAATTTGCATATCAGAATATTTTTTAAAGTGTTCTTCCATTATTTCACAAAAATTTTTATTGTCATCTGCTATCAATATAGTTATTTTTTTTTGTTCCATAAATAAATACCTCCATTATTTATCATTAGATAGACAAATTTTAATAATATAATAAATATTTTTTAGTACTAAAAATTCTTTAACAGTAATAAGTAAAAATTACTGTTGAAAATTATGGCAACTTAAATAATAATGGGTTTCAAGGTGGCCGTTATTACATAATATAGTAATAAATACCAATTTATTAAATTATATTATATTTTAGATATTTTTGCAATGATCTTTTTACACCATTAAATTTTTTTTTACGTCAATGTAATATCAATGTAAACATTTATTTACATATACATTCAAATTAGTACTTTGAATTATAGAATAATATGTAATATGAAAAAAACATTTTTATAAATTTTTAAGCATATTATTCTATATAAATTTATTATGTTTATAAAATTTATAGAATACCTGAAATATTATTAAAATTTTATATCAATTTATATTCCATCATAGTATAAATTATTATTTTTAAATTTTTTATTATAAGTGATATCATCTCCAAACCATTTTGGAGCTTTAAAATTATCTGCATCATTTATATTATTAAATTCAACTTCTACAGTTTTTAAACCTTTAAGATCTGATTCATAAATATCTAATTCTGCAATTAAATTGTTTTCAATAGGAATAAAATATCTTGTTTTTACTATAGGTTTTTTTTGAATTTTAGTCCATAAATTATTAAATTCTTCATTAGATAAATTTAATTCAAATTCTTCTCTAGATAAATGCCCAGAACCTTTAACAGTAAGAATTAAATTATTATCTTGTTTTCTTACTCTTATAACAGGAGTTCTATTTATATATCCTTGTTCAATATATGATTTTTTATAATTTTTTAAATCAAATGGTATATTTTTTACTAAATATTTTTTTTCTATTTCCACAGTTAACATTTCTCCTTAATAAATAATTTATATTTAACTTATTATATATTTATTTATAGTAATTATAAAAATATTTTTAGCATATATTTATAAAAATAATCTAAGGAGGACATAGTATGAAAACTATAAGAAGAAATTCTATAAGAAATAGTACAAGACGAAATAATAATTATAGAAGAAAAAATGAAAAAAAAGGTGTTAATATACAGGAAGTTATTGTAACTCAGTTTATAGTTTGTGGCATTTTATTATTATGCGTTTTAGCAATAAATCTTATAGAAGTAGATTTTACAAATAAATTAAGTAAAGATTTAAAAGTATTAATAACTCAGAATATTGATATAAAAGATTATAATTTTGATGATATATCAAAAAAGTTTAAAAGTACTGTACATAAAGTAATTTCAAGTAAGTTTAAAAATATAAAACAAGAAGAAAATAATTATGTTGGAAATTTTAGAATAGATGAAGATATATTAAGTGAAATAAGAGAAATAGAAAAATTATATCATTATAATTTAGAAAAAAAGTAGATAACTCCAATAAAGATATGAATTGGTCAAATCCAGTAAATGGACAGATAACATCTTTATTTGGAGAAAGATTACATCCTGTATTTGGACAGAAAAATTCATTTCATAAGGGTATAGATATAGGTGTTAAGGAAAATACAGAAATTATAGCAGTTACAGAAGGAGTAGTTACAGAAGTTAAAAATTCAGATTCTTATGGAAATACAGTTAGATATAGTACTAATGATGGATATGAAATTTTATATGCACATTTAAATTCTATCTTAGTAAAAGTAGGAGATAATATTAAAAAAGGTGATATTATTGCTTTATCTGGAAATACTGGGGTATCTACAGGACCACATTTACATTATGAAATTACAAAAGAAGGAAAATTACTAGATCCTTTAGATTTTGTAGATTTACCATTGGCAGAAAGTCTTAATAATATTTCAAATAAGAAAGAGGAAAATTAGTTGAATTTTAAAATTAAAAAATTTATAAAAATAAATCCTTTTATTATTCCTATTTTATGTTTAAGTATTTTATCAGATTATTTTAAAGAATTTTTAACTGTACTTCTTTTAGTTACTATACATGAAATTATACATATTTTAGTTGCATATAAGTTTGGATGCAAATTAGAAAAATTATATATAACACCTTTGGGACAAAAAGCAATATTAAAAAATTTTAATAAAATAATGCCTATAAAGAAGTTTATTGTTGTTCTTTCAGGGCCGTTATTTAATTTAATATTATTTCTTATTTGTGACAGTATATTTTATGATAGTTTTGAATTTTTTAAAAAAGCTAATCTTGTAATTTTTCTTTTTAATATGTTTCCTATTTATCCTTTAGATGGCGGTAGACTATTACAAATATTATTAGAAGATATTGTAGGATTTATTATTATAAATAAATTTATATTAAATTTAACTAAAATTATAAGTTTAATATTAATTTTATTTGGATTAATACAAAATATTTTATATCCTTTTAATATAAGTTTAATTTTAATATCGATGTATATAAGATTTATTAGTATTAGTGAATACACTAATAATACAATTATATTTTATAAAGATTTAGTTACACAAGAAAAAAAATATTGTAAATATAATATTTTAAAAATAAAAAATATTATTGTAGGTAAAGATTATATAATAAAAGATATAATAGAAAAAACTTCATGGGGTACATATTTAAATGTAAGTTTTTTTTATTATAATAAATTAATAACTTTTTCTGAAAGTGAAATAATTAATTATTTTTTAAATGAAAATGCATATTCAAAATTAGAAGATATATATTTAAAAAAATATTAAATTTTTATCTTTTTATATGAAGTTTTGTAATTTCAAGTTTACTATGATAAACTAAATAATACAAGTAAATGTAGAAAGGTAAATTATAATTATGAAAAATATTATTATAGATTTTAATTGTAATTATATAAGAACAGCATTAGTAGAAGATAGAAAATTAATAGAGGTATTAATTGATGAGCATGATAATGAATCATTAGTTGGTAATATATATTCAGCTAGAGTGGAAAATATTTTGCAAGGTCAATTTGCATTTATAAATATAGGATATAAAAAAAATGCATTTTTACAATTAGATGATATAAGACAAAGTAATTTATACATTAATGAAAATGGTACTAAAAAATTAAATATAAAAAATGGTAATCAAATGTTAGTACAATGTTTAAAAGATTCAAAGGGATTAAAAGGACCTCTAGTTACATCTGAATTATCTTTTACAGGTAGATATATAGTTTTACTTAAAAATAATTTTAATCAAATAACAATTTCAAGAAAAATAGAAGATAATGTAGAAAGAAAAAGATTAAAAACAATTATTTCTAATATAATTTCAAAGGAATATTCAGTTATAATAAGAACAGAAGCAACAAATATTGATGAAGAAACTTTAAAAAGTGAATTTTTAAATTTAAAAAATTTATGTGAAGATATTTTATCTAAGGGAGTTTATTTAAAACCACCAGCTGTAATATATAAAGAAAATAAAATTTATGAAAAATCTTTAAAATTACTTTTAAAAGATGATATAGATAATATAATTATAAATTCTCCAGATGAAAAAAATTATATTTTAGATATTTTAAAAAATTACAATTTACATGAAGATATTTTAAAAATTTATGACGGTGATTTAAATATATTTGAAGAATATGAGTTAGAAACTCAAATAGAAAAAGCTTTACATAATAAAGTTTGGTTAAAATCAGGAGGATTTTTAATAATTGAACAAACAGAAGCTTTTATTGTTATAGATGTTAATACAGGAAAATTTACAGATAAAAAAGGAAAAAATAATATAATTTTAAAAACTAATATAGAAGCTGGAAAAGAAATAGTAAGACAAATAAGATTACGAAATTTATCTGGGATGATAATAATAGATTTTATAAATATGAATAGTGAAGAAGACAAAGAAAAATTTTTATTTGAATTTAAAAATTTCATAAAAGAAGATAGAATAGGTATAAATATAGTTGGTATGACAGAATTAGGTTTAATGCAATTAACACGAAAAAAAGTAAGGCCTGAAATTTCTAGATATTTTTTAAAAAATTGTAATTGTTGTAATGGTGCAGGAAAAATCTATAATGAAAAATTTGTAGTAGATAAGATATTTAATAATATATATAAAACTGCTAGACAAAGTATATTCAATAAATTTATAGTTACTGCAGATAAAAATATATATAATTTTTTATTAGAAAGAAAAAATAAATTTGATGATTTAGAATTAAAATTTAATATAAAAATATATTTTAAGAAGATTGAAAATAGTATAGATAGTATTTATAAAATAGAAAAAGAAAAAGTTTAGTAAAAATACTAAACTTATAAAATAGCTGGGCTAGAAGGATTCGAACCTTCGAATGCAGGGATCAAAACCCTGTGCCTTACCGCTTGGCTATAACCCAATAATATAAGCGCGAAACGGGATTTGAACCCGCGACCCTCGCCTTGGCAAGGCGATGCTCTACCGCTGAGCCATTCGCGCATAATATAAATTTATTAAATATAAAACTTAACGACAAATGCTATTATAATATATTAAATTAAAAAAGTCAACACTTAAAGAAAAATTTTCATAAATTTTCTTTAAGTTAAGTAATATTGGGAAAATAAAAAAAGCTTAGCAAATACTAAACTTATAAAATAGCTGGGCTAGAAGGATTCGAACCTTCGAATGCAGGGATCAAAACCCTGTGCCTTACCGCTTGGCTATAACCCAATAATATAAGCGCGAAACGGGATTTGAACCCGCGACCCTCGCCTTGGCAAGGCGATGCTCTACCGCTGAGCCATTCGCGCATAATATATATTTATTAAATTAACTTATGGATAATATTATACTATATATAAATAAAAAAGTCAATATATAAAAATTTATTTTGTCCGATTAAAATATCTAAATTTTTATTATAATAGAAAAATAAAAACGCTTTAAAAGCGTTTTTATAAATTTAGTTCATAGAGTTAGTAGAACCTAAAACATTTTTAATTTTACCTTCTACTAAATTTTGAAGATAAGTTCTACCTTCTCCTAAATATCCACGAGGATCAAAGCTTGAAGGATTTTCAAATAAATATTTTCTTATAGCTCCTGTTAAACCAAGTCTAAGATCAGTATCCATATTTATTTTACATACAGCCATAGATGCTGCTTTTCTTAACATATCATTAGGTATGCCACTTGCACCATCAATTTTACCACCATATTGATTACAAAGATCAACGCTAGCTTTATCTACAGCAGAAGCTCCATGTAATACAATAGGGAAGTTTTTAAAACCAGCTGCTTCTAATTTTTTAGTTACATTTGCTAATCTATCAAAATCTAATTTTGCTTCGCCTTTAAATTTATAAGCACCATGACTAGTACCTATAGCTATAGCTAGAGAATCTACACCTGTACGAGTAACAAAATCAGCAGCTTGGTCAGGATCTGTATAAGTTGCATTTTCTGCACTTACATTAACTTCATCTTCTACACCAGCTAATTTTCCAAGTTCAGCTTCTACAGTAACTCCTTTAGAATGAGCATATTCTACTACTTCTTTTGTTTTTTCGATATTTGTTTCATAGTCATAATGTGAACCATCAAACATTACAGATGTAAATCCACAATCTATAACTCTTTTAGCTGTTTCAAAATCTGGACCATGATCTAGGTGTAATGCTATATCTATACCTGTTGTTTCTACAGCTGCATTAACCATAGCTGTTAAATATTCAGGTCCTGCAAAGTTTAAAGCACTTTTTGAAACTTGTAATATTACAGCAGAATTTTGTGCTTTTGCAGCATTAACTACACCTTGTATAATTTCCATATTATTGATATTAAAAGCACCAATAGCGTAATTACCCTCATATGCTTTTTTTAACATTTCTTTTGTATTTACTAGAGCCATTTAAATTTCCCCCTGATAGAAAATATTTAAAATAGGTTATTAAACAATCTATTTTGTCAGAATTATAACATTTTTATTCTTAATTTACAATAATATATTATGTCAATAATTTCAATAATAAAACAATATATTTTAGCATACAATATATTTAAATTAATATTAATTATATTCTTGTAATATTATAAATAATATATTATAATATGTAATATATTTAATGTTTCCGAGAATGTACGATAACCTATTATTTTGAACCTACAAATCATAATCGGGAGTTTTAGATTTAAGACGTAGGTCAGGCCAAATAATAATTCCCTTTGGGCGTTGGAAGGCTGAAATCTTAATGCGAACACCCACCTAGTTTAGGCTAGGTGTCAAAATTATAGGACCGGCATTTTGGGGTTTTAAGAAGTCACAGCTATATAAATATAGTTGTGACTTCTTTTATTTTAAAATATTTATTTTTAAAAATATTATTCTTTATTATGTACTAAAATATACTAAAATTTATACTTTATTTTAAGTATAATATTATTATTTAATATTTTAATTTATAAATACTAAGGAGAGTTAATATGAAAAAAGGATTATTAATATGCTGTTTAGTTATCTTTTTTATTACAGGATGTGAATTACCCAGTAATAAAAAAATAGAAAGTAAAAATAATAAAGAAGAATCTATTGAGTTAACTATAGGTGATAATCTACCTGTTTCTAGGGCACTTGCAGCAAAAATGGTTTCATTAGCGTTTAATAGTAAAATTTCTGTGTTACATTTAGATAGAGAAATAAATTATAAAGATACAGCAGTAGATAAATGGTATGATAAATATATAAATTTTGTAGTCAATCAAAATTATATGAGTAGTGATAATACAAATTTTTATCCTGAAAAAGCTCTAACTTTAGAAGAAGCACAAAATCTTATAGATAAAATTGATCCTAATAATAAATTAAAAATAAAAATGACAGAAGAAAATAAAAGTAAGCCAATATCTTATGCTCTTTGGTGTAAATTATATAAAGATGTTTTGCAAAATATATCAGGTAATGAAAGTATTGAAAATTATTTTGGAATATCAGAAAAAAATTTTACTGTATTAGCTACTTCAAAAAATAATTCTCTACTATCAGATAATATTATAATTACAGATAAAGGACCATTTGTATCAGAAGGTATAGTAAATGATGATTACATAGATAAAGAAATAAAAGTATTAGAAAAAGATGGTGAAATAATTGCTGTTTTAAGTGTTAATACTATAGAACCTACAATTAGCAATGCTTATGTAGTAAATCATGGTAAAAATAGTATAACTATATTTTCTGGTGGGGCAGAAAGAACATATGAATATAATTATTCTGAAAAACTAAAAGCAAAAATTGTTGATATAAAAATAAAAAACAATAAATGTTTAGAATTAATTGAAAAAATTACAGTTGTAAGCGGAAAATTAGAAAGAATATCAAATAATAAAATAGAATTATCAGATTTTAGAGATTATACTATTGGAGAAAATTTTAAAATATATTCTGAAAGTGATAAAAACATTAAATGGAAACAAATAAATGATTTAATAGTTGGATCAAATAATATAGATTTTATAATAGATAATAATGGATATGCAGTAGCTGCTATAATAAAAGATAAACCTAAACTTAATAATATTAGAGTTTCTATAAATAATAATGATTTTAAAGGATTAAATCATAATAGTGTTGAAATATCTAGTACTGACAAACTTAAAATAACAGGTAAAGATGGAATAAAATATATAAATCCAAATGAAACATATTTAATTTCAAAATTAGAAAATATGTTAGGTGGAAATAGAGTTTTTGTAGAATCTGAAAATAATGCAAAAATAGAAATTAATAGTATAAAAAGAAATTGGCCTAATAATCAAAGTCCTAAATATAGAGGATTTTTAGAAATTTTTTATAATGATGATGGAACATTTAATATAGTTAATGAACTTGATTTTGAAAATTATTTATATGCAGTTGTTCCAAGTGAAATGCCATCAAACTATGGACAAGAAACAGCAAAAGTACAAGCTATAACAGCTAGAAGTTATGCATATAATCAATATTATGAAAATAATTTTTATATGTACGGAGGAAATGTTGATGATTCTGTTATGAGCCAAGTATATAATAATATACCTGAACATGTAATATCAACTCAAGGAGTTAATGATACTAAGGGAATATTTCTAGTATATAATGATAATGTTGTAAATGCTAATTTTTATTCTACATCACCAGGTATAACTGCAAATAGTGGTGAAGTATGGCCAGATAAATTAACAGATGAATTTCCTACTTCAAGTAAAGAATATTTAACATCAGTATCTGATGGAGATATTAAAAGTTTTGGAGATTTATCTATTGAAGAAAATGCATATAAATTTTTTAAAGATACAAATATAAATACTTTTGACTCATGGTCAGAATGGTTTAGATGGAATACAGAAATGACTGCTCAAGAATTAAGTGCATCTATAAATAATAATTTAGAAGAAAGATATAAGGCAAATAATAAACTTATAAAAACTTTACAAAGTGATGGAACTTTTAAAAGTAAAGAAATTTCTAATATAGGTAATTTGCTAAATTTAGAAGTAACACAAAGATCTAAAGCTGGCAATATAATGGAAATGAAATTTATAGGAAGTGAAAATACAATTTTAGTCCAAACAGAATATAATATAAGAAGTTTATTGTGT
Source organism: uncultured Clostridia bacterium (assembly GCA_946481295.1). Classification (GTDB taxonomy): domain Bacteria; phylum Bacillota; class Clostridia; order Lachnospirales; family UBA5962; genus CAMLLW01. The sequence goes on along the minus strand of CAMLLW010000002.1, from coordinate 21,800 downwards.
CCTAAAAAGTACTTAGAAGATGGAAAAGATATAAAATTAAATCTTTTACATGATAAACATTTGATAAATTATTCTCTTTTACCAAGTGCATTTTTTACAATGGAACGCATGACAGATAGTAATGGCAATATAGAATATATTAAATTTTATGGTGGAGGAAATGGCCATGGAGTAGGAATGAGTCAAAATGGAGCTAAGGGCATGGCTGATAGTGGATATGACTATAAAAAAATTTTAGAACATTATTATAAAAATATAGATATAAAAAAATATAGATATAAATAAAATTTTTATTTATATCTATATTTAATTAAAGAATTATTTTTATTATTTCTTTTATTTAGCATTTTTTTATACTTTTTTCTTTTAATTAATCCTAATATTCGATATATAATTGTAAAGATACAAGTAATTATAACTATACCTAAAATAATTATAAATATTTTGATTAGTTTATTGTTAGAAAATATATTTTTTCTTTGTATTTTAGCCATTTCTTTATTTGATATAGGTTTTACATCTAAATTACTTATAAGATTTACTTTATCTATAGTATAATTATTATATTTTATTATTGCTTCTCCTATTACTTGTCCTTTACGAATAGGAGGATTTACATTTTGAGGTAAATTTAAGTTAATTTTTATATTGTTTTTATTTATATTTTTAGGTAGTTCTTTATAAATAGTAGATTGTGGAATTACATTAAGAACACCTATGTTATAATTTTTATTATTGTAAGGTTGAGTTATGTTAACAAATTTTTCAAATGTATTATCTATTAATTTTACTTTATTAAATTGAGAAAAGCTTCTATCTAATAATTTTATTGTTTCTTCAAAACAAGATGATTTTTTATGATTATCTAATAATACAACAATTAATTCAATATCATCTTTTTTTGCATATGTTACTAGAGTATGTTCTGATTTTGTAGTATATCCTGTTTTTCCTCCAACTGCATATTTATAATAATATTTACCTGGCTTTATAAGTCTATGTGAATTATTTATTATTCTAGGTTCTTTTTGTTTTTCAGTAGGGGGTATAGTATAAGTTTGAGTATGAATTATTTCTTTAAAAATAGGATATTTTAAGAGTTCTTTTGTTATAAGAGCCATGTCATAAGCAGTTGTATAATGATTATCATCATGAAGACCGTTAGCATTAACAAAATTAGTATTTAAAGCTCCTAATTCTTTTGCTCGTTTAGTCATTAATTTTGCAAAAGTTTCTGTATCCCCAGATATATGTTCTGCTAATGCGTTAGAAACTTCATTTGCTGAAGCAAGTAATACTGCATATAGAGCCTGTCTAACAGTTAATGTTTCTCCCGAATTCATAGATATATGACTACTTCCTCTTGGAATGCTAAAAACGGCATTGTCACTAAAAGTTATACGTTCATCTAAATCTTTTACATTTTCTAAAGTTAACAAAACAGTCATTAATTTTGTTATACTTGCCGGATATTTTTTTTCATTCATATTTTTATTATATAACACGGTTTCAGTAGTAGGATCAAATACTATTCCGTTATTAGCTATTATTTGTATATCATCATAATTTAATTTAGTATCTAAATTTTTAGCATTTATTATTGTAGATGTAGAATTAATAAATAATATTATTGTTAAAAACATAGAAAATATTTTATAATTATTCATAATTAAATTTTATCCTTTCAATATTTAGCTTTACTTAGATGTGTTAATATTTTAAAATATTGTCAAAATGTATTAATAATATACATTTAGACTTTAATTCTAATTTATATCTATAGTAAGTTAAATATAAAACTTTTAGTAAAGAGGGGATTGTACTTGAAACTAGATAAAAAAAATATTAAAATTTTATTATCAGTATTAGTTGTTATAATTATTGGAATTATTTATATATCTGTAAAAGATAAAAGTAATAATTATAATAAAACAAACAAAAAAGTTTCAAAATCTTATATGCCTGATAATTATAATAAAGATCAGGATATTTATTATAATTCAGAAGAAATTAAAAATAAAAATTTAAAAGAAAGTGAAGAAGAAAATAAACAAAAAAATAATATAAAAGTATATATCTCTGGAGAAGTTGAAAATTCTGGTGTATATGAAATAGATAATAACAGCAGAATTATAGATGTTATAGAATTAGCAGGCAATTTAACAAAAGATGCTGATACAGAAAATATTAATTTAGCTTCTTTTGTTAAAGATGGACAACATATAAAAATACCAAAGATAGGAGAAGAAGTAAAAGTTTCAGTTAATAATACAGAAAACAATAATATTATAAACATAAATGTAGCATCTTTACAAGAGTTAATGTCTATGCCTGGCATAGGTCAAGCTAAAGCAGAAAATATTATTAGGTATAGAGAATCTAATGGAAATTTTTCTAAAATAGAAGACATTAAGAATGTTAATGGAATAGGTAATGCTCTTTTTGAAAATATAAAAAGTTTAATATGTACATAATTTGATAGGAGGAATTTTAAATTGGCATATAATATTTTAGTTGTAGATGATGAAAAATTAATTGTAAAGGGTATAAAATTTAGTTTAGAGCAAGATAGTATGATGGTAGATGTTGCCTATGATGGTGAAGAGGCACTTCATTTTGTAAAAGAAAAAGATTATGATTTAATTGTTTTAGATGTTATGTTACCTAAATTTGATGGTTTGGAAGTTTGTCAACAAGTAAGAGAATTTAGCCAAGTTCCTATAATAATGGTTACAGCTAAAGGTGATGATATGGATAAAATTATGGGGTTGGAATATGGTGCTGATGATTATATAACAAAACCATTTAATATTTTAGAGCTTAAAGCTAGAATAAAAGCAATTTTAAGGAGAAGTGTAAAAAAAGTAGATCTTAAAGAGGAGTCAAAATGTATACAGTATGGCGATTTAGAAATAGATACAGAAAGTAGAAGAGTTTTTATAAATTCAAAAGAAATAAATTTAACAGTAAAAGAGTTTGATCTTTTAGAATTATTTATGGAAAATAAGGGAAAAGTATACAGTAGAGAAACTTTATTAAATACTGTTTGGGGTTATGATTACCCAGGTGATATTAGAACTGTAGATGTACATGTAAGAAGACTTAGAGAAAAAATTGAGGAAAATCCTAGTACTCCTAAATATATTTGTACAAAATGGGGAGTTGGTTATTATTTTCAATAGAATAAAGGAGCATTATGGATTAAGATGGAAGCTATTTGTTGGTTACATATTAGTTGCATTTATACCTGTAGTTATAATAAGTAGAACAATAAATACTTCTATAGAGGATTATTTTTTAAGTAATAAAGAAGGAGAGTTAAAAAGAAAACTCACACGAATTGCAGACCTTGTTTCTGAAGAAAACTATATCTTTGATAAAAATAAGTCTAAAGAATTTAAAAATGCAATGCTTGTTAAAAGTATAGAAGAATCGATGAGGATTTTAATTTTAGATAATAAAGGTACTGTTATAGATGATACAAATTCAATAGAAAATGGTAAGGTTCTTTTTTCTGTTGAAATTTTAGAAGCATTAAAATTAAAAAGTACTTCTAGATTACAAGATGACAATATAACAATGTATACATCTGTACCGATTATAGATGAAAAATCAAATATTATAGGTATAATATTAGGTGTTTCAACTATAGGAGATATAAATGAGCTGTCTAAAGATATAAAAGATAATTTATTAATATTAAATATAGTAATGCTTGTATTAGTAACTATTGGAGTTCTCTGTATGTCTAATATTATAGTAGCGCCGTTAAATAAATTATTAAAAGTCGTTAATATGATGTCTGAAGGACATTTAGATCAACGTATAGAAGTTAAGGGACATGATGAACTTTCAAAATTATGTATTGCTTTTAATAATATGAATGATAGATTAGAAGAAGTAGAACATACAAGAGAAGAATTTGTATCAAATGTTTCTCATGAGCTTAAAACTCCATTAAGTTCTATAAAAGTTTTATCTGAATCAATATTATTACAAGAAAGTGTTCCAGAAGAAACATATAAAGAATTTTTACAAGATATAAACTCCGAAGTAGATAGAATGACTTTTATAGTAAATGATTTACTTATATTAGTAAAATTAAATCAAAAAGCAGAAGTTTTAAATATACAAGAAGTAGAACTTAATAAGATTTTATATGATATATTAAAACGTTTAAAACCTATAGCAGAGAAGAATAATATAGAACTTACATTTAATGAAATTAGAAAAATAAATGTAGAAGTAGATGAAATGAAATTAAGTCTAGCATTATCTAATCTTATAGATAATGGTATAAAATATACACAAGAAGGTGGAAGTGTAAAAGTTACAGTAGATGCAGATCATCAAAATGCATTTGTAACAGTTTCTGATACTGGTGTAGGTATTGCAGAAGAAGAACAAAGCAAAGTATTTAATAGGTTTTATAGAGTAGATAAGACAAGAAATAGAGGAACAGGTGGAACAGGATTAGGATTATCAATAACACATTCTACAGTATTACTTCATAATGGTAGTATAAAGCTCTATAGTAAAGAAGATGAAGGAACAACCTTTATAGTAAGAATACCTATTAAATATACTAAATAAATTTAAAGGGTGATGCGTACTTTGTATAAAAATAATGCTTTTAAAATTATTTTTTTTATTATTTTAATTATCATAGGTGTAGCTATATTTTTTATATTTTTTAAAAATAAAATAATTACAGATAATAATTCAGAACAAGTAAATATATATTTCATAAATTATATGAATAAAAAAATAGATATAGAAAAAAAGACAATATCAAAAACGGATAAAAAAGATAAAATTTCTTTAGTACTAGATGAATTTTTTAATGTTAATAAATCAAATTTTAATAATTCTAATTTATTTAAAAATATAGTTATTGAAAATGTCAATATAGAAGATAATTTAGTAAAAATTACTTTATCAAATAAATATTTAAATTTAGAACCATGGGAAGATGTTTTATTTAGGACTTTATTAGTTTGGACTTTAACTGATATATCTGGAATAGAAGGTGTTACATTTTTAACTGATAATGGTAAACAATTAATTTATAATGGTGAACCATTAGGAGAATTAACAAGAAATAATGTAATTATAAGCCCAGATATGAAACAAGAAGAAGCAAATAAACATGTTGTAACATTTTATTTTGTTAATAAAGAAAAAATGAGATTATTTACTGAAGATAGAGAAATTGAAATACATTCAGATCAAAGCTTAGAAGAACAAGTTATAAATCAAATTTTACAGGGTTCTAAAAATGCTTATAATTTAATAAATGACGTAAAACTTTTAGATGCTACTACTATAAATAAGACATGTTATGTAGATCTTAGTTCAGATTTTTTAATAAAACTTAAAGAAGATGATAAAATGCAAGAATTATTTATATATTCTATAGTAAATACTCTTATAAATTTAAGTGGCAATAGAATACAAAAAGTCCAATTTTTAATTTCATCAGAGAAAGTAAATGAATTTTCTGATAAAATTAACTTGAGCCAACCATTTGAGAAAAATGAAAGCCTTGTTATTTAAAATATAATTGTCAATTTATAATAAATAGTATTTAAATATATACAAATTTGCAGTTTTATGTTGCATAAGTACAGTAATGTGGTTTATAATAAATTTTTCTCATTATACACTAATTTTGTATATAAAAAATGTTTGGAGGGAACAAAATTGGAAAAATTCTTCAAGTTAAAAGAAAATGGGACAAATGTAAAGACGGAAGTTATGGCTGGTATTATAACGTTTTTTACAGTAGTGTACATAATTTTTGTAAACCCTAAAATTTTATCGTCTGTAGATGGAATACCAGTACAAGCTATGTTTATATCAACAATAGTGTCATCAATAATAGGGACATTATTAATGGCTTTAGGTGCAAATCTTCCATATGCATTAGCACCTGGAATGGGGATAAATGCTCTATTTGCATTTACTGTTTGTGGAGCAATGGGTTTTAGATGGCAAGAAGCGTTAGCTATTACTTTTTTAAGTGGGCTTTTAATGGTAATAATAAATATAACTAAATTAAGAAAGTATCTTATAGTTGCTATACCGCAGTCTTTAAGATATGCTATATCCGGAGGTATAGGATTATTCATAGCGTATTCAGGTCTTAAAAATGGTGGATTTTTACAATTTACTTCAGATCATGGTTCATATAATATAACAGATGCAGGTTCAGTTATTTCTAATGGATCTATAGTACCTGCATTAGCTCATTTAAATAATCCTAATTTAATTTTATCTATATTAGGTTTATTTATCACAATTGCACTAATATCTATTGGAATAAAAAGTGCTATTTTTATTGGAATTATAATAACAACAATTATAGGTGTTATTATGGGAGTTATAAATTTTTCAAATGTAAAATTATTTGATTTTTCAAATGTAAGTTCTATAAAAGAAGTTTTCTTTGCAATGTTTGGAGAATATGGATTTAGAACATTATTTACTTCGCCAGAAAAAACTCTATTAGTTGTTATAGCTGTTTTTGCTTTAACAATTGCAGATTTATTTGATAGTTTAGGTAGTTTTATTGGTACAGGTAGGATTGTTGGATTTTTAAAAGATGATAGTAATGAAGATTCTTTTGTAAAAAGTAAAGGATTGTCTACAAAAATGGAAAAAGCTATGTTTTTTGATAGCTTAGCTACTGTAACAGGTTCATTAACAGGTTCCTCTAATGTTACTGTATTTGTAGAAAGTACATCTGGTATATCAGCTGGAGGTAGAACTGGTTTAACAGGAATAGTAATTTGTATATTATTTTTTCTTTGTATTCCTTTCTCAGGAGTAATTGGGGCAATACCTACAGAAGTAACAGCACCTTCATTAATAATTGTTGGTATAATGATTGCTTCATCATTAACTAATATTAATTGGTCAGATTTTTGTGAAGCAGCACCTGCATTTATAATGATTTTATTTATGACTGCAGTATATAGTATTTCAGATGGAATAGCTGCAGGACTTATTACTTATTGTGTTGTTAAGATATCTAAAAAAGAATTTAAACAAATTCATCCTATTACATTAGGAATAACGTTATTATTTATTTTAAAATTTATAGTTTTTGCAATTAAATTATAAAGCTTTGCTTATTAGCAAAGCTTTATTTTTTGTATACTAAAATAATTATAGGTGGTATTATGAAAAGACCATTATTTTGTTTTATGTTGTTTTTAATTAGTGGAATAATAAGTGGATATTATTTTAATAGTTTATATATATGTATTATTTTTATTATTTCTGTTATTATAACATTTATTTTAAATAAAATTTATAATTTAAAAATAATATTTTCATTTATTTTAAGTTTTTTAATAGGTTATACATTAATATCAAATTCTATTAAACCTAAAAATACATATATAGAAAATTTAGCAATAGAAAATAAAGTTGTTAAAATAGATGGTATTGTAAAAAATTATTCTTATACAAAAAAAGGCAAACAAAAAATTATATTAAAAACTAATAGTATATCATATTTTGATAAAGTATTTTATAATAATTTTAAAGTACAAGCTACTTTACCTAGTAATGAATTTGTTGAAATTGGTCAAAATATTAAAATAGAAGGTAAATTAACCCTTTTAGACAGAAAAAGAAATTTAGGTGGCTTCGATGAATTTTTATATTTAAAAGGTAGAGGAATAGAATATAAATTAAGTTCTAAAGTATTAGAAAAAGGTAAAATTAATTATTCTATCAATAAAACTTTAAATAAAATTAAAAATAATATTATAAGTGTTTTTGATAATACTTTACCTGAAAAACAAAGTGGTATAATGAAATCGATGATTGTAGGAGATAAGTCTGACTTAGATGATTATATAGTTGATCTTTATAAAATATCTGGAATATATCATATAATTGTAATTTCAGGAATACATATAGCAATTTTAAATTTATTATTAAATAATATTTTAAATAAATTTTTAAATCCTAGAACTAGTGCTATTATTACACTTATTTTTATATTTTTATATTGTATTATGGTTGGAAGTGGGGCATCTGTTGTTAGAGCTGTTATTATGTCTAGTATAGTAATAATAGGTAAATTATTTTATAGAGAGACAGATTTTTTAACTTCTATGTCTTTTGCTATTATATTATTATTGTTTTACCAACCATTATTTTTATGGGATGTAGGATTTGAATTTACTTTTATAATTGTTTTAGGTATTGGATTAGGTACAAATATAATAGATAAAATATATACCACTATATTTTTAAAAATAAAAAGTTTGAATTTCTTATCTAGTAAAATTAAATTTAGAAATGCCTTAGCATTATCTACAATAACAACTATAGCTATTACACCAATATCAGCATATTATTTTTCATATATAATGCCTTATTCTATAATTGCTAATTTAGCAATTGTATCTACTACTGAGATTTTAATTGTTTTAGGGTTTTTGATTGGATTTATTGGAATATTTAATTTATATATAGCTAAAATTTTATCTGGAAGTGTATATTTAATTCTTAGATTCTATGAATTTATATGTGAATTTTTTGCAAAGCTACCTTTTGCAACAATATTAGTAGGTTCAAGAAAATTTTGGACAGTAATTATAGAATATTTTTTGATATGCTTTTTTTTATATGTATTTTCAGTAAAAAAAGAAAAATTTAAAAATAAGTTTAAACAATTTATTAGTTTTTGTAGTTTATATATTATATTATTAATATGTTTAAAAATTTTTACACCCTCTAATTTAGAAGTAACATTTATAGATGTAGGTCAAGGTGAATCTATATTCATAAAGTTAAAAAATGAAGTATATTTAATAGATGGTGGTGGTTGGATAAGTAGACCTCTTGGAGAAAATACAGGTATAAAAGTTGTAAAACCATTTTTAGACAGTAAAAAAGTTAAAAAAATAGACAAAGTTTTTGTAACTCATTTAGATGAAGATCATGTTATGGGAATAATAGAACTTATAGGTAAGAAGAAAATAAAAGAAATATATATTCCATTTAAATCTGATAAAGAATTAAATATGTATTTAATTTTAAGTAAGTTATGTAATGATTATAATATCAAATTAAATTTTATTAAAGATGACTATAAATTTTTATCAGAAAAAGGATTAGATTTTGAAGTTATTCACCCCTTTTTAGATTCTTACTATACAGATGAAAATAGTGTTTCACTAGTTATTAAATTAAATTATAAAGATATTAGTTTTCTTTTTACTGGAGATATAGGTAAAGCAGAAGAAAATAGTATTTTAAATGCTAAAAAGAATGTATCTGCTCACGTATTTAATTTAGGACATCATGGTTCTAAAAATTCTAATTCAGAAGAATTTATAGATGAAGTAAATCCAATAATAGCAGTTGCAAGTGCAGGAGCAAATAATTTATATAATCATCCAAGCTCTAAAGTACAGGATATTTTAATTCAAAAAAATATTCCGTTATATACAACTTCTAAAGATGGTGCAATAACTATAAAAACAAATGGCAATAAAATATATATTTATAAGATGTTAAATAGGTGATATAAAATGAATAACTTAGATAAAGATTTAAAAAATAAGCAATTTAAAAGAGTTTATTTATTGTATGGAGAAGAAAATTATTTAAAAAAGGAATATGAAACAAAATTTAAAAATTCTATTTTAGATAAAAATAACTATATGATGAATTTAGATATATTTGAAGGCAAAATTAATGATGTTAATACTATTTTAAATTCATTTGTAACTATACCATTTTTATCTGATTATAGACTTATAATTTTAAAAAATACAGATTTATTTGTATCTGGTCAAAAAGATATAAGCGAATTAATAGCAAAATCAATACAAGAAATTGCAATAAGTACAGTAGTTTTATTTATTGAAAATAATATAGATAAAAGAAATAAGTTATATAAAGAAGTAAATAAATTTGGATATATATCTAATTTAGAAAAACCAACAGAAAAATATCTTATTAATTGGGTTATAGATATTTGTAATAAAAATAATAGAGAAATAAAAGTAGATACAGCAATAAAATTTTTAAATACTATTTCATCTAATATGGAAAATATAAAATTAGAGTTAAATAAACTTATTTATTATAAAGATGAGGGAGAAGAAATAACAATAGATGATATATCTTTATTGTGTAGTAAGACTTTAGAAGCAAAAATATTTGAATTAGTAGATGCTATAGGATATAAAAATTGCAAAAAAGCTTTAGATGAATATAATAATTTAATTTTACTTAAAGAACAACCAATAGTAATATTTTCAATGATAGCACGACAATTTAGATTAATGTTACAATGTAAAAATTTAAGTAAAAAAGGTATGTCAGAACAAGAAATTGCAAATGAATTAGGTACAAGAAATTTTATTGTTAAATCAATTTTAAAACAAAGTAAAAATTTTAAGTTTAATAAAATTATGGATGCATTAAATGATTGTTTAGAAATAGATATAGGAATAAAAACAGGTAAAATCACTAATCAAATTTTAAATTTAGAGCTTTTTATAATAAAATACGCTAAATAATATAAAAATTATTATTGATAAAATCTTTATATTCAATTAAAATGTAATGAAACAATTAATTAAATAAATAAATCATTGTATATAGCTATAATAAGGTTAGCTGTTTCTACATTTCACCGTAAATGAAATACTATAATGATATTAGAATAAAAAACATTATCACTTGTTTTTTTTATTTTTTAATATCATTTTTATATTCTGTGTAGGAATAATAGCAAAGATGGTATTATTTTTTTAATTAAAAAACAAGGAGGATATTTATGAGTGATATTATATCAGAAGGATTAACATTTGATGATGTACTTTTAGTACCTCAATATTCTAATGTTGTCCCACTAGAAACAAATTTAGAAACAAATTTAACTAAAAATATAAAATTAAATATACCTATAATTGCTAGTCCTATGGATACTATTTGTGATCATAATATGGCAATAACAATGGCTCAAATGGGTGGAATAGGAATAATACATAAAAATTTTTCTATAGAAGATCAATGTGAAGAAGTAAAAAAAGTAAAAAATATTAAGGATTTTGAATCAACTGCTGTTAAAGGTAAGGATGGTAAATTATTAGTTAGTGCAAGTGTATCAATAGGTAGTGATTTTGAAGATAGATTAAAAGCATTATATAATACAGGAATAGATGTAGTTGTTATAGATTCAGCACATGGTCATTCTGAAAATATATTGTATGCAGTTAGATATTCTAAAACAAATTTTCCGGATTTAGAAGTTATAGCCGGTAATATTGCGACAAAAGAAGCAGCTTTAGATTTAATAGAAGCTGGCGCAGATGCATTAAGAGTGGGAATAGGACCTGGGTCTATATGCACAACAAGAGTTATAGCAGGTGTTGGTGTACCACAAATAACTGCAATAATGGAAGTATCATCTGCATGTAAACATACAAATGTTAAGATTATAGCTGACGGTGGTATAAAAACTAGCGGTGATATTTGTAAAGCATTTGGAGCAGGAGCAAATGTTGTTATGCTTGGTCAAATGTTAAGTGGAACAGATGAAGCACCAGGAGAAATTATTGAAATAGATGGAGTAAAATATAAATCATATGTTGGTATGGGAAGTTTAGTTGCTATGAAAAGAGGATCTAGTGAAAGATATTTTCAAAATGCTAAAAAACAAAGTAAACTTGTACCAGAAGGAATAGAAGCACTTGTTAAATATAAAGGTAGTGTAAGAGATATCTTGTTTCAAATATGTGGAGGTATTAGAAGTGGTTTAGGTTATAATGGTGCTAGAAATATTGCGGAAATTTCTCGTAAGGCTAAATTTATAAAAATTACTAATAATGGGTTAAATGAAAGTCATCCACATTCTTTAAGCATTATAAAAGATGCACCTAATTATTTTGGGAGGGTGTAAATGGATAAAGAGTATATTTTAGTTCTAGATTATGGAAGTCAATATAATCAATTAATAGTAAGAAGAATACGTGAGTTAAATGTTTATTCAAAATTAGTATCTCATAAAATAGATTTTGATATTTTAAAAAATGATAAAAATTTAAAAGGTATTATACTATCAGGAGGACCAGATTCTGTATATGAAAAAGATGCTTTTGATTTAGATAAAAAAATTTTTGATTTAAATATCCCTATATTAGGTATTTGCTATGGAATGCAAATTATATCTCAAAAATTAGGAGGAAAAGTAGAGCCTGGTCAAATAAAGGAATTTGGGAAAACAGAAATTGAAGTAATTGATAGTAATAGTATTTTATTTAAAAACACAAAAGAGAAGCAAATAACTTGGATGTCACATATGGATAAAGTAGTAAAAATACCGTCTAATTTTAAAAAAGTAGCTATTAGTAAAGATACAGATTATGTTGCTATAGAAGATATAGAAAATAAAATTTACGGAATACAATTTCATCTTGAAGTTACTCATACTGAATTTGGAATGCAAATTTTAAAAAATTTTATAGATATATGCAATATAAATGATAAATGGCTTATAGAAAATATTATAGATAATATAATAGAAGATATAAGAATAAAAGTAGGAAATAAAAAAGTTTTATGTGCTTTAAGTGGTGGAGTAGATTCTAGTGTAGTAGCTGCACTTTTAAGTAAAGCTATAGGAAATCAATTAACATGTATTTTTGTAAATAATGGGCTTTTACGTAAAGGTGAATTTGAACAAGTAGTAAATACTTTTAGTAATATGAATTTAAATTTAATTGCAAAAGATGCCCAAGATGTATTTTTGAATAATTTAAAAGGAATAGTATCTCCAGAAGAAAAAAGAAAAATAATAGGTAAAACTTTTATAGATATATTTGAAAATGAATCTAAAAAATTAGATGATATTAGTTTTTTAGCTCAAGGTACAATTTATCCAGATGTAATTGAATCAGGTACAAGCACAGCAGATACAATAAAATCTCATCATAATGTAGGTGGAATACCAGAGAATATGCAATTTGAATTAATAGAACCATTAAGAAATTTATTCAAAGATGAAGTAAGAAAGTTAGGTTTATTGCTAGATCTGCCAAAAGAAATTGTATATAGACAACCTTTTCCTGGTCCTGGACTTTCTATAAGAATTATGGGAGAAGTAACAAAAGAAAAATTGAATTTATTAAAAAATGTAGATCATATCTTAAGAAGAGAAATTGAAAAAGATGAAAATCATTATGGTGCATGGCAATATTTTGCTGTATTAGTTGGTGCAAAAAGCGTTGGAGTAGTTGGAGATAAAAGAAGATATGGAGAAGTAATTGCAATAAGGTCTGTATCTTCTGTTGATGGAATGAGTGCAGATTTTTCACGCATAGATTTTGAAGTATTAAGTAATATTTCATCAAAAATAATAAATGAAGTTGATGATGTTTCTAGAGTTGTATATGATATAACATCTAAACCTCCAGGCACAATAGAATGGGAATAAAAAAGAACCAGAAATTTCTGGTTCTTTTTTATTTAGCGTAGTTGTAAATAATAAAATTAAAGTTTATCTTAAAATTAAAAAAGCTAACTAGACAATTTACTAGTTAACCTTTCTATCTATGTATGCGACAGGATTCGAACCCACGGCCTTCTGATCCGTAGTCAGACGCTCTATCCAACTGAGCTACGCATACACGAAAACTACCTAAATAATATATCATTGTTTTAATTAAAAGTCAATCCTTTTTTATATATTAAAAAAGATGTAATTTTATTTATTATTATAAATAAATAAATATTAAAATATTATTTATTGTTATTATATTTAAAATTACTTAATTTTAACAGTAAATATAAAGAATAAGTAATTTTATAAATATAAAATTATTTTTAATAGTGAAATAATATAGTATAAATTATTAAATAAACAATTTTTTATAGATTATATAATAAAATATGTAAAAAATTGTTTATATATTATGATAAAAATATAATTTAATAAAAATTATATACAAATATTATATTTATTATATACTTACTTATTAATAAATTAACTAACTTTAGTATTAAGATAAGAATAAAATTTATAGTAGATATATATTTATATCATAAAAAATTTAACTAATACTTTAAAAGTAAATATAATTTAACTGTAGTGGCTAATTATAACAGTTTTAATATTGACAATGCCATTTAAAGGAATATAATTTACTATGAGTACAAATTATATTCTTTCATTTTAATATTTATTAGAATAATTACTAGTTTTAATTTAGTAAAATTATTTAAAAGAACTTTACATAATATAATAATTAATAGTCTCTAAATAATAAAATAATATTCTAATTATACTCTTATCTTTTACAATGTACTTATATATTTCACTTAAAAACTTAAAATTTAGTCTTAAAATTTTATAATCAGGGGGTTAAAAATGTCAAAAAAGAAGATAGCATTTATTTCTATCTCTGCAATAATTATTTTATCTATAATTTTTATAGTTGTAAAAAATATAAAAGGAAAAAAAGATAATGATGAGGTTTCTGTAGAAACAAATACTGTTTCAAGGGGAACTATAGTTAAAACTATAAGTGCTAAAGGAGAAGTTAAATTATTAAATAATGAAGTTATCCATGTGGATATAGATTCAGATATAGAAAGTATACCTGTAAAAAATGATGATTTAGTACATAAAGGAGATTTATTAATTAAATTTAAACATTCCAGTAAAGAAAAATTAGAGAGAAATTTAAGAGATGCTGAACTGGAATTAAAAAGTTCACAAGTTGTTTTAGAAAATAGTAAAATTCCTGCAGATGAAGTGGATCTTAAAGATGCAGAAACAAATATGGCTAAAACAAAACAATCTATAGAAGATATAAATACTAAATTAGAAAATGATTTAAAAGATGCAGAAATGAAATTAGAACAAGTAAATTCTAATATATCTCAACAAAAAAGGATTGTAAAAGATGCGCAAGATGATTTAAATGATATTCAAACATTATATAATTCAGGCGGTATAAGTCAAAAAGAATTCGATAAAGCTAAAACAACTTTAAAAAACTCTCAAGATAGTTTAGATGTTTTAGAATCACAAAAAAGACAAATAGAACAAAATAAAAAATTCACTTTAGAAAATTATAATTCAGATAAAAAACGAGAAGAAGAAAATTTAGAATTTGCTAAAACTAAATATAATGATTTAGTAAACAAATTAAATAAAAGTGAAACTAAAAATAATATAGAGCAACAAGAAATAACTGTTGAAAGAAATAAATTAAAAGTTCAACAATTAAAAGATGATTTATCAAAATTTAAAGAGGCAATTTATAGTCCAGTTGATGGAACTGTAGTTTCTTTAAGAGTAAAAGAAGGAGAGCTTGTTTCAGAAGGAACTTCTTTAATGGAAATAGCAAAATCTAAAGATTATGTTATAAAATTACATGTTAATGAAAGATATGCAAATGAAATAGCAGTTGGTCAAAAAGTAGATATTGAGGGGACATCTTTAGGTAAAGCAGTTTTAAAAGGAAAAATATCAAAAATTGATGATATTGCAACTACAAGTACATCTGGAACAGTAGTAGAAAGAACTATTGATGCAGAAGTTACTCTTTTAAATGAAAAAGAAAAAGTTAATTTATTAAAACCAGGGTTTTCTATAGATTCAACTGTTACTACAAAAACAAAAGAAAATGTTTTAGTAATACCAATATTAGCATCTTTAACTGAAGATTCTGGGGGTAAGAATTATGTTTATGTTGTTAAAAATGATAATACATTAGAAAAACGTTATGTAGAACTTGGTGATTATTCAGATATGACTGTAGAAGTTACCGGATTGCATGAAGGTGATAAAATTGTTTCTGAACCATCAATTGATTTACAAGATGGTATGAAAGTTAATGTTATAACTTCTAATGAATAGTAATATAGCAATTTAAAAGAGTAGGTGATTATATGTTAGAAGTAAAAGATTTAAGAAAAGTATATAAAAATGGAAGTTTAGAAGTTGAAGCATTAAAAGGAGTAAATTTTAAAGTAGAAGAAAAAGAGTTTGTATCTATAATGGGTACATCAGGATCTGGTAAATCTACTCTTATGAATATATTAGGATGTCTAGACAGTGTATCTTATGGTGAATATATTTTAGACGGAGAAAATGTTTCAGGTCTTAGTCAAAAAAGATTAGCTGAAATTAGAAATAAAAAAATCGGATTTGTATTTCAAAGTTTTAATTTATTACCTAAATTAACATCTATACAAAATGTAGAATTGCCAATGGTATATGCAGGTATTGGTAAATCAGAAAGAAGAAAGGTAGCAGAAGAGGCTTTGGAGAAAGTTGGATTAGCTCAAAGGGGAAAACATAAACCAAATGAACTTTCTGGAGGTCAAAGACAAAGAGTTGCAATAGCAAGAGCATTAGTTAATAAGCCTGCAATATTATTAGCAGATGAGCCTACAGGAAACTTAGACAGTCGTTCAAGTGAAGAAATTATGGGTATTTTTCAAGGATTAAATAGAGAAGGTGTGACTATTGTCATGGTTACACACGAACCTGATATTGCACAGCATACAAAGAGAACAATTTTATTTAAAGATGGAAATATTGTTAAAGATAGTATAGTAGAAGATCAAATAATAGTTGGGAGATAATATTATGGTACAAGTATTAGAAACAATTACTTCAGCATTTAATAATATCTTTAGCTATAAAATCAGATCATTTTTAACAATGTTTGGAATTATTATTGGAATAGGAGCAGTTATAACAATTGTAGGTATAGGAAACGGAGTAAAAGCAGGTATATTTGATAAGTTAAGTTCTTTAAATAAAAATATGTTTACAATAAGTGCAATCAATGATAGTACTGTGGCAGATGATCAAGAAGATAATAATAAGAAAGATAATGATACCAATTCTGATAAATATGATAGTATGAATAAAAATATTATAGAACAAGATTATTTAACATTAGATGATAGTAAAGATATTGAAAAATTACCTGGAGTAAAAGCTGTTGTAAGTATGTCTTTCTCTACTGGCATAGTTAAATTAAAAGATAGTTCAATATTAAATGTTAATATTACAGCAATTGATAGTAATTATAATGTACTTGATAATATTAGTACAGCATATGGAAGATTTATAAATAAGGCAGATATTGATAATTTTTCTCGTGTTGCTATAATAAGCGATGATTTTTCTATGGATGTTTTTGGCAAAGTAAATTCTGTAGGAGAAGAATTAGAAGTAGAAACTAAAGAAAGTGGAGTAGTAAATCTTACAGTAATAGGTGTTGTGGATGCAAGTGACTTATCAATGTTTTCATTAGATTATTTTGATTATGGTATAGTTATACCTATTACAACATCAGGAAATATATTTTTAAAAGGAAATAATGTAGATATGTTTAATATACTTGTAAAACCGGGTATAAATTCAAATAATATTATTGATAAATCATGTCAAATTTTAAATTTAAAATACGGCAAGAAAGATGGATATTCCATTGGAACTTTTTCTCTTAAACTTAAATCTATAAATAAAATGATTAATAGTATAACAGCTTTTGTTTCTTTTGTTGCAGCTATATCTTTATTTGTAGGCGGGGTAGGAGTAATGAATATTATGATGGTAACTGTTACAGAACGCACAGTAGAAATAGGTATTAGAAAGTCTCTAGGTTCTACTAGTAGTTTAATACAATTTCAGTTTTTAATAGAATCTATTATTATAACTATTATAGGAGGAATATTAGGTATTATTTTAGGATTTATTTCTACAAAAGTTTTATCGAATATTATAAATAATATATCAACTGATTTAAAAATAGTACCTAGTATACAATTATCAGTGATTATTGGAGTATTTATAATATCTACCCTTATAGGTATAATATTTGGTGTAGCACCTGCAAGAAAAGCTGCAAAATTAGATCCTGTATTAGCTTTAAGATTTGAGTAAGGAGGTTATATAGATGCATATAACTGAACTTTTTTTATCAGCTTTTTCTGGAATTACTAATAATAAAAAAAGAACTTTTTTAACAATATTTAGTATTATGGTGGGTATAACTTCTGTAATAACAATACTTTGTGTTGGACAGGGATTAAAAGGAGCTATAAATGATCAACTTGATAGTTTCGGTGTAGATCAAATTACTATAACTAATAAAAAAAACTATAGTGGTCTTTTAGATTCAGCAGATAGCTTAAAAATTAGTGATATTGCATATTTAAAAAGTTATAAACCTATTAAAGGAGTTTCTGCACAATTATCAACATCATTTAAAGAAGCTGTAGATATACCAAGTAAAGATAAAGGAATAGATGCATCTTTAATAGGAATAAATGAAGATTATTATATTATGGATAAACATAATATATTATATGGTAGAAAAATATTAAAAGAAGATGTAGAAAGTATGTCTATGGTCGCAGTAATAACAAATGGACTTTCAAATTTAATATTTGGAACTGAAAATTCTGTTGGCAAAAATCTTATTTTAAAAACACATTTAGGTAGATTAAGATTTAAAATTATAGGTATTGAAGATGATGAATATTCATTTTATGATTCATATGCTAATGTTTATGTTCCTATATCATATGTTCAAATGATAAAAAATAATAATGATAAATTATCTAGATTAATAGTTAAAGTAAATGATATAAAAAATGTAAATGAATTTGGTAATAATATTATAAGATTCTTAGAAATAAAAAATAATACAAATAATGTTTACAAATATAGAATTGAAGATTCTGAAATTAAGGATATTAATTCTACAATTTCTATGTTTACTATATTTTTAACAAGTGTAGCAAGTATAAGTTTACTAGTTGGTGGCGTAGGAGTAATGAATATTATGTTAGTTTCAGTTACAGAAAGAACAAAAGAAATTGGAACAAGAAAATCATTAGGTGCGACAAATGCTAATATAAAATTACAATTTTTAATAGAATCAGCAATACTTTCTGGACTTGGAGGAATTATTGGAATATTATCAGGCTTATCTTTAGGTTTTATAATAACAAGTTTTGCAAGTACAATATTTAATATGAAAATTTTACCATCAATTTCAATTTTATCAATTGTAGTTGTCATATCTATATCTTGTAGTATAGGTATTTTATTTGGAGTTTATCCAGCAAGTAAGGCTGCAAAATTAGATCCAGTAGAATCTTTAAGATTTGAATAAAAAATAGAGTGAATACTTATATTTTATTAATAAGTTTCACTCCATTTTTTATTATATTGAAAAACAAAATAAAATAATATTTTGTATATTTGTAATATATTATACTTTATTTTATTATATGTAAATTTATATTAATATTGACAATGACATTTAAAGGAATATAATTTATTATGAGTATAATTATGTTTATTTTATTTTGATATTTATTACAATAGTTACTAATTTTAATTTAGTAAAATTATTTAAAAGAACTTTACATAATATAATATTAATATTTTCTAAATATTATAATTATATTTTTATCTTTTAAAATGCATTTATATATTTCATTTTAAAATTTAGTCTTAAAATTTTTTATAATCAGGGGGTTAAAAATTTCAAAAAATAAAGTATTAATTATTTCTATATATAAAATATTATTTTATCTATAATTTTTATAATTGGAAAAAATATGATATATAAAAAACAATAATGAAGTTTCTTTATAAACAAATACTGTTTAAATATAAACTATATTAAGAGCTATAATAGTTAAAGGAAAATTATAATTATTAAATATTAATATTATATATATTCCAAGATAAATAGTATACATATATAAAATGATAATTTAGTAAATAAAAGAGATTTATTAATTAATTTAAAAATTCTAGTAAAGAAAAATTAGAGAGAATTTAAAATCTTGTTAACTTTTTAGAAAATATTAAGATACATATATATTAAGTAAATCTTAAAGATAAAAATACAAATTTAGTTAAAATAAGGCAATCTATATAATATATATATTAAATTAAAAATAATTTAAAAAAAATAGAAATAAAATAAGTAAATTTTAATATATTTAAGTAATAATAATTTAAAATATATATAAGATGATTTAAATAATATTCAAGTATTATATAATTTAGATGCTATAAGTCAAAAAGAATTCTACAAATCTAAAACAACTTTAAAAACTATGAAGATAGTTTAGATGTTTTAGAATCAAAAAACAAATAGAATAAAATAAAAAATTCACTTTAGAAAATATAATTTATCAAAATTTAAATAGTCTATTTATATTCCGATTAATAGGACTTAAATATATTTAAAAATTAAATAATGAGATTTAGTTTCAGAATATACTTTTTTAATTTAAATAGCAAAATTAAAAATATATTATAAAGTTTTATTCTAATTAAAGATATGTAGATTAGTAAATTACATAAAAGTGATAAATTGTTTCTTTAT
This sequence comes from uncultured Clostridia bacterium, assembly GCA_946481295.1. Taxonomy (GTDB): domain Bacteria; phylum Bacillota; class Clostridia; order Lachnospirales; family UBA5962; genus CAMLLW01. The sequence goes on along the minus strand of CAMLLW010000002.1, from coordinate 1,392 downwards.
ATTTTACGATTTACAAGACAGTATAAAAGTTAATATTATAACTTTTAACAAATGGTAATATAGTTAATTTAAAAGAGTAGGTGATTATATGTTAGAAATAAAAAATTTAAGAAAAGTATATAAAAATAAAAATTTAGAAGATGAAATATTAAAAGGAGTAAATTTTAAAGTAAAAAAAGAGTTATTTAGTAAATCTGCAATATTATTAGGATATCAGTCTAAAGAAAACTTAGATAATCATTTAAGTAAAGAATAAATTATGAGTATTTTTAAAGATTTAAATAGAGAAGACATAAATATTATAATATTTATACACAAATCTAGTATTTCACAACATGCAAAGAGAACAATTTTATTTAAAGATAGCATAGTAGAAGATCAAATAATAGTTGGGAGACAGTATTATGGTACAAGTATTAGAAATAATTACTTCAGCATTTAATAATATATTTAGTTATAAAATCAGATCTTTTTTAACAATGTTTGGTATTATAATGGGCATAGGAGCAGTTATAACTATTGTAGGCATAGGAAATGGAGCAAAAGCAAGTATGTTTGATAAGTTAAGTTCTTTAGATAAAAATATGTTTACAATAAGAGCAAACAATGATAGTACTGTGGCAGATGATCAAGAAGATAATAATAAGAAAGATAATGATACCAATTCTGATAAATATGATAGTATGAATAAAAATATTATAGAACAAGATTATTTAACATTAGATGATAGTAAAGATATTAAAAAATTACCTGGAGTAAAAGATGTTATAAGTATGTCTTTATCTAATGGTATAGTAAAATTAAAAGATAGTTCAATATCGACTGTTACTATTACAGCAATTGATAGTAATTATAATGTACTTGATAATATTAGTACAATATATGGAAGATTTATAAATAAGTCAGATGTTGATAAATTTTCTCGTGTTGCTATAATAAGCGATGATTTTTCTATGGATGTTTTTGGTAAAGTAAATTCTGTAGGAGAAAAATTAGAAGTAGAAACTAAAGAAAGTGGAGTAGTAGATTTTACAGTAATAGGTGTTGTAGATGTAAGAGAGTTGTCAATGTTTTCATCATATTATTTTGAATATGGTTTAGTTATACCAATTACAACATCAGGAAATATATTTTTAAAAGGAAATAATGTAGATATGTTTAATGTACTTGTAAAACCAGGTATAGATTCAATTAATATTGAGAATAAATCATCTCAAATTTTGAATATGAAATATGGTAAAGAAGATGGATATAATATCTCACTTTCTTCTTCTAATTTTACATATGTAAATAAAATGATTAATATTATAACAGCTTTTGTTTCTTTTGTTGCAGCCATATCTTTATTTGTAGGCGGGGTAGGAGTAATGAATATTATGATGGTAACTGTTA
>CAMLLW010000001.1 GCA_946481295.1 uncultured Clostridia bacterium | reverse complement strand
TATGTTCATGGCTATGTTCGTGATTATGCCCATGGTGATGTTCATGGTGATCACAAGAACAGCAACTATTAGCACATAAATTTTGTCTTCGTCCTTTGTTTACATAATCTTTATTATCTATACTTATAATTTGCATATCTTCAGAATTTAAAATTTTTTCTATATCTTTTATTAATATATTTTTTTCTGCATTTTGATATGTTATTAAAATTTCTTGTTTAATAAGATTTATATCTACATCTTCGATATATTTTAATTTTCTTATATTTTTTTCTAATTTCATAGAACAATTTGGACAATCTAGTCCTTCTATAATTATAGATACTCTATCCATAAAATCATTCCTTTAATTTAATAAGATTTTCTATGCATGATATGATCAATGCCTTGATGTAATACTGTAGCAATATGTTCATCATCTAAAGAATAAATATTTTCTTTTCCTTTTTTTACATATTTAACTAAGCCATTTTGTCTTAAAACTCTTAACTGATGAGATACTGCAGATTGATTCATATTAAGTTCTTTTACTATACAACTAACACACATCTCATTATCTAATAATGTAAGTAAAATTTTTAATCTTGTAGAATCACCAAAAACTTTAAAAAAATCTGCAACATCATATAATAATAAATCATCATTTGTAATCATAATAACCTCCTATTTATATATGATTATATATTCATATATTTATATTATTCATCTTTTTTATAAAATGTCAATACTATTTATTAAATAGTTGAAATTTATAATCTTTAAGTGTAAAATATACTAATAAATTTATATCTGAATTTAAATTAAAATTAAGATATAAAAATATAATCTTAGGAGGATATTGTTTATGGCTTACATAATAAATGATGATTGTATAAGTTGTGGTGCTTGTGAAGCAGAATGCCCTGTTTCATGTATATCTTGTGGAGATACTAAATACGAAATTGATCCAAATGTATGTATTGAATGCGGATCTTGTGCTTCTGCTTGCCCTGTAGGAGCACCTAATCAAGAATAATAAAAAAAGTACCTTTTCTAGAAATCTAGAAAAGGCTTTTTTTATTATTCTTTTTATTTATTTACAAATTATTTTATTGTAATAATTTAAAATATAAATTAAAATCTATACACTTATAAATACTTGGAGGAAGACAAAATGTTAAATTTAGATTATCCAAATAAGAATTATATTAAAAGTTATTTAGATGCTTGTAAAGAATATATAACATACAATATAAGTTCTCCATATATGCATTCACCAGAATCTTTTAATTGGTCTTCTTTTATGTACATAATTAATCAAAAAAGATACTATAATTTAGAATCACCTCCTCAAAGTACTTTTTGGCTAACTGATGATGATATGTATATTGGTAGTTGTATTTTAAGACATAATTTAAATTCTAAAACAGAAATTTCTGGTGGACATATAAGTTATACTATAAGACCCTCAATATTATTTAATAGAAATAAGATCGAACAAAATTTTATTAAAATGATTCTAGAAAAAGCAAAAAATATTAATATAAATTACGCATTAATAACATATGAAAAAAATAGTATAATACCATATTCTATATTAAGAAATCTAGATGCAGAGTATTTAAAAAATTTATTTGATTTTCCAATAGAAACAGAAAGATTTATTATAAATACAGGACTAGGAATAGATAAAAAAATATATGATGATTTTAAAATATTTAAAAAGGATATATCTGTTCTATCAGATGAAGAAATTATTTTAAAATTAAATAATATATATAAAGATCCTACCGATGAAATTAATATAAAGTTATTTGAGTACTTTATTTACTTAAAAAATAATCCTAAAGAAGTAATTGGTAGAATAACTATTCGTTTAGGATCCAATTTAGGCATATATTATTCTGGTAATATTGGCTACACAATCTTTAGTAAATTTAGAGGAAATAAGTACGCTGGTAAAGCATGTTTTATATTAAAAAATATATTGAAAAGTTTGGGTTTCTGTGATAAAGTTGTAATTACAACGAACCCCAATAATATAGCTTCTAGAAAAACTTGTGATTACTTAAATTCTACTTTTCTAGAGGTCGTCAATATACCTAAGGACAACGATATGTATAAGATTGGAGAACGTCAAAAATGTAGATATTTATTTTAAAAATGGGAGTGTTTTTATGAATTACACAAGTGTATTTGATATTATAGGGCCAATCATGGTAGGTCCTTCTAGTTCTCATACTGCTGGTGCTGCACGCATGGGAAAAACAGCTAGAAATGTTTTAGGTGGTACTCCAAAAGATGTAAAAATTTATCTTTATGGATCTTTTGCTGATACATATAAAGGCCATGGTACTGATTTAGCATTAATGGGTGGTTTATTAGGTTTTGAAACAGATAATGAAGATATACCTAAATCACTAGATATTGCAAAAGAAAAAAACATAAGCGTAGAATTTATTACTAGTGATGAAAAAACTAATCATCCTAATACAGCAAAATTAGCAATAAGTAATGATATTGATAAAGTAGATGTTACTTGTATTTCTGTTGGTGGTGGAGTTATTAATACAATTAACATTAATGGTCATGATGTTACAAAATTTAAAACTGGAACAAGACTATTAGTTAGATACACTAATAAAGATTTATTATCACAAATTTCTAATGTTCTAAATAGCAATGCATTTAATACTGAAATCATAAACTATAAAGATTCTAAAACAAATATCTGTTTAATAACATCTAATGAAAAAATAAAAGAAGACATAGTAAATATTATAAAAAATCTAGATTCTGTAATAGATGTTCTAGGAATTAATTAATTTGGAGGTGTTTTTAATTGTTTAAAAATGTAGAAGAACTTATAAATCTATCTGATTCTCAAAAGAAACCAATTCATGAAGTTATGATAGAAATTGAAGTAGAAACCTCAGGTAAATCCCGTGAAGAAGTTGTATCAAGAATGAGAAGACAATATGAAGTAATGGGAGCTGCTATAGAAAAAGGAGTTGCAGGTGCTTACGCTTTATCAGGATTAACAGGCGGAGATGGTAAGAGAATTGCAGATTATGTGAAAGCAAAAAAATACATAACAGACGAAATTTTTGTTAACGCAATTTGTTACGGTATTGCTACAAATGAAGTTAATTCGGCAATGGGACTTGTTTGTGCTAATCCAACTGCTGGTTCTGCTGGAGTTGTTCCTGCTGTTTTATTTGCAGTAAAAGATAAATTAAATTTATCTGATGAAGATTGTGTAAACTTTTTATTTGATGCCGCAGCATTTGGTCTAGTAATAGCAAATAATGCTTCTATAGCTGGAGCATCTGGTGGATGTCAAGCTGAAGTTGGTTCCGCTAGTGCAATGGCAGCAGCAGCTTTAGTATTAGCTAATGGTGGTACTAATAAACAAGCTGGAGATGCATTAGCAATTGCATTAAAAAATATGATGGGACTTGTTTGTGATCCTGTTGCTGGATTAGTAGAAGTACCTTGTATTAAAAGAAATGCTGCAGGTGCTACAAACGCTCTTTGTGCAGCAGAAATGGTATTAGCTGGAGTTGTTAGTCAAATACCACCTGATGAAGTTATAGAAGCATGTGATAAAGTTGGTAAAGCAATGACTGCAGATTTAAGGGAAACTGCAAGAGGTGGAGTTGCTACTACTAAAACAGGCTTCCGTATTAAGGAAAAAGTTTTTGGTAAAAAAGTTGTAGATATAAAATAAAATTCTTAAGAGGACATTCATAATCAATGAATGTTCTTTTTTATTTTATATCTACTATTATTTTATAAAAATAAAAATAATTTTTGTAGTATTAACCCTAAAATATTTATCGGCTTTAATTCATATTTCATAATAAAAAATAATATTTTTGTAAACTATTTATACTATTTTTAATTTTATACAAATTAATATATATTAAACCCATAAATTATAATATATTTTTTAAATTAATATATAAAAATTATACTTTTAAATAAAAAAGATGATAACAATATTTATAAATATTGTTATCATCTTTTTATACTAGAAAACAAATCTTATTTCCTTGCTCTATCTCCCATTGTGTTAGTTCCTCTGATTTCATCAGCTGTTTTAATAGGATAATTTCTAAATACATGACCACCTACAAATCCAGCAATTGCACTTATAACTCCACAGCCAACTCCTACCATTAATGCTTTAGGACCGTTATCTGCAAAGGCTACTGCTATACCAGCAAATGCTGTAGCCATACCAGGAGTTTCTACATGTATTTGCATTAATGCTGCTAAAATTCCAGATAAAGCACCACCAACAAAAATAGTACAGTATACTGGTATTGGATTTGCTGCTGTAATATCTGCTTGAGTTAAAGGTTCTATAGCCATTGAAAGTGAATCTTTTTTAGTTCCAAATTTCATTCTTTCATAAATTACGTAATTATTAAATGTTGATCCAAATACTGCTAATGCGCCAATACCCATAGGTACACCTGTTAATCCAATTAATTGTGTTAATGCCATTGAACTAAGTGGACATACAGCAACAACTGCTATTAATCCTCCTAAAATGAATCCCATAACTACAGGAGATGCATCTGCTGCTCTTTTTAATACTTCTCCTATTTGTAATAGCGTTCCATTTACTACTGGATCTGCTAAAGTAGCTATTATACGTGTTAAAGGTGCACATATTATTATAATAACAATTAAATCTAAACCAGGTATTACTTTTTTTTCTAAGTATCTAATTACAAATGACATTATGTATCCAGCGACAAAACCTGGTAATATTCCAAATCCCCCACAAGCTGCACCCATAAGTAATGAATAAACAGGTGAAACTCCTAAAGAAAGTCCTAATAAACTGGCAACAGCGACACCGCCTAATGAACCATTCATACCACCAAGTTCACTAAAAAAGTTTATTCCTCTAGGTGCAAAAATTAAATCTCCAATAAATGCTTTTTGCAAAGCTTCTACTAATAAAGTTGCACAAGCAGCATTTGCAAGAGCACTCATGGCTTTCATACCATACGGAGCTTTGTAACTAAACAATGTAAATAAAGCTAGTACTACTAATAATAAAGCCGTACCTAATAGAATATCTAACATTTTTTATTCCTCCAAATGTGATTAAAATTTAATAATATTGTGAAAATATGTAAAGAAATAAATAAAAATAAAATAATTGGTAAATATTAAAACATATAATATATCATAACTTAAAAATGATATTAGCTACTAAATTATAGTGTTTATTTAGATTTATTTATAGTAACTTTTTTATGATATTATTAATAAATAATTAATTTTCTACGTTCTTCACATATTAACTTATAAGTAACAGTATAGCAGAATAAATATTTTTGTAAATATTTTATTATAAAATAAATTGTATTGTACTATGTATACTTATTATTTACTAATTTAATTTATTGTTTAAACTAATAAATAAGCACTTTTCGGGATCTTATCGAAATTTGTATACTAAACACATTTTTTTTACTATATTTTACATTTATAGCGCTATATTGTATTTTTTTCTATTTGTCCGTTTATTGGAAATACACATATCCATGTTTTACCTTTATTTATTTTTAATTTTTCTTTGCTAGTATTAAACCATTCTGTTTTGTCAGTTTTAGATTTTTTTTCCCAAAATATTGGTTGTATAGTCCCTCCAGTTAACAAATAACCTTTTCCTTCTCCAGTTAATTTAACTTCTATTCTACCTAAATCATCATCTTGTATATTTTTTACATTAGCATATTGAATGATAATATTATTTACTTCTAATTGTTTATTTGTTTGATCATCTAACTGAATATTGTCATTTTGAAATCTCCTATATGTACCCAAATTATTATTGTATTGAAAATAAGAAGTATGAAATTTACTATATTTTAATTTTATATTATTAACTATCTCTTTATTTTCTGGTGTTGTAAATTTGTCGTAAAAATCAAACATTCCTTCTTGAGGATTATTTATTTTACTATTATATTTTTTCATTTCTATTGATTTTATAATATTATTACTATCAATATATGAACTATGTTCCTTCATACCTCTTTTTTTATATCTATTAGCATCTCTCCAAAATGTTTTTCCTTCTAATTCTATTCCATCTAAATTATCTATTTTTTGATTAGATATTTCAGAATATCCTTTTGGGCTTCCACCATGATGTACTAAAATAGAATCTGTATCTACAATAAAATTTAAGAAATAATCTCTAACACTACGGATAGGTCCAATTTTTTGGCTATTTATATCTTTAAAAATACATATTAATCTAGTTATACCCCCTTCTGCTAATACTTCATAATATAAATCTGCTTGTCCTATACCACTTTGAGGTAAAGATTTTTCTAAATTATTAATAACAACAGCTACAGGTCTATTATTAAATAAATTTTCATCTATATTAATACCTGTCAAATTATTGATATATACATTACTATTTTCTACAATATTTTCTTTAGCTATATCATCATTTTCTTGATTAGAATTTAAACTTGTAGTATTTTCATCAGTGCTAGTTGAAGCGACTTTATTAGAACAACCTGAAATAATAAAAACTATAATCAAAAATAAGATTTTTATCATATCTCACCTCCTTACCAATATACTAACATTTTTTGATAATATAGTCTATTATTTCTATTAAATCCATAATTTTTTTATTCTGATTTTTACTTATTATGAGTTTAAAATAAAAAAGGGAACTTAATAGTCCCCCTTTTTAACCTATTTTAACTAGTTTAATAGATCCACCTATTCCATTAGTAAATGTTATACCTGCTCCAATAACACTTAATGTTAATTTATCTCCTCTATTTAAATATAAAATTTGACTTCCTGCAACTTGACCAATAGCTATTATTGGAGGTAAATGCATCATACTTACTCCATTTACATTAAGTTGAATACGTCCACCTAACCCTAATTCTATATAGAAACTTGCAAAAACATCATATAATCCTGGAATATCTACCATAACAACATGATTAACAGCATCTAATGATAAACCAACTGGTGTTACACCAGAACTATCTGTAAGAGGTACTGTTTCTGAAATAGGTATGATATTACCGCCATAAGCAATAAATGTTCCATATGCTTCAACTTTTCCTGCAGGTCCTCTTGGTCCTTCTGGTCCCCTTGGTCCCTGTATTCCTCTTGGTCCTTGTAATCCTACTGGTTCCATAAATACAGGTACTTCTACTGTTGGATTAGGACATCTATAGTCACTACATCTATTGTATTCTAATCTAGTAATATTACTTTCTTCACATCTGTCACAGCAATCATTACTATTTAATGTTTTTATCCTACTTTTTGTTGATGTTTCAAATTCTATATCATCTATTCCATTTTCCTTATAAAAATTCAACATATATTTCCTCCTTGCTGAAATATTTAAAATAACGATATATTAAGGCTTCTTTAATAATTTATCCTCACTAAAATTTACTTTATATAAAGCTTTTAAAACCTTTAGTTTTTATATAGCTTTAATATACTATATTCAACAACATAATGCTTTGTCCCTAATTTAGCAAATTATTTTTACATATTTAATTTATTTAACGATAAAATTATTTATAGTTTTATATATTTCTACATTTTTAATATTTAATTTTTCATAAAAATATAATAAAAAACAACTAAAGTTTTATAGTTGTTTTTTATCCTATTTTTATTAATCTTATTGAAGCTCCTATTCCTTTGCATAATTTTATTCCTATGCCTATTGCATTTAAAGTTAATTTATCTCCTCTATTTAATTTTATAATATCATTTCCAACAACTTGACCGATAGCAACTATTGGAGGCAAATGCATCATACCTACTCCATTAACATTAAGCTCTATTTTTGCTCCAATACCAACTTCTATAAATGCACTAATAAATACATCATATATACCTGTTTTTTCAATAACTACTATGCTATTTATCTTATCTAGATGTATTCCTACTGGAGTTACTCCAGTATACTTTTTTATAGGAAATTTTTCTAATATTTCAATCATATTTCCACCGTAAGCTACAAATGTTCCATATGCATCTATTGGTAAAACTTGATCAGATATACATTGATTTTCTGCTATTATTATATTTTTATTATTACAATTATTTTTTCTTCTTTTTCGTGATATATTTTCTCTCGTACATATATTACTGTAGTAACTATTCTGATTATTATTAATATGATTCATCCTAATATATCTATCATCTTCTGATCTTTCAACTGTTCTAACTAAATTATTATCTTCTAAATTTTCATTAATATTTAATAGATAATCATCTTCTCTTTCCTCACCATAAAAATTTAACATATATTCCTCCTAAATGAAATGCTCTAAATGCTAACCTAAAATTATTAAATATATATATATTTTATTCATATAAGTGTTTCTAAGATCCAAATTTAATTAAATATTAAATATACTTTTAATTTTTTAACAAAAAGTATAAAATTTATCATTACTTGTTTATAAATTTTGAATTATGTTATAATATTCATAAAATTTTAATGAAGTAAAGGAATGAAATTATGCTTACTGTTAGCAACATTAGCCTAAGATTTGGGGACAAAAAACTTTTTGAAGACGTTAATTTAAAATTTACACCTGGAAATTGCTATGGAATAATAGGAGCAAATGGTGCTGGAAAAAGTACTTTTTTAAAAATATTAGAAGGAAAAATAGAACCTAGTACCGGTGAAATTATTATACCTAAAGAATTACGTATGTCTGTATTAAAACAAGATCACTATGCATATGAAGATTATTCTGTATTAGATACAGTTATTATGGGTAATTTTCGTCTTTATACAATAATGAAAGAAAAAGATTCTATATATTCAAAAGAAAATTTTACTGATGAAGATGGTATAAAAGCTTCTGAATTAGAAGCTGAATTTGCTGAATTAAATGGTTGGGATTCAGAAACAGAAGCAGTAAAACTTCTACAATCACTAGGTGTTTCAGAAAATTTACATTATAAACAAATGTCTGAATTACCAGAATCTCTAAAAGTAAAAGTTTTATTAGCTCAAGCACTATTTGGAACACCTGATATACTAATATTAGACGAACCTACAAATGGTTTAGATATAAATGCAATTAATTCTTTAGAAGATTTTCTAATAAGTTTTGAAGGTATTGTAATTGTTGTTTCACATGATAGACATTTTTTAAATAATGTTTGTACTATGATGGCAGATATAGATTTTGGCAAAATAAAATTATATACAGGTAATTATGATTTTTGGTATCAATCTAGTCAATTAGCATTACAAATGATGAAAGATCAAAATAAAAAGAAAGAAGAAAAAATTAAAGAATTACAAACTTTTATAGATCGTTTTAGTGCAAATGCTTCTAAATCTAAACAAGCAACATCTAGAAAAAAATTACTTGAAAAAATAACTTTAGAAGATATACAACCATCATCAAGAAGATATCCTTTTATATCATTTAAACCTGAAAGAGAAGTAGGTAATGAAATCTTAACTGTATCTAATTTATCAAAAACTATAGATGGAAAAAAAGTTTTAGATAATTTAAGATTTACATTAAATAAAGGAGATAAAGTTGCTTTTATTGGAAATGAAGTAGCAATAACAACTTTATTTAAAATTTTATTAGAAGAATTAGAACCTGACAGTGGATCATATAGGTTTGGTGTAACAGTAACAAAATCTTATCTTCCTAAAGATAATTCAGAATATTTTGAAAATAAAAATCTTAATTTAATAGAGTGGCTTCGTCAATATTCTAATGATGATAGTGAAACTTATCTAAGAGGATTTTTAGGTAAAATATTGTTCCCTGGTGAAGAAACATTAAAATCTTGTAGTGTTTTATCAGGCGGTGAAAAAGTACGCTGTATGTTAGCTAAAATGATGCTATCAAATGCTAACTTATTAATATTAGATCAACCTACAAATCATCTAGATCTTGAAACTATAACTTCTTTAAATAATGGATTAAAAGATTATAAAAGTAATATTTTATTTACATCCCACGATCACGAATTTACACAAACTATAGCAAACAGAATTATAGAAATTAAAGATGATGGTACATTTGTTGATAAAGAAATGACATATGATGATTATTTAAATTATAAAAAAAATTAAAAGTACGCTTAAATTGTGTACTTTTAATTTTTTTTATATAAACTATTACATAAAATATCAGCAATTTTTTCACTTGAATAACCATCACCATATGGATTAATTGATTTTGACATTTTTTCATATTCTTTTTTATTTGATAATAGTTCTACAGCCATATTATATATTTGAACTTCTTCTGTACCTGCTAATTTTAAAGTACCTGCTTCTAAACCTTCTATTCTTTCTGTTGTATCTCTCATTACTAAAACAGGTTTACCTAAAGAAGGTGCTTCTTCTTGTATACCTCCACTATCTGTAAGTATTAAATAAGAATTAGCCATAATATTTTGAAAATTGTATGGATCTAGTGGTTCTATAAGTTTTATTCTATCAGAATTACTTAAAATTTCTTCTGCTAAAATTCTAACTGCTGGATTCTTATGCATAGGATAAACAACTTTTATATCTGAAAAATTTTCTACTAATCTTTTAACTGCTTTAAAAATATGTTTAAAAGGTTCTCCACTATTTTCTCTTCTATGTGCAGTTAATAAAATTAATCTACTACCTTGAGCCCATTTTAAAATTGGATGATTATAATCATTTGATATATTTAATCTAAGTGCATCTAAACCTGTATTACCAGTTACATATATACTATTTTGAGATTTTCCTTCTCTAATTAAATTTTGCATTGATAAATTTGTAGGAGCAAAGTTAAACTCTGCTATTAAACTAATAGCTTGTCTATTAAATTCTTCTGGAAAAGGTGAATTTAAATTATAAGTTCTAAGTCCAGCTTCTATATGACCAACTTTAATGTTTAAGTAAAAACATGCTAGTGCAGTACAAAATGCAGTACTAGTATCACCATGAACTAAAACTATATCTGGATTTTCTTTTTCTAGTATAGGTTTAATTCTTTCCAATGTTCTATTAGTTATATCAAATAAAGTTTGATTTGGCATCATAATTTCTAAATTATAATCTGGTACTATTTTGAAACGGTCTAAAACTTCATACAACATTTCTTTATGTTGGCCTGTTACGCATACTTTTAATTCTATTCCTTTTCTAGTTTTAAGTTCTTTTATTAAAGGACACATCTTTATTGCTTCTGGTCTTGTACCAAATACTATTAATATTTTCGCCATATTAACTGTTTATTACTAAAAATATAGTAACTTTATCCTTTCTTTATGTAAGTTTTACATTATAATAGATTTATATCTTTATTTTTATATATATTTAAATAATATTTTAAGAGTATAACTTTTTATTGCAAATAATTCTACCCATAGTTTTTAACTATAATAATAAAAAAATAAAGTATAATATATAATTTAGTATACTTTATTTTAAGTAATATATCCTTTTTATTATAAAATATTATAATATTTTATATAATTTTTATTTTTAATATAATTAAATAAATTCATATATATTTTCATTTTCTTTTCTTATTAATTCTGAAAATGCTAGAAAAAATGCGGCTATTCCCTTAGCATCATTTTCTACTATAGGTTCAGAAATATAATATTCAAAAGTTCCATCTCTTAATTTATAATTTCCTTTTCCTTCATAAACTCCTAAACCTGCAACAAGACAAATATCTTTTAATATAAAATTATTTTCTTCTATAATTAATTTTTTTTCTATTACAGATTTTAATATTTTTTCTCCATATTTAAAATAATATATTGGTAAATATCCTTTCCTTGAACCTTTCATAATAGAATATGCAATTGCACATGTGCCACTTGTTTCTATATAATTATTTTCTTTTAAAATCATATCTGTAACTTGATAAAACATATTAGTTTTTTTATCACAAAATTTTAATATAGCATCTACTAATTCTTTTAAATAATTTTGTAAAACTTCATATTCATAAAAAAATTGTTCATCAAGTTTTTCAATAGTATCAACTAAAGCCATTGCATACCAACCTAAAGAACGAGTCCAAAAATTTTTACTACAACCTGTATTTTTATCAGCCCAAAAGCATTCTTTTTTATCATCATAACCATGGTAAAGTAGATTAGATTTTTTATCTCTCATAATATTATGTACATTTTTAAATTGAATAAAAATATCTTGATAATTACATTTATTATTAAATTTCATTTCAAATTCCATATAAAATGGTTGAACCATATATAGTCCATCTAACCAAACTTGATTTGGATATATTTTTTTGTGCCAAAAATTACCTAAGCTTATTCTTGGTTGTTTAAGTATTTGATCATATAAATTATAAATTGCTTTTTTATATTTTTCTTTTCCTGTTAAACTATATAAATCAAATAATACTTTTCCACCATTTATATTATCACAATTAAAATCTTCCTTATTATATCCTAAAATACTTCCATCTTCATTTATATAATAATCTATAAAATTATCTGCAAAATTTAAATATTTTTTATCTTCTAATATATAGTACATTTCGAGTATAGCCTTTATCATAAAAGTATCTATATAGTTCCAAGAGGGCTTAATATGTCCAAAAGATATTTCTTTATTCCAAGAAGGAGAATTTGGCGTAGAATTATCTATTAAATTATCTAAAAACATTTTTATATTATTCATAATATTTCTTCAACTCCATTTATATAGTTAATATTTTCGCCTTTAAAAATATTACCTTTTATGTCTATATTATCTGCATTTTCAATAAATATTCCTAAATTATTTATTTCTACTGGATCAGACATCATCGCTGGACATTCATTAACTCTATTTTTAGAATAATTAAATTTACTATCTTTTACTATAATATTATTTATATGTTTTTCTGGTAACCCATATATAAATAATGATGTACCTGTGATTTCTTTGGCTATTATATTAGAAACAAAAATATTTTTTATACATGGCGTCCTATCGTCTAAAGGAATAACATCTTTACATTTTACATAATTACTATCTCCATCAGGATCACACCTATAAAACATATTTATAACAAAACAATGTTTAACATTATCCATTTCTATATTATTAAATCTTATATTATCTAAAATAGATAATTTGCCTCTGCCTCTACGTGTTTTTATTCTTAATCCCCTATCTGTTTTTTTAAATAAACAATTACAAACTTCTATATTATTAACACCACATGAAATTTCAGAACCTATAACAATTGCACCATGTCCTTCTTCCATAAAACAATCTGAAATAATAATATTAGTACTTGGTATAGGTTTAAAATGACTCATAAAAATCTTACCTGATTTTATAGCTATGCAATCATCTCCCACTTTAAAATGACATCCAATAATTTTTACATTAGAACAACTTTCAGGATCAAATCCATCTGTATTTGGAGAATTAGGATTGCTATTTATTTTTAAATCATATGCGTATATATTTTTACAATAAAATAAGTGTATATTCCACGCTGCACTATTCTCACTTATAAAAGAAACTAAACTTATATTATTACAACTATCTAAAAAAATATTTCGTGGTCTAAAAGCAATTTTTTTAACTTTAGGTTCTAACCACCATTGACCTTCTTCTCCATTACCATCTATAATTCCATCTCCATATATTCTTACATTTTCAATATTTTTTCCAAATATTAAACTACAATAAGAATCTAGCGGATTACCCTCCCAAGAAGAATTTATAAAAGCATCTTTGTGATAATAATTTTTTTGATATCCTTTTAAAATAGCAAGATTTTTTCTATTATAACTTTGTAATAATTTAGCACCTTTTTCTAAATATAAATCAATATCACTTCTTAATAAAATTTGATCAACTAAATAAACTCCCTTAGGTACAATAATTACTGAACCCTTGGGAGCAATATAAATAGCCGTATTTATAGCAGAAGTATCATTACAAAGTCCATCACCAATAGCATTATAATCTTTTATATTTATTAAATAGTTTATATCTTCTGTTTTTAAATTTAATTCTTCTTCATTTAATCCTAAAAACTTTATATTATAATTAGTATTTGGCATTAAATTAAATAAACTTATTATTTTTTTATTAGATGTAGTATAATAATTATCATCTATATAAATATCATATTTATTATCTAATTTATAACAATTCTCACTTTCAATTTTTAGCACAAAACCAAAAGGAGTTTTTAGTAAAACTTTAATCACAATATAATCTCCTTTAAAATAATTTTTATTTATGTATAACAACAGTTTTAGATATTATATCTTGTCCACCAATTTTACCAAATAAAACTGGTATACATATAATATAACAACTAGCCAATTTACAAAAAATTTCTCTTTGAAGTAATATTGACATAGTTAATGGTCTTTGTTTATCTGTAGATTCAACTTTTAATTTAAAAAAAGCTTTACCAATAGTTTGATACTGAGTTAAAAAAGGCAATTGAAAAATAAAAATTAAAGAAAGTGAAAAAGCCAGTACAACAAAGCCACCTAATAAATGTCCTAGATATTGTGACATTGGATTAACCATTAGGATAAAACTTATCACAAAAACTACAATACTAAATATAATATCTATTAGTTGTGCGCAAATACGTAAAAATGTCATACTGACTCCTACTTTCTAAAAATTATTCTTTACCACCAGAGCTTGCAACGCCATCTACAAAATATTTAGATCCTGCAAAGAAAATAGCTATCATAGGAAGTAAAGCTATAAATGAAGCTGCAAATATTTTACCGTAATTTATCATTGAGTCTCCATCCATAAGTTGTTTTAATGCCATAGACATTACAGTTTTATCTGGACTTCTTAAATAAATTAATGGTCCTTGAAAATCATTCATACCCCACATAAAGCATAATAAACCTACAGTTATAATTATTGGCTTTAATATAGGTGATATTATGTAAAATAAAGTCTGTAATTCATTACAACCATCCATAACAGCTGCTTCATCTAATTCTCTAGGTATTGATCTCATAAATTGTATTTCCATAAATATAAAGAATGAACATGTACCAGCAGCAAAAATATCTTGAATATATAAAGAAGCATATCTATCAAGTAGACCTAAATCTCTAAAAAGTAAATACAAAGGTATACGAAATGCTAATTCAGGCATTAAAAGTGTTAATATTATCATAGTAAAAACAAATTTTTTACCTATAAATTTCTTTCTAGCAACTACGTAAGCAGTTATTGTACTAGAAATAATAGTAAAAATTGTTTTTGGAACTAAGAATTTAAGTGTATTTAAAAAATAAAAAGGTAAAATATGTCTGTTATTAATATTCCAAGCTTCTCCAAAGTTTTGGGTTGTACCTCTTCCTTTTGGAGGAAATATATTCAATGTGCCAAATATATCTATATTTTGTTTAAATGAAGAACCTATTATCCAAAATAAAGGATATATTAAAATTATTCCTACTAGTATAAGTATAATATATCTTATTGCTGAATTTATTGTATTTTTTTTGACCATATCATATACTCCTTTTAATCACTATAGTATACCCAATATTTAGATGAGGAAAATACTACAGCTGTTAATATACCGATTATAACAAGTAATATCCACGTTAAAGCACTAGCATATCCATAATTACCACTTTGAAAAGCTTGATCATAAATATATAGATTTAAAAAATAAGTTGCATTATTAGGTCCACCTTTAGTAATTAAATAGGCAGAGTTAAATTCTTGAAAAGCTTTAACTAAGACATTTACACAATTAAATAATACCATTGGAGTAATAATAGGTAATGTAATACTAAATAGCTGTCTTAATTTTGAAACACCTTCTATAGCTGCATATTCATATAAAGAAGTGGGTACATTTTGTAATGCCGCTAGAAAAATTAACATTGTAGAACCAAATTGCCAACATTTTAATAATATTAAGGTTATAACAGCAAAGGTAGGATCAGATACCCAGTATATTGATTTAATACCAAATATATTTAATATAGTATTTACTGGTCCATTTATATTAAATAGTAATCCCCATAATATAGATACAGCAACATTACCACCTAATATAGAAGGAATATAATATATTGTTCTAAAAAAATTAACACCTTTTAATTTAAAATTTAATACATAAGCCACTATAAAAGAAATAATTAAAACACATGGTGTTCCAATTAATACATATTTTAATGTACCTATTATAGACGCCTTAAATATAGGATCGTCTGTTAATATATGTTTATAATTTGCAATTCCTATAAATTCAGGATCTCCTAATATAGGATACTCCATTAAAGAATACCAAAAAGATATTATTATAGGATATGCTTTAAATACTACAAAACCTAAAAACCAAGGGGCAAGCATTAAATAGGTTATGTAGCTATTTTTAGTTTTCATTATTTAAATAGTTTATCTAGTTGTTCTTGCTGTCTAACTATATAATCATTTGCAGCTTCTCTTGTACTAGATTTTCCTGAACGAAATGCTTCTATTGCTAATATACGTTGCCCTCTTACATTCGCATCTTCAAAATATGGATCCATTACTACTTGTTTATAATTATCCATCATATCATAAGCTTCCTTAGTAAGCCCTTGTATAATACCATTCTTCTCTTGATATTCTTTTGTTACTTTATTTGAAGAAATACCAATACTTGTTCCCATAATTTTTACCGCTTCCTCATTAGTAAAAATAAAATTTATAAAATCTGCAGCTTCTTCAGGATATTTACAATTCTTTGAAATAGCATATCCTAAATTAGGTTTAACATAAATTGATGGTTTTACTCCTTCTTTTGGTACAATATAACTTGCAACACCTATTTCATCTTTGGCATTTCCACCTTTATAGGATCCTGCATATTTATCTATAGCATTTGCCCATTCATAAATACTACCACCTCTACCACTTGTCCATACTGGATTAGACTCATTATCCATAGAATCTAGTTGTTGAAATGTTTCCATTGCTCCAGAATTAGCAAAATTTAGATATTCATTAAATACTTTTTCTACTTCATCAACAGTATATTGTACTTTACCATCTTTTTGCATTACTTTATTTGTTTCATCAAATAACATTTGAGCAATAAATAAATCAGGACATTCTTTGCCTATATTCATAAATACATATTTGTTTTCAGAACCTGTAGGTGTATTTTCTTTTCCAATAATTTTTCCTGCATCTACTAATTCTTTATATGTAGAAGGATATTTTATTCCTGCCTTCTCAAAAAGAGGTTTATTATAGAAATTTATTCTAGCATTCATACCATGTGGTACAGCTGCTAATTCATTATTTACAGTCATTGATTTTAAATGCTCTTTATCCCAATTATCTAAATTTAATTTATCTGATACTTTATTTAAATCATAAAATACATTTTTTCCTTTTCCAAAAGAATGAATCCAATTATAATTAACTTGCATTATATCAGCTTCAGTTCCTCCACCTAACTGTGTTATTATATTTTGTTGCCAACCAGTCCATGCTCCATATTCTGGACTTATTTTTATATTTGGATGTTCTTTTTCATATAGATCTATAATCTTTAAAAATGCATTATGTCTATCTTCAGATCCCCACCAAGAAAATTTTAATTCAATCTGCTTTCCATTGGAACTTCCATCTGCATTTGCAGATACATCTTGAGCATCTTTACCACATCCTGTTAATAAAACAGCAGTTGCACATAATCCTCCAAAAAAACTTAACATTTTACTTTTCATAATATAATTCTTCTCCCCATGAAATTTAATATTATAATTTATAATGTTATACCATCTTTAAAAATTGCTATTTCTCTATACCCATGTTGTTCATTTTTTGTTTTTATTTCCCCATTAGCAATTTTAATTACAAATTCTAATAAATCATTTGCTAGCTCATTTATAGATTTTCCATCCACTATACAACCAGCATTAAAATCTATCCAATTTGATTTTTCCTTATACAATTTATTATTAGTAGAAATCTTTACAGTAGGAGCTGGTGCACCAAATGGAGTACCCCTACCTGTAGTAAATAATATAATTTGTGCTCCTGCTACTGTTAAAGCTGTAGTAGATACTAAATCATTACCAGGGCCACTAAGAAGTGTTAACCCTTGATTTTTTACTTTTTCACCATATTCTATAACATCTCTAACTTGTGATTTACCACCTTTTTGAACACAACCTAAACTTTTATCTTCTAAAGTGGTAATGCCTCCTGCTTTATTACCAGGAGATGGATTTTCATATACAACTTGACCATGTGATAAAAAATAATTTTTAAAATTATTAATCATATTTACTGTTTTATCAAATGTATTTTTATCTACACATCTATTCATAAGAATTGTTTCTGCACCAAACATCTCAGGTGTTTCTGTAAGAATAGTACTTCCTCCTTGAGATATTAAAGTATCGCTAAAACATCCTACTGTAGGATTAGCTGTAATTCCTGATAATCCGTCACTACCCCCACATTTCATACCTACAATTAATTTAGAAATAGGTACTTTTTCTCTTTTAAAACTATTTGCATATTTTATTAATTCTTTTATTACTTTAGATCCTTCTTCTATTTCATCATTACATTCTTGGCAAACTAAAAATCTTATATTTGGCATGTCCTTAATTTCTTCAAAATTTTTTATAGAAGCATTTTCACATCCAAGACTCAAGATTAATACGCCACCTGCATTAGGATGTTTTGATAAAGATTTAAGAATTTTTATTGTAGTCTCAAAATCATCTCCCATTTGGCTACAACCATATGGATGTACAAATGTATATATGCCATCTATATTTGTATTCTTTACAAGATCCTTATTTATATCTACTAATGACTTTGCTATACTATTTACACATCCTACAGTAGGTATTATCCATATTTCATTTCTTATTCCAACATTACCATCATGTCTAACAAACCCATTAAAATAATTTATACTACTTTTATTAATTACAAAGTTACTAGGCTCATAAGTATATTCTAGTTCCCCATCTAAATTTGTTTTTACATTATGAGTATGTACCCAACTTCCTTTTTTAATTTGGGTTGTGGCATGACCTATAGAAAAACCATATTTTATAATATCTTCTTCTTTACAAATATCTTTTATAGAAAATTTATGACCTGTGTTTATATCCTCTAAAACTCTAATTTTAGAACCTTGTAATAATATCTCTTCATTAGCTTTTATAGGATTTACAGCAACTGCTACATTATCTTCTTTATTAATAATAATAGCTTTTACTTCTTCCTTCATTATAAAGTTGTCACCTCTTTTAAAGCATTATACATTCCAACTTTATCAATGTTATTTAATTTTAATACTACATTTTCTATAAAGTTAGGGATTTTAGATAAATCTTCTCCCCAAAAATTTTCTTGCTTACTAACTTCTGATGTTAAAGTAAAATTATCAGCATTTCTTAAATTATAAAAATATTCTAAGATATCCCTATCATCAGAAATTAAGTATTCTTTATTTTCTCTTAATCCGTATAATCCTTTTTCATCTAATCTTACACTTCTAAAAAACTTTAGATATGCTGCAAAACTAAAAACTAAACATTCTGGAAGTTCATTATTCTTTTCTAAATAAGCTTTTACACTAGGTAATACTCTAGTTTTCCATTTTGAAGTAAAATTTAATGAAATAGATAATAAATTATGTACTATAAAAGGATTTTTAAATCTATCTTCTACACTATTTGCAAAAGAAATTAATTCTTCTTTTGGTAAAGTTAAGGTTGGAATAATCTCATTATATATTAATTTATCAATAAAATTTTTTATTGTTGGATCTTCCATACATTCTAAAACAGTATCTTTACCAGATAAATATGCTACAGAAACAATTGCTGTATGTACACCATTTAATATTCTTACTTTACGTTGTTTATATGGTTTATGGTTATTTACTATTTTTACTGGTAAACTAGCTTCTTCAAATGGTAATTCTTTTTTTATGTTTTCTGGTCCTTCTATAACCCAAAAACCAAAATTTTCACAAGTATTTAGTAATTTATCTTCGTATCCATTTTCTATATTTAATTTATCTAATTCTAATCTAGGATATCCTGTAACAATTCTATCTACTAATGTAGAACAAAAGATATTTTCTTTAATTACCCAATTATAGAATTTATTATCTAAATTCCAAAGTTCTATATATTTTATAATACATTCCTTTAACTTTTCTCCATTATTATCAATTAACTCACAAGGTAATATTATAAAACCCTTATCTTTTTCTAACCCATATGTAGTATATCTTTCGTATAAAAACCTTGTTAATTTAGCTGGAAAAGTTATTGGAGGTTTATCATCAAATTTGCAATTTTGATCAAATGTTATTCCTGCCTCAGTAGTATTACTTATAATAAATCTTAAATTTGGATTTTTAGCACATTCTAAAAATGAATTAAATTCTGTATAAGGATTTATCGCTCTACTTATACAACTAATTATTCTTTTTTCTTCTACTTTTTTATTATTTTGTAATCCTCTTAAATATAAAGTATATAATCCTTCTTGTTCATTTAATATATCACTTAAACCATTTTCTATTGGTTGTACTACAACCACTTTGGAATTAAGATCTATTTTTTCATTTGCAACATCAATAAAGTAGTCAACAAATGCTCTTAAAAAATTACCTTCTCCTATCTGTAAAAAACGTTCCTCCATATTTTTTTTTAAATTTTGAGCTTGTAAAATAGAATAATCTAATTTTTTCATTTATTCCCCCTTCTAATACGAATGTGATGTATCCTTTTGTTTAACGTTCACGCAAATTATATTATATTATAATAGAATAAGTCAATGAAATTCCAATATATGATATATTTTTTATGTATATTTTACTTTTAATTTTAAAATTTTTTTCTATATTTTCAATAATTGTTAGAAATATATGTGCATTAATAACATATTATCTGTTAATTTTTTATTACATTTAGCTTTTTTACATTTTAATTAAACGTTTTCTCAAATTCTGTTGACAAGTTTATATTTTTTTTAGTATTATAATTTAAAAAGTTCCAAATTAGCTTTTCAATTTGATTTAATTTACTTAAGGAGTTTATCCTATGCAAAAAAATGATCCTAAAAATCCGACATTAAGAACAATTGCTAATCAATTAGGAATAAGTACTACTACTGTACATAGAGCATTATATGGAAAAGGTCGTGTTAGTGAAAAAACTTGTGAAAAAGTTTTAGAAGTAGCTAAATCTATAGGCTACAAATCTAACTATATGGCTGCTTCTTTAAAAAGAAAAGCTACTACTATTGCTATTGTATTTCCGGAACCAACATTAGAAAATAGATATTATTATTTAAATTTATGGCATGGAATAAAACAATTTACACAATCTGTATCAGAATTTAATATAAAATTTCAAGAATTTTCTTACCCTCTTTCATTAGAAAGTAATGGTTTAGTTTTAAAAGATATTTATGAAAATCACTTAGAAAACTTATCCGGTATAGTAACAATTGCTGTAAATAATAGCTTATCGACTTATTTTATAGAACAATTTTATAGAAAAAATATACCTGTAGTTCTTATAGGTTCTGATTTATGTAAAGATTATACTCTTTGTACAGTAAAAAGTTACAATGAAATAGCAGGTAGTATGGCAGCAGAATTATTAACTATATTTAAACCTAAAGATATTAAGCAAAATATTATAGTAACAGGCAATTTAGTTGGTAATTTAACAATGATAGATCAATATGAAAATCTTCGTGGATTTGAAAATTACATACAAAAAAATGCACCTAATATTAAAATATTACAAGCATGCAATTCTGATACAAGTATAGCTTACAAGAAAATAAAAGAAATTTTAAATACATATGACAATATATATGCTATATATTCATGTAGTGCAAGACATACTATACAAATGTGCAATGCTGTTATAGATTTAGGTTTAGAAAATAAAATAAAATTAATAGGAAATGATTATTTTTCACAAAGTGCAGATTTATTAAGAAATAATATTCTAACTGCTATTATAGATAAAAAAATAGCTAAACAAAGCTATACTGCAATTAGAGTATTATTTAATTATATAATAAAATCAGAATATCCACCTAGTAGTATTTTATATACAAAGCCTAGCATAATACTTAAAAGTAATTTAGAAACTTAATATAAAGAGGAGTGTTAATTTTGAAAAATTTTATGGATGAAAATTTTCTTTTAGAAAATGAAACAGCAATACATTTATTTCATAATTGTGCAAAAAATATGCCTATTGTAGATTATCACTGTCATATCAATCCAGAAGATATTGCAAATGATAAAACTTATGATTCTATAACAGATATATGGCTTGGGGGGGATCACTATAAATGGCGTTTAATGCGTGCAAATGGCATATCTGAATCAGAAATTACAGGCAATATAAAATCTAATCCCTACAAAGTATTTGAAAATTTTGCAATTACATTACCAAAAGCAATTGGAAATCCATTATATCACTGGACACATCTAGAACTTCAAAGATACTTCGATATAGAAAAAACATTAAATCAAGAAAATTCAAAAGAAATTTATAGTAGATGCAACGAATATATAAAATTACCAAATTTTACTGCAAAAAATATTATTAAAAATTCAAATGTAAAATTAATTTGTACAACAGATAATCCAGAAGATGATCTACATTTTCATAAACAAATAAAAGATGATACATCTTTTAATGTTAAAGTTTTACCTGCATTTAGACCTTCAAAAGCTGTAAATATTGCAGATAAAGAATACAAAAACTATATTGAAAAATTAGAAAAAGTTTGTGGATATAGTATAACATCCTATAAAGAATTATTAAAAGCATTATATGATAGAATAAAATTCTTTAATGATATGGGTTGTAAAACAGCAGATCATACTTTAGAAGAAATTATTTTTGTAGAAAGTACAGATAAAGATTTAGAAATAATATTTAAAAAAGCATTAAACTCTGAACCTTTATCAACTTTAGAAATAAATCAATTTTCTACTAAAGTACTATTAGATTTAACTAAAGAATATTATAAATATAATTGGGTTTTACAAATTCACTTTGGATGTATAAGAAATTTAAATACTTCTATGTTTAAATCTTTAGGAGCTGATACTGGTTTTGATGCAATAAAAAGTTATACAAATGCAGATAATTTAGCTAAATTTTTTGATAAAATGAAGCAAAATAATACTCTTCCAAAAATGGTATTATATAGTTTAAATCAATATGATAATGAGATTATAACTACTGTATCAGGTTGTTTTGCAGAAAATTCATTATGTCCTGGCCAAATTCAAATAGGTGCTGCTTGGTGGTTTAATGATACAAAAAGTGGAATGGAAAAACAATTATTAGATTTATCAAATTCAAATCTTTTAGGTAATTTTATAGGTATGCTTACAGATAGTAGGAGTTTATTAAGTTATACTCGTCATGAATATTTTAGGAGAATATTATGTAACTATATAGGTAAGTTAGTTGAAAACGGAGAATATCCAAATGATATTATATATCTAGAAAATATAATAAAAGATATTTGCTACAACAATGTAATAAAATTTTTTAATTTTGATCTTTAAAAATAAATAATAAAGAGAGGTTTTATTTATGGATATAAGATATAGTTCAAACCCTAAAGATATAAAACGTTATACAACTAAAGAATTAAGAGAAGAATTTTTAATTGAAAATTTATATAAAGAAGATGAAGTAACAGCTATATATAGTCATGTTGATAGAATGGTTATACTTGGTTGTATGCCTATTAAAGAAAGTGTTCCTATAGATAAAGGAATAAATGTTTGGGAAAACTTTGGTACTACATATTTTTTAGAAAGAAGAGAAATAGGAATATTTAATATTGGTAATACAGGTAATGTCATAGTAAATGGTGAAGTTTTTACACTAAAAAATAAAGATTGTATATACATACCTATGGGCACAAAAGAAGTGTTATTTAAAAGTGATGATCCAAAGAAACCTGCTAAATTTTATATGGTTTCATCACCTGCTCATAAATCATACAAAACAAAATTCATATCTATAGAAGATGCAGCAAAGAAAAATTTAGGCTCTACTCAATTATCAAATAAAAGAGTTATTAATCAATTTATACATCCTGACGTACTACAAACTTGTCAACTTTCAATGGGTCTAACTATATTAGATAATGGTTCTGTATGGAATACAATGCCTGCTCATACCCATCAAAGACGTATGGAAATATATACATATATTGATATACCAGAAGATAATGTTGTATTCCATCTTATGGGTGAAGAAAATGAAACACGTCACATTGTGATTCAAAATGAACAAGCTGTTATTAGCCCTAGTTGGAGTATACATTCAGGATGTGGAACATGCAATTATGCATTTATTTGGGCTATGGGTGGAGAAAATCAAGCATTTGACGACATGGATACAATAAAAACTATAAATTTAAAGTAATTTTAAAATTGGAGGATATAACTACAAATGGCAAATATTCAATTAAAAAACATATATAAAATCTATCCTGGCGATGTAACAGCAGTACATGATTTTAATTTAGACATAAAAGATAAAGAATTTATTATTCTAGTTGGACCATCTGGATGCGGAAAATCTACAACACTACGTATGATAGCTGGACTTGAAGAAATTTCTAAAGGTGAATTATATATAGGTGATAAATTAGTTACTAATGCATTACCTAAAGACAGAGATATTGCAATGGTTTTTCAAAATTATGCATTATATCCACATATGACAGTTTATAAAAACATGGCATTTTCATTAAAGCTTAGAAAAGTACCTAAAGATGAAATAGATAAAAAAGTTAGAGAAGCAGCTAAAATACTAGATATAGAAAAATTATTAGATAGAAAACCAAAAGAATTATCTGGAGGACAACGTCAAAGAGTAGCATTAGGTAGAGCTATGGTTAGAAATCCATCTGTTTTCCTTTTAGATGAACCACTATCTAATCTAGATGCAAAATTAAGAACAACTATGCGTTCTGAAATTTCAAAACTTCATAAAAAATTACAAACAACTTTTATATATGTTACACATGATCAAATAGAAGCTATGACAATGGGAGATAGAATTGTAGTTATGAAAGATGGATTTATTCAACAAGTCGATACACCTCAAAATCTTTATAATTCTCCTATAAATATGTTTGTAGCTGGATTTATAGGTACACCTCCTATGAACTTTTTTGAAGGTACTATAGAAAAAGAAAATAATAAATTAGTTATTAAAACATTAGGAATAAAATTGCCTTTACTAACTAATGTAATTAGTTTAGAATCATCATCTAAATATATTGGCCAAAAAGTAACAATAGGTATAAGACCAGAAGATTTACATGTAGAAGAAGAATTTATAAAAAAGGATACTTCTGGTGTTTTAGATGTAAATATAGAATTAGATGAAATGATGGGTTCAGAAATACTTTTACATTTAAGTAAAGAAGATGTTAAATTTATTGCAAAAGTTTCATCTAGGTTCGAAGCTACAGATTCAAAAGTAAAAATTGCAATTGACTGTAATAAAATACATATTTTTGATCCTAACACAGAAAAAATAATTAAATAAAAAAAGAAGGTTTTAAAACCTTCTTTTTATCTTTTCATGACACCTAATTTTATTCTTATTTCTGCTCTTCTTAAAGATCTTTGTGCACGTTCTATATCAATTTCAGAAGAATTTTTATTATCTATACGTCTTTCAGCACGAGATTTAGAGTATCTAGCTCTATCTACATCTATTTGATCAGGATTTTCTGCAGCATCTGTTATAATAGTTATATTATTATTTAAAACTTCTACAGATCCTCCCATTATAGTCAAGTAAAATTTATTTTCATTATTAATAATTTTAACTATACATTCCTCTAATATAAATGTTATAGGTGCATGATTTGCCATTATAACTATTTCTCCAGAAGTAGCAGTAAGTAATATTTTTTCTATTTCATCATCAAAAGAAATATTATATGGAGTAATAATTTTTAAGTGAGTTTTATTTGCCATATTTATTCACCTACTTAAAACGTTCCAAAACATCATCTATTGTTCCAGCATTTAAAAAAAGTCCTTCTGGTATATCGTCATGTTTACCTTCTATAATTTCTTTAAATCCTCTTACTGTTTCCTGAACAGGTACATATTTTCCAGGATATCCTGTAAATTTTTCTGCAACAGTAAATGGTTGTGATAAAAATCTTTGAACTTTTCTAGCACGAGAAACTATAAGTTTATCTTCTTCTGATAATTCATCCATACCTAAAATAGCAATAATATCTTGTAATTCTTTATATTTTTGTAATATAGATTGAACATCTCTAGCTACTTGATAGTGCTCTTTTCCAATTATAAATGGATCTAATATACGAGAAGTAGATTCTAATGGATCTACAGCAGGATAAATACCAAGTTCTACTATATTTCTAGAAAGAACAGTTGTAGCATCTAAGTGAGAAAATGTAGTAGCAGGCGCTGGGTCTGTTAAATCATCCGCAGGAACATAAACAGCTTGTATAGATGTTATAGATCCTTTTTTAGTAGATGTAATACGTTCTTGTAATTTACCAAGTTCTGTAGCAAGTGTTGGTTGATAACCAACTGCACTAGGCATACGTCCTAATAAAGCAGATACTTCTGAACCAGCTTGAACAAATCTAAATATATTATCTATAAATAATAAAACATCTTGCCCTGCAACATCTCTAAAATATTCTGCCATTGTAAGACCAGTTAAAGCTATTCTCATTCTTGCACCAGGTGGTTCATTCATTTGTCCAAATACAAGAGCTGTTTTATTAATAACTCCTGTACCTTTCATTTCATTATAAAGGTCATTTCCTTCCCTTGTACGTTCACCAACACCTGCAAAAACAGAATATCCTCCATGTTCTGTTGCAATATTTGTTATAAGTTCCATTATAAGAACAGTTTTCCCTACACCGGCACCTCCAAATAGACCTATTTTACCGCCCTTTGAATAAGGACATAATAAATCTATAACTTTTATTCCTGTTTCTAGAACTTCTGTAGTAGTAGTTTGTTCTGAAAACTTTGGAGCTTCTCTATGTATGCTCCACTTTTCTGCTGATACTGGTGCTTCTATATTATCTATAGGATCACCTAAAACATTAAACATTCTTCCTAAAGTTATTTCTCCAACGGGAACACTAATATGAGAACCTGTATCTATAGCCTCTGAGCCTCTTTTTAATCCATCAGTGCTACTCATAGATATACATCTTACAATATCTCCACCTAAATGTTGTGACACTTCTGCAACTATTTTTTTACCATTATTATTATAAATTTCTATAGCATTATTTAAAGCTGGTATATTATCTTCTGGAAATTTAATATCTAATACAGCTCCAATTATTTGTACTATTTTCCCAATATTTTGTTTAGCCAATACAAAATCAACCTCCTTTGCCCAATTTTATTTTATTTATAGAGCATTTGCACCTGCAACAATTTCTGTAATTTCTTGAGTAATAGCTCCTTGTCTTGCTCTATTATAAATAATAGTCATTTTATCTATAGTTTCTTCTGCATTTTTAGTTGCAGAATCCATACTTGTCATACGTGCACCAATTTCACAAACAGCACTTTCTGATAATGCACTATATATAACAGTATTAATATATCTAGGTATAATGTAATTTAAAACTTCTTCTTTTCCAGGATCGTAAATCATTAATGGATTATATCCTGTCTTTGTATTTTTTTCATTCTTTTCTTCAAAATCAGAACTATCTAATGGTAAAACTTTTTTCAAATTTGGTATATGTGATATAACAGATTCAAATTCAGTGTATGCTAAAATTACTTCGTCTACTTTTTCTTCTTTGTATAATTTAGAAATTAAATTTCCTATTCTAAAAGCATCTTCAAAAGAAGGTTTTTCAGAAATTCCTTTATAAGTTTCTTTAATTTCTATACCTTTATCAGAAAAAAATTCAGCTCCTCTAGAACCTACAATTATGAGAAATAAATCATTTTCTATTTCTTGTATTTTTTTATACGTTTCTTTACAAATATTTGCATTGTAACCTCCGCATAAACCACGGTCTGAAGTCAAAACTATAATAGCAGTTGTCTTTACTTTTCTTTTTTCTAAAAAAATAGAATTTATAGCTTCATCATTATCTGCATTTTCCGAATCACTTAGTATACCCACTATAATATCTCGTGTTTTATTATAAAAATCTCTAGATTCTCCAAGAATCATTTTAGATTTTTGTAATTTTGATGTAGCTACAAGATTCATAGCTTTAGTAATTTGCTGAGTGCTACCAACGCTTTTAATTCTAGATTTTATATCTCGCATTGATGCCATACAAATCACCCCTTAAATATTTATTTCACTTTCAAATTGCTTCTTAAATTCTTTTAAACCACTTTTTATTATTTCTTCATCTTCTTCATTTATAATGCCAGTATCTTTTATTCTTTCTAATAATTCAGAATATCTATTAAGCATAAATTTAATATATTCTTCTTCAAATAACAATATTTTATCTACTGGTACATCTTTTAAATATTTATTAGTAACAGCATATAAAATAACTATTTGTTCTTCTACTGGTAGTGGCTTGTACTGTTCTTGTTTTAAAATTTCTACTATTCTTTGTCCATGCTCTAATCTATCTAAAGTATCTTTATCTAAGTCTGAACCAAATTGTGCAAAGCTTGCCAATTCTCTATATTGAGCAAGTTCTGTACGTATAGGACCTGCTATTTTTTTCATTGCCTTAACTTGTGCAGAACCTCCAACACGTGAAACTGATAAACCTGCATTTATAGCAGGTCTTACTCCTGAATTAAACATTTCAGTTTCCAAGAATATTTGCCCATCTGTTATAGAAATTACATTTGTTGCTACATATGCTGAAATATCTCCTGCTTGAGTTTCTATAATAGGTAAAGCTGTTATAGAACCTCCGCCATACTCTTTAGAAAGTTTTACAGCTCTTTCTAAAAGCCTTGAATGAAGATAAAAAACGTCACCTGGATATGCCTCACGTCCTGGTGGTCTTTTAAGTAATAATGATAGTGTACGATATGCAACAGCATGCTTTGATAAATCATCATATACTATTAAAACATCTTTACCCTTTTCTAGCCATTCTTCTCCAATAGCACAGCCAGAGTATGGAGCAATATATTGTAATGATGCAGAATCACTAGCAGTTGCAACTACTACAGTAGTATAGTCCATAGCTCCAAAATCTTCTAAGTTTTTAACTATTCTAGAAACTGTTGAAGCTTTTTGTCCTATCGCAACATAAATACAATTTACACCTTTTCCTTTTTGATTAATAATTGTATCTATGCATATAGCAGTTTTACCTGTTTGTCTATCTCCTATAATAAGTTCACGTTGACCTCTTCCAATAGGAACCATTGCATCTATAGCTTTTATGCCTGTTTGTAATGGTACATTTACTTCAGAACGAGTAATAACTCCTGATGCTTCTCTTTCTATTACTCTAAAACCTGTATTATTTATAGGACCTTTGCCATCTATAGGTTGACCCAAAGCATTTACAACTCTACCTAACATAGCATCGCCAACTGGAACTTCTGTAACTTTACCAGTTAATTTTACAGAATCACCCTCTTTTATTCCATCTTCTTCACCTAAAAGTATAACACCTATGTTATCTTGCTCTAAATTAAGAGCCATACCTAAAGTACCATTTTCAAACTCTAAAAGCTCACCACTCATAGCATCTTCTAAACCATACACACGAGCAATTCCATCGCCAATTTGAATAACTGTACCTACAGATGATACTTCAAGTTTTTTTGTATAATCTTTAATTTGTTCTTTTATAATTGAGCTTATTTCTTCAGGTCTAAGTTCCATGTAGGGTATCAACTCCTTTCCTTAAATTATATTATCTTTGTATTATATAATTTATTTCTAATATTCTTTATTTGAGATTGTATTGTTCCATCTATAATATGACCATCAACTATTATTTTAAGTCCACCTATAACGTTTTCATCTATAATCGTTTTTAAAGTTATTTTTTTATTTAAATTTTTTGAAAGATTAGATATTAATCTTTCTTTTTGGTCATCACTTAATTCTTGTGCAGATATTACTTCTGCTACTACTATTCCTTTATATTCATTAATTCTTATTATAAAATCTTCTAATATTTCTAAAAAATAAATTTCTCTATATTTTTTTAATAATAGATCAAAAAGTCCATAAAAATGTTCAGAAATACTATCCTTGAATACATTTGAG
Source organism: uncultured Clostridia bacterium (assembly GCA_946481295.1). Lineage (GTDB taxonomy): Bacteria > Bacillota > Clostridia > Lachnospirales > UBA5962 > CAMLLW01. The sequence continues at coordinate 181,166 of CAMLLW010000001.1, read as the reverse complement.
AATATCTCAAACTTCTTAGTTTGAGATATCTCTGGATGAATTATTATATTAAAAAATTTATCATCATTTTTCATAATATTTAAAATATTATTCGCTTGCATTTGATAATTATCGATTTGATTAATTTCTAAAGATAAATCAAAAAATGCTTTACCATATACTTGAGAAACTAGTTGACCCATGTAGCATCCCCCACATCTGAAATCACCTCATCTAGTAATTTCTTTTGAGTGTCTTTATCAATATTTTTAGATATATATTTTTCAGCCATTAAAGTTGATATATCTATAATTTGAGCTTTCATATCGTTTACTGCATTTTCTCGTTCCATTTTAATACTATTCATGGCTTTTTCTTTTATGGATTCAGCTTCTTTTTTTGCATCTTCTATTATTTTTGCTTCTATTTCATTAGCCCTAATTCTCGCATCTTCTATAATTTTATCACGCTCTTCTGTAATAATTTCTAATTTTTCTTCATAAAATTCTTTCATTTTTTGTGCTTCTGTTAAAGAATTTTGTGCTTTTTTAATAGAATTTTCTATACGAGTGGTACGATTATTTAAAAATTTGGTAACAGGCTTATATAATATTATATATAATAAAAATGATAGAAGCGATGTATTAAATAATTGTATTATTAATTGTATTACTGTTTGACTATCAAAACCCAAAATTCTAGGCAAAATTATAAGCCTCCTTTTTTACAAAATTTAAGTTTATTTCATTATTTTAAAGTTGCCACAAAACTTTCAAATGCTGTAAAAAATGGATTAACAAATAATAGTAAAAGGGCTATAATAAAACCATAGATACCGGATGTTTCTGTAAGAGCACAACCTACTAACATAGTACTTGTTATTTCTCCTTTAGCTTCTGGTTGTCTTGCTACAGCTTCAGCTGCTTTTCCTGCTGCTAAACCTTCACTAATACCTGTTGCTACGGCTGGTAACATTGCCACACTTGCTGAAATTGCTGATAAACCTAAAATTAATGCTGCTGATTGTACAATTGCTTCATTTTCCATATTGAAATCCTCCTTAAATTTAAATATAATTTAATTTCTTAAGATATTTTATTTTTTATAAATGTCATGCTTAACATTGTAAATATATATGCTTGTAAGCACCCTGCAAATACATCAAAATAAGCATGTAAAAAACTTGGTAATACTATAGTTACAATCCTTGGTAATAAGTTGTAAAAAAGACCTACAATTATAAGTCCTCCTAAAAGATTACCAAAAAGCCTAAACCCTAATGAAAGTGGTGTTGCAAGTTCTCCTATAATATTGATAGGTAAAAAAACAGGGTATGGCTCTATAAATGATTTTAAATATTTCTTTTTATTTATTTTTGCACCCATAAAATGCATTATTAAAAAAGTAGATAATCCTAGTGCAAGTGTTGTACTTATATCGGCAGTTGGTGGCCTAAATCCTACAAGTCCACTTAAATTAGATACTAAAATAAATGTAAAAATTCCGAAGAACCAATTACCTAGCCATGCATACTCTTTACCTAAAATGCTTTTTACAAATTTATCTATACTTTCTATAATCGTTTCTATAATATTTTGTTTTCCAGTTGGAATTTCTTCAAATTTTTTAAGTTGAAATCTTAAATATAAAGCTAAAATAACTAAGAATGCCATTATAATCCAAGTATAAACTAAAGTTTGTGTTATCCAAATATCTATGCTCTTACCAAATATATTTAGTTTATAATCAGCATATACACCAACATTAAACTTATTAACTACATCCATTAGTACATTTATCCTCCTTCCTATAAATAATTTATTTTATAAAAGAGTAAATAAACTCTATTAATCAATACATTGCAAATTTTAACAATTTTCTTTTGTAAATGGGTATAAACATATTATCACTTTTTATCGACATTTTTTTATTATTAGTTTATAACTTTATTATCTGTTAAATTTTACTTTTTCTTTAAAATATGGAGTTATAAAGCGATGAAAAGATAATGTATTTATGATAGTTCAATATGAACTTTAGGTAAGTAATATTCTATTATTCTTCAAAAAAAATATATTATTAACATATAGTATAGCTGAATTTAGAGTATTAATTATTCCAACTTTATATGTAATTATTATCACCTTATATTAATATATTTTTATGTTAATTTGAATTTAATAATAGAATAATAGAAATACTATTATTTTATTTATAAGATTGTCTTATAATATATTATGTTAATATATTCTATATAATATATTATAACAATATAAAAATCAAACTTTACATTGTCATAATTTAAGATATATTAGGGAGCATTTTACACATATAAGCTCCAATGTTCATATTTATAAGACCAATTGCTGCAGTAAAAATATTAATAATATCTCTATTTAATGCTATTAAAACAAAAACAATAATAGTTAATATTTGTCTAAAAAAATAGTTTTTTCTCATATTCATAACTGCATGTGCTTTAGACATTTCTATAACTTTATTTATAGAATTTTCTAAAGAAATTAATTTAATAATAGAAACTCCTGTTCCTATTATTAAGCCTAGGACGGCACTTAAATATTCATGTGTAAATCTAAAATATACAAAACTTAAAATTAGTTCTATACAAAATAAAATTATTATATTAATAAACATCTTTTTACTTGTATCACTAAAATTACTCATTATCTTCACCACTTTGTTGATTATTTTTATCTTTCATCACCATATAATACATATTTCTAATAGATGCTAAGATGCCTAAAATTAAAAAAATAATTAAAAATAAAGGATATGTATTAAAATGTTTATCTATAAAATTGCCTAAAAAAAGTGATAACATTATGCAAATAGCCATATTAATACCAAGTTGAGTAAATAATGCAAGTGCTCTGGCAATTTCTAATTTATCATTATTATTATTTCTTTGTTTCATCGTATAGATCATATCCTTTTCTATATTTTATAAATTAATGTTATTCTAAATATCTAATCTATTTATTTTATTTAAAACATTAGATATTATTTTATTTAATCTATTTTCTACCTCTTCTAAACATTTTCCATTTGAACCAAAATATATTTTTAACTTTGGTTCTGTACCAGAAGGTCTTATACAAAACCAAGAATCATCTTCTAATTTATAATATAATACATTGGATTTAGGAAAATTTAAATTGTAAGTTTCTCCTGTAATAAAATTTTTAGATTTAAGATTTTTAAAGTCTCTTAATTCTGTTATTCTTATATCTCCAATTTCTTGCCATATATTTTCTCTCATAAAATTCATTAATAAATCTATTTTTTCTAATCCTTTTATACCATCTATATTAATAAATTCTACTTTTTCTATATAATAGCCATATTTTTTATATATATTCTCTAATACGTCAAATAAATTTATATTTCTTAGTTTATAATATAAGCATATTTCTGATAAAAATAAAGCTGATAGTACTCCATCTTTTTCTCTAGAATATCCTCCTACTAAGTAACCATAGCTTTCCTCATATGCAAATATGCATTTATAATTTTTATTTTTTTGAAACTCAGTTATTTTTTTGCCTATATACTTAAATCCAGTTAATACTTCTTCATATTTTATATTATTATACTCAGCCATTTTTTTTGTAATATCACTAGATACTATTGATGATATTACCATTATGTTATCATCCTTATTACTAACTTTAGTTAAATTATTTAAAATATAATCTAACATTATAGTTGCTATCATGTTACCTGTTAAAATTTTATAATTTCCATTTTTATCTTTAACTCCTACTCCTACTCTATCTGCATCAGGATCATTAGCAAATATTATATCAGCATCAACTTTTTCTGCTAAATTTATAGCTAATTTAAATGCTTCTTTTGATTCAGGATTAGGATATCTAACTGTAGGAAACTTTCCATCTGGTTTTAATTGTTCTTCTACCATAAAAATATTATTAAAATTAGCCTTATCAAATACCTTTTTTATTATAAGGCCTCCTGTACCATGTAATGGAGTATAAACAATTTTTAATTTATTTGTTTCTTTCTCTAAATCTTTTAAATTTATAGTTTGATTATAAATAGTATTTATATATTGATTTTCAACTTTAGGATCTACAATATTATATAATCCTAGATTTATACTTTCTTCTAAATCTAATATTTTTATTTCTTTTATACTTTTTAACTTATTAATATGATCACTTAAATTTTTATCATCTGGATATGATATTTGTGCACCATCATCTCCATATACTTTATAACCGTTATACTCATATGTATTATGACTTGCTGTAATTACTACACCTCCTATACAATTTAAAAATCTAATTGCATATGCTAATAATGGTGTTTGCTTAAAATCTTCAAAAATATAAGTTTTTATTCCATTTGCATTTAAAACAAGAGCTGTTTGTACAGCAAATTCTTTTGAATTATTTCTGCAATCATATGCTATACAAATTTCTTTTTTAACTTTATCGTACTTTTCATTTAAAAAGTTAGCAAATCCTTGAGTTAATTTTCTAACTGTATATATATTAATTCTATTAGTACCGGCTCCCATAACTGCTCTTACGCCAGCAGTTCCAAATTCTAATTCTTTAAAGAACCTATCTTTTATTTCATCATCATTATTTTTCAATAATTTTAATTCTTCTTTTGTTTTTTTATCAAAATAATTATCTTCTAACCAAAAAGAATATTTACTTATATAATCCATAATTCCTCCTTGTGGTAAAAAGTTGTTTTTTAATAATATTTTATTATAAAAATAATATGTAAGCAATTATAATATTAATTTTATTAATATAAACAATAAAATTATACTTACTTTTTTTAGTAATTTTATAAAATTACTTAACTATACATTTGCGATTATCGGAATGTACTTATATAATGTTTAAAAAAATGCTAATTTAATATAAATTAGCATTTTAATAGTTTTATTTAAATATTAGATCACTTTTTAAACTTTTTTAGAATTTATAAATTTACAATTAAATTTTTGAATTAATTTATTTTTTAGTACTTTAGTTTTAATATTTTTAAAAAATTTATATTAAATTTTAACTTAATAAATTTTTATATTTTTTTAAATATCTATTTTTATTAGAAGTAGAAAGAATTTCTATAGCTAAATTTAAATTTTTCTTTATATCTAAATAACTAATTGGAATATTTGCTAATTCTGTATTTTGTATTAATAAATTTGCTGATTCTGTAATTCTATTAATTAAATCTTTTTGTGTATTATTATTTATAGCTATATTTTTTAAGCCATATTTATCTACAGTTAAATTATTAAATATTAAATATTTATCAACAATTTTTTGATCGGAAATAAGTCTAGATGGTTCTCTATGATAAATTTCAATTTTATCACCAATATCTAAAATAATTTCTTCTTTAACTAATTTAACATCTGTACCTTCCATTATATTCTCATATTTTAAATTATTATTTTTATCTTTAATAGTTATTGCAGCATAAGTCTCACCTTTAAAATAAATATGAGGATTTTTACTTGTAATTGAAAAATTGTAAACTCCTTTATTTCTATCAGTACTTAATTCTGCAAATTGTGCATCACTTAAACCTAAAAATTTAATTTTTTGATTACAGAGATTGCTTACTTTTAAGTGCTCTAAAGTTATATCTTCTTCATTATTTACTTCTTTAACATAAACATAATTATCTATTAAAGAATAATTTTTCATAGAAAGACTATCAACGATTACGGTATATATACCTGTATTAATATTATTAAATTCAACTGTATTACTGTTTATATTTTTCATATCTATAGTTTTATTTCCATTTTGTAATATTATGTTTCCACCTTTAAAATTATCTATATTATCTACTAATAAATTTATTTTTAAATTTTGTTTTAGTGATAATTGTGCAATATCCTCATTTTTAACCATTTCAAAATTACAATTAATTAGTATATTTGGATCTAATAAATTACGTGCTTTTTCTAATTCTTCTTTAGGAACAACATCTGCTAAATATGCTACAGGCTCATAACCTCTAATTCTATTAAGAATAGGTTGTATTTTGTTTTCTAATTTAAGATCTAATCTTTGTAATACAGGAGTAAAATCAAACTTACTGTAATTACTGTAATATTCATTTATTAAATCAGGTAATTTATAATTATCTGCTTTAAAATTTTTCTTATTTGCAAGTACTCTATAACCTTGATACATTTTAGTATGAGCTTCATCTCCTGCCATTTGTTTTAACATAGCATAAAGAATTAATTTTTCTCTTAAATCAACAGTATTATAATTTCCTTTATCTACTATAATTTTATTGTATAAAGAATCTTCTACAGCTTTTTTCTTTCCAAAGTTAAATAACCAACCAAGTTCATCAGCTTTTTTACCAAGTCTACTATATTCGTATTGTAAACCAAATAAATTATTAGATACTTCTCCTGTGTACATTCCTCTATTATCAAATCCAGCTTGATAACCATGTCCTATCTCATGACATTGGCCCCAGTTAATATCTTCTAACCACATATCAATAGAATATTCACTATTAGCAGTCCAATTATCACAATAATATGCAACTCCAGCTCCATGTTTATCAGCCATCAAGAAATATCTATTTTTTCCATTCATATTTAATTCTGATGAATTATCTATTCCTGCAATATTATTGTAAAATTTAAATAGCTCTCTATAATGTTCTATTAATTTATCTAAAGATTTAAAATAACGTAATTTTTTAGTAATATCTATATCTCTTAAAGGTATTAATAATTGAAAAATTTCATCTTTTATTAATGCAAATGGACTATTATTTTTTTCCCAAACATTAAAAAATGTATTTTCATTTGAATTATAAGTATAAATAGGTAATGGTATTGTATCATTATCAAAATCTTCTAACATATATTCTATTTTAGCATTTACACTACCGTATGGAGTATCTATAAATGGAACATATGATTCTTCACATTGAGCAGTTACCCAACCTGATTTAACTGTATATTCTTTACTAAATTTTGAGTCATTTCCAAGTAATCTTAAAGTGAGATTACCTTTAAAATTATTATTAACTTGTCTTACTTTTAGAGTTTTACCTTTTCTTAAAATAAATCCTAAATCTTGTCTGTCGTGAAATTTACCTTTACTCATACCAGAATTAAATATCCATATTGGTTCTTTTATAGAAAATATATCTTTAAATAAATTGCTTGCCATGTTTCCTCCTAAATATTTATAATTTATAGTTATTGCGTTAATTTAAATTTTTTTCTTTTATATTTTGATAATCATCTCCTTTAAATTACTTACAGTATTATTCTATGCTAATGTATGATAAGATGTTTTATTTTTTTACATTAAATTTCATGTATTTAATTAATAGTATAAAGTTATTATTTTTATCTAATTAATTTTATAATTTTTTTGTATTCTAGTTTTAAAATTAAATAAATTATTTATTAATAATTTAAGTTGTATAAAAGCTAAACTTTCTGTTACTATTGAAATTATCAAGTAAATTTAAAATTTTTAATTTTTATATTACAATATTTTATTTATCTTTATGTAAACTACAACTAAAAAATTTTTAGTTTTAAAATTTTATAAATCTGTTATTTAATAATGTAATATAGTTATTTTTTTAATGTTTATATAAGAGATTTTTACCTCTTTTAAAACATCTTAATGTATTTTATGCTAATTATCTTCAAAATGATTACTTAAATTAAATTTTTTTACAATTTTAATTATTATGTTTAATTTTCACATTTTATTTGATAATTAATACTATAAAATAAAACCTCCCTATATTAAATATAGGGAGGTTTAAATAATAAATATTTTTATTTATCTATAAATCTAGAAAAATTTTTATTAATATAATCTTCATCATCTATTTCAGCTACTAATTTAATTTTTTTATTTTTATCTAGATAAAAAATACCCATAATAGATTTTGCATTTACAAGACATCTATCTTGTTTTAAATTAATTTCAAAATTACATTTTGTGCAAATATTATTAAACTCTTCAATTTCTTTCATATTCATATTCTTTAATACTTTTTCAACCATTAAATACTCCTCCTAATTTGTATAATATTTTCTAATTATATAAGAAGGTGTACAACTCCAAGCATGACAATAACTATTTATAATTCTTGATCCATAAGGAGAAACATAAATATTATTTGGATCGAATAATTCCCAAAAACAATCAGCTCCTAATTTTACCATTCCACCCCAATAATATTTAATATATTCTTTTGCTTCCTCCATCATATTACATTGTATCAAAGCTTCTACATAATAATGATTCATATATGGAGTTACCATATTTATTTTGGGATTTTCTTTTTTTAGTCTTTCTAATAAAGATTTATTTTCTTCTTTTGATAAAATATTTGCTAGAACAAACCATACTTGAGATGCCCATGAAATTTGCTTTTTACTTCCACTAACAAAAAATTTTTTTTGAGAATCCCATAAATAATTTTTAGCACCTTCTATTACTTTATTAAGTAATAATGTTAATTTATTTTTGTGTAATTTATCTTCTAATTCGTTAGAAATAAATATAGCTTGTTTTAATACATAAATTAAAATTGCTTGACAAGAAGCTTGTTTATTTAAATTTTCTTGCCAATCAATAAAACACCACCACTCTTCACTATCTTTTAAAAGTCCATTTTCATCTATATTTATTTCTGCCAATTCAATTTGATGATAAGCAGTTTTCCATAAATCTATAAGAGTATCTTTATCTTTAGTTTCAATATAATAGTCATAAAGAGAAGTTATAAAAAATAATGAATAATCAAGTAATGTTGTATCATCTACTGATATTTTAGGTTCTGTAAAAATACAGGCTCCAACTCTTTTTTCATTTTGTGTAACCCCAGCAAATAAATATAAACATCTTTTAACTAAATCATAATTTTTAAAAGTTGCATAATTTGTAAGTGCCTGTAATCTTAAATCACCAAGCCATAATCTTCTATCTCTTTTGGGTCCATCTTCAAATACATATTGCATACAATCTTCCATTGTTTTTAATGCTATTTTATCAATTTCTTCTAATTCTTTATCATTACATTTTATATTATCAACTAATTTTCTGTCTCCTGATGTAACAGATTTACAATATATACTCTCTATAACTATTTTATATTTAGGTGAAGTATCTAAAACATTAATTTCTACATATCTAAATGCATATCTCCTTGGCATTGATATTTCTGTAGGTAAAACATCTATATGTAAAAATTCTTCTTGTATCCAACTACTACTTATAGCTCCATTATAACTACTACTTTCCTCTACTATTTCACAAGGATGTTCTCCTAATTTAATTTTAATATGTGCAGGTGCATCAGGAGGACTACCAACTGATTTTATTTTAAATGATAAATATCCAACATTATGATCTCCAAAATCTAAATATATACTATCTCCTTTCCCCATAGAAAATTCAGATATATTAGATGCTTTTTTTAATTTAATAACTTCATAATCATTTTGTGTTTTATTTATTTTTACTATATTTTGAGGATAATTTATAGACTCATGTAAAATTGGTTTTAAAATTTCAGCTTTTTTTATAAAATCCTCATTAACTTCCATTTTAAAGTTCTTAATTGATGATATCAATAATTATACCTCCACTTCTTTATTTCGTTTTTCTAATTCTTCTTTTATTTTTGGATATTCTTTATCTAAATTATAAAATAACATTGTAATAATTGACAAAATAACTAATACTACTGGTATATAAATATACATAGATTTTATTACTAAAAGTGCTTTTGTACTTTGAACTTCTGAATTTGCTTTATATGCTCCATATGAAAGTAATAAACCTGATAAACCACCAGATATAGCTTGTGAACATTTTCCAATAAATCCATTTACAGAAGACATTATACCTGCTGTATTAATTCCAGTTTTCCATTCACCATAATCTATTGGATCTGCCTGAATAGAAAAATAAATACTATTTTTTATACCTTGTCCAGCTCCTATAATAAATGCACCAATTATAATTATTGATCTATTGATACCTCCAATTAATACTACTATTAATCCAAATACTTCTATTATAGATGCAATTACAAATAAATTTCTTTTACCTAATTTTTTAGCTAATATAGGTACAGAAAAATTCACAATAATAGGTACCATTGATATAATTGTTGCAATTTTAGAAACTAATGTTTTATCTCCTACATTATAACTATAATAATAAATTAAAGCTCCATTTTCTAAAAAATTAGCTGTCCACATAAATATAGCATTTAGTGCAAATATTTTCCAAGGCCTATTTTTAGATAATGATTTAACACTTTCTTTAACACTAACTTTAGGCTGATCTATAATTTTAACTCGTTCTTTAACAGTTGCAAAAGTAAATAATAATAGTAAAGATCCTATTACTGCAAAAATTATCATTACTATTTTAAAACCTTTTGCTTCATCTCCTTTTCCAAAAAACGCTACCATCCCAAGCGTACTTGAACTAACAAGAGCTGATCCTAAAAATGCAAAAAATTTTCTTGATGTTGTTAACATTGTTCTTTCATTTATATCTGCTGTTAAACTTGGAAGAATTGATGATAAAGGTATATTTACTACCCCATAAATAAACATAAGACATATATATGTAATGTAAGCATACACTAATTTACCTGTGTGAGATAAATTTGGCACACTAAAAGCTAAAATTGCAAAAATTGCAAATGGAATAGCTCCATATAAGAAAAAAGGTCTAGATCTTCCCCATCTTGTATTAGTATGATCAATTAAATAACCAGTAAAAAGATCCAATAATGCGTCTATACATCTTGTTACAATAAACATGAGTGAAATAGATTTTACATTTAAAAGCATTACATCTGTATAAAAATATAGCAAATATAATGAAATCATCTGCCAAACTAAATTACTTGCAAAATCTGCAGCACCATAACCTATTCTTTGCTTCCACAAATTACGTGAAATCATCTTATTACTTACACTCAATTTAACCCTCAACCCCCATCTAATTGTATATTCTTTAACTAAGATAAATATAAACTATTTGACAAAATAATACAATTGCATAATTTAAGAATATTACTATCACTTTTTTATGTATAGTGCTATAATTTTTTTAACTAAACTAGAAGGGAAATGGGGTTACATATAGAATGACTAAAAGTGATATTATAAGCATATTAAAACAATATAATGAAGAAGAAGTTTTTTATAAAACATATTTTGAAAATAAAAAAAATAAAGATTTATTTAAAAATTTTATAGATAATTTAGATAAAAATAAAATTATTGAAAATGAACGTATAGTTCCTGAGTTGTTCCCAGATAAAATTCCAAACTTTATTAAAGAAGATAATACATTCAAAAAATTATCATCTAGATGTATTTATTTAACAAAACATTATCGTTATACACCTCTTTTTATGCATCAACATAATTTTTTTGAATTAGTATATGTTATGTCAGGAACATGTGAACACTATATAAATAATCAAAAACAAATTTTTAAATCTGGAGACTTATGTATAATTGCACCACTTGTATCACATGGAATTCTTGTTGAAGATGATAGTATCATAATTAATATAATTATACGAAAAAATATAATAGAAAATATAATATTTAATAATTTAAAAGATAAAAGTATTATATCATCATTTTTTTTAAATAATGTTTACTCTAAAAATGAAGATACATACTTAATTTTTCATACATCAAATGATAAAGAAATTATGCATTCTGTATTAGATATGTATATAGAACAAATTAAAGATGATGAATTTACTAATGATATAATAGAAAATATGTTTAGCATATTTCTAAATAACTTAATAAGAAAATATAAAGATACAGTATCATATCCAAATAATTTTATTATAAAAGGTTATAATAATTTTAATATAATAAAATATATATTTAATAACTACAGCACTATTACATTAGCTGAATTATCTAAAAAATTAAATTATTCTATTCCATATTGTTCTCAATATATAAAAAATATTACAGGATATACATTTACACAACTTCTAAAGAAAATTAAATTTAATAAGATTGAAATATTATTAAAAGAAAGTCAGCTAACTATAAATGAAATAAGTATAATAGTTGGATATCAAAATACAGAAAACTTTATACGTGCTTTTAAAAATGAGTATAAAATGACTCCTACACAATTTAGAAAAGAACAAAAATTAAAAAAAATATAAAAAATAAAAAACTTTGCATACTTGGCAAAGTTTTTGTTTTCTATTCCATTGTATATGGTAATAAAGCAATATGTCTTGCACGTTTAATAGCAACTGTTAGTACTCTTTGATGTTTAGCACAATTACCAGTTATTCTACGAGGTAAAATTTTACCACGTTCAGAAACATATTTTTTAAGTTTATTAACATCTTTATAATCTATAGTATTGTTTTTATCTGCACAGAAAGCACAAACACGTTTTTTTCTACGGCCACGTTTTTTGTTTATCATAAATACGCCTCCTTTACAATTTTATTAGTTTTTAAAAAGGTAAGTCTTCATCATCTAAAACTTCACCTATATCTGAAAAGCCTTCTGGCTGATTAGAAAAGTTGTTATTATTATTTTGTCGAGAGACATAATTTTCTGATTCACCAAAAGAATTATTTGTACTTCTATTTTCAAAAGCTGATTTACTTTCTGCAAACTCTTGTTCTTCTACAACAACATCTGTGTTCCAACGTTTTTGTCCTGTTTGAGGATCATCCCAAGAACTAACTTGTAATCTTCCAGAAACAGAAATCATCATACCTTTTACAAAGTATCTTTCTGCAAATTCTGCTTGTTTACCAAAAACTACACAGTTTATAAAGTCTGCAGTTGGCTCATTATCACGTTTAAATCGTCTATTAATTGCTAATGTATAACGTGCAATTGCTATAGGTTCAGCACTTTGAGAATATCTCACTTCTGGGTTTTTTGTTAAACGTCCCATTAAAATAACTTTATTCATATAACAATCTCCTAACTAGTCTTCTTGACGAATTATAAGATAACGAAGTATATTTTCTTTAATACGTATACGGCTTTCAATTTCAGCTGGAACATTAGCATCAGCAGTAAATTCTATAAAATTGTAAAATCCTTCGTTTACTTTGTTAATTTCATAAGCAAGTTTACGTTTTCCCCACTCATCAACTTTATCTATTGTACCACCAAATTTTGTTATAAGTTCTTTAACTTGATCAAACTCTGCAGTTAAAGCTTCTTTTTCTAGATCAGGTCTTACTATAATTGTTAATTCGTATTTATTCACATTTACACCTCCTTTTGGACTTTGGCCCTTATCTATTTATAAGAGCAAGGACTAATCAAATATTGATTTTATCACAACAATCTTTTTAAAGCAATAGTAATTTTATAAAGTATTTTCAATTTTATTTGTAAACTTTTTAATGTTTTTCTCAAATTTAACTCTTGGTAACATTACTATATGATCACATTTTAAACATTTTATTTTTATGTCTACCCCAACTCTTGTAATTTCCCATTCATTATTTCCACAAGGATGTGGTTTTTTCATAACAACTCTATCCCCTATATTAATTAACATAAAAGCCCTCCAAACACTCTATTTTTATGTCTTGTTTTATAAAACTATCTTGCAAATACTTTTTTAAATATATTTCTGTATCATCAATAGTTCCATTTTTACACTCTAATGATATTTCTATTGCAACTTTATTTGGTCCTACAATTTTAACTTCTTCTATTCTAGGTTGTAGTAAAACATTTTCTGTAGTACCATAAAAATCTTTTAAACTATCTTTTAAAAATTTAACTGCAAAATCTAAATTATTATTAATATAAACCTCTATTAAAATGTTAATTTTTTTATAATAATTACTTAAATTTGTAATAGTAGTTATACTTCCATTAGGTATTATAAACAATTCTCCCCTAAAAGTTCTAATACTAAGTGTTCTTAATTTTATCTGTTCTACTTTTCCAATGACATCTCCTATTTTAATTACATCTCCAACTAAAAATTGATCTTCTAATAAAATAAAAGCACCTAAAATCATATCTTTTACTAAACTTTGAGATCCAAAAGCTATAGCAACGCTTCCTATACTAGCTATAGTTAAAATAGGTTTTAAATCTTCTCCAAAGACAGCAAATACTTTATATATCAGTACAAAATATACAAAATATTTAAATAAATTTTGCAATATTAATCTAAATGTTGCAATTTTTCTAATATTAGACTTCATATGCTTTGAAGATACACTACAAATTTTATTTATAACAAAAAACCCTATATTAATAACTATATAAGCTATAATTATTAATATAACTACTTTTATACATCTTTCAAATAAAAATATTAATTTATTTTGAATTTTTGTTAATTCTTCTTTATTTTGTATATTTAGAATTTTTTGTATTAATAAATCTAGATTTTCTATTATTAAGTCTATCATTTTAATATTTCCTTATTTATTTTCTAATAATTTTAGTAATTTAAATGCTTCATTTTTTGGCATAGGTTTACCACATAAATATCCTTGCGCATAATTACAGTTTATACTTTCTAAAAAATCATATTGATCTTGTGTTTCTATACCTTCAGCAACAGTAGAAAGACCTAAAATTTTAGATAATATAATTATTTCTCTTATTATACTTCTATCTATTTCTGATGATGATAAATTATCTACAAAATTTTTATCTATTTTTATTTCAGATATAGGTAAATCTTTTAAACTAGACAGACTAGAATAACCTTTGCCAAAATCGTCAAGTGATATTCCTATTCCCAATTCACGTAAACTTATTAATAAGTCATAATAATTTAAATTATCAATATTCTCCATTAGCATGCTTTCTGTAATCTCTAATTGTAAATGTTTTGTATCTATACCTGTCTTTAATAATATTGTTTTAATATTACTTATTATATTTTTATCTTTTAGTTGCTCAGCTGATATATTAACAGATATAGAAAAATTAGTGTAACCTAAATCTTGTATTTCTTTTATCATTAAACAGGCTTGTTCTAAAACCCATATTCCTAAATCTATTATATATCCTTTTCTTTCAGCTATTGGTATAAATTCATCTGGTCCTACTCTTCCATATTTATTATTATCCCACCTTATTAATGCTTCAAATCCATGTAATTTACCATTAGAAAATGAATATTTTGGTTGTAAATAAATACTA
The DNA here is from genome assembly GCA_946481295.1 of uncultured Clostridia bacterium. Lineage (GTDB taxonomy): Bacteria > Bacillota > Clostridia > Lachnospirales > UBA5962 > CAMLLW01. Next base: position 165,964 of record CAMLLW010000001.1, on the reverse strand, counting down.
AAATCTTCTTTTGTTTTTAAAGCTTTTACTAACTCATCTTCTAAATATAAAGATTTCTCTATTTTTTCTTTCATACTATAGTTAAAATATAAATATTGATTTTTCCCAACTTCTTTAGCAAAACTAATAGCTATATAAGCATACCTTAATAAATAAAATATTACTTTAGAGTTATCAGGATATATTGAAATTCCTCCATTTAAACTAACTCCTAAAACTTTATGTTTATTATTACTATCTTTATAATTAATAATAATTTGGCTAAATACTTCTTTTAAATAATCATCTAAATTAATTAAATTATAATTTGGTATAAATATAGCAAACTTACTCCCACTAAATCTACTTATATGATAATCTTTAAAAACAATTTTTATTTTATTTACCACATCTAATAAAACCTTGTTTCCCAATTTGTAACCATATACTTCATTTATAATATTTAAATCATTTATACTTATTATAACAATAGCAGATTTTATTTCTTTTTTTAATTCTTCTTCTAAATACTTTAAAAATTGAGTCCTATTAGGTAAATTAGTAAGAGTATCATATTTTAAATTTACATTTTCATCATTTTCATTTTGATTTATTACATTTAAACTGCAAGATAATTTTGCATTAATATTACCCATCGCATCTTCTAAAAAATTTCCTTCCATATCTAAAAAAATAAGTTTATCCTTACTTTTCAACTTAGAAATATATTTAAAATCTTTATTATTGTCAACAAAAATTATATCTCCTATAATTTTATACAAAAAACTATAATAATCACTATCTGTAAAAAAATTATATATACTATCTATATTATTAGCTATATTAAATAATTTTTCACTATGTTTAAATTTCTTATTTTGTAAGTCATATTCCCAAAAACCTAAAGGTAAATTTTTTATAGATGATTGAGTATTATTAAAATAACTACTATTATAATCATAATTTATATTTACAGTTTTATTATCTTCATATTCTTCTAATTTTTCATAAATATAAATAAGGTCATCAACATCTTCAATACTTATAATATAATTAAAATTTTTTATAAAAAATCCCCGTACTTTAAAAATATCTATTTTAAAATACTTACATATTCCATCTTTATATTTTATTTTTACACATTTATGTTTTTCATCTTTTAATATATTCTTAACTTTGATAGACTTATTTTCAAAATAATCTGTAGTTAACAAATTAAAAAAATTAACATTTTTATTATTATTAAGAAATAATCTTATAAACTTTTCATTAGCAAATTTAATATTAAAGTCTTTATCAGTAAATATTATAAATTTATCTTTTAAATCATTAATTAATACAACTTCTTTTTTTATCATATAAATTTTATACATATATAATATTGCATACATTAATATTATAAAAAAAACAATAAATAGAATTACCGCAATTTTCATATTATCATTCCTTATAAAAATTTAAAACTCAACTTATATTTAATATATATTATTTAAAAAATACATTCAAGTAAATATTAAAAAAGGCTATACTTATTATTTTATAAAGTATAGCCTTTAATATTTACTTGTTTTTTAATATATATACTTTTACAGTTTGTCTGCCAAATCTATTAGCTTCAGAAATTGTATCGTAACATAAATCTATTTTATTTCCTTTAATATTTTTACCTGTATCAGAAGCAGTAGCATATCCATAACCTTCTACATAAACTTTTGTCCCTAAAGGTATTATAGAAGGATCTACAGCTATAATCCCTTTTTGTGCAGTATGTCCTGTAGCAGTTGTATTATTTAAACCTGATTGTTGAGAAGAATATGCTGTTGCTAACATACTAAGTACATTCTTACAATTAGATATATCATCATTAGAATCAATATTACTAGAATCAGTATTATCTATTTCTTTTTCTTGAATAACTTCTTTCTTCTTTGTTCCAACTTCTTTTATTTGATTTACTGGTTCTACAGTAATATTTTCAGATACTAATTCTCTACTTTCTTCTTCATCATCTAAATATGTCACATTATATACTTTTTCTTTTTTACCTACAGTACCTTCTTGTGTAATTTTTTCTTCACCTTCAAATAATTCATCAGAATTTACTGTTTCTGTTTTAAAATCTATATCTTCTACTTCTTGTACTTGCTTAGTTTCTTCTTTATAAAGTCTTAAAGATTGATCTTTAAATATTGGCTTATTTTCTGAATCATCTTTATAAACATACTTTATTCCTGTAGTTCTTAGTATTTCTTCTATAATTGTTTCAGGAGTATCATCTATTGATGCTTTAACTTTTTCTTCTCTATCTTTTAAAACAATAGTAACATCAAACTTTTTATTTACTGTTATTTCATTTATTTCATCACTTGACAGTTCTTGATCTAAATCTAAATTTACAATATAATCATTTGTTGATAAATCTAACCCTTGTTCCTGTAAAAATTCTTCTACTGTATTTGCTTTTGTTGGTATTACACTTCTCTTAGTATTATAAGAAAACATAACATTTTTACTTGTTTCTGCATCTTCGTCTGGTTTACCATGTTCCTTAAAAAAATTTCCTAATGTATTTGTATTATAACTGTATGAATCTGTAATATTTTTGCTTTCTGTACTTAATGCACTTACTCTTCCGTGAAATAAAAACATCATTAAAGCTACTAGAGCAATAATTTTAACATTTTTCAATGTAAACTTCCTTCCTTAAGAGATTAAAAATTATATTCTAATTTATTAATTAAATGTTAAAAAATTGTATTACTTAAAATTATATTATATAAGTATTATTTAATATATAATTTACAATTTAAGCGTAATTATTATTATAAATTTATATAAAAATTTTAATAATAACCAATTTATAAAAAAAATATATCTTTTTTTTAAATTAAAAAGGATAATATCTAAAATAAGATTTATCCTTTTTTATTAATTTCAATATTATATTAACATACATGTAATACTTTTGCAACATTTTATTTAAACAAATTAATACAATTTTCTTTTGTTACTCTATAAACATCTTCTACGGAAGTATTTTTAATTTGAGCTATTTTTTCTCCTATATATTTTAAATTTAATGATGTATTTCTTTTTCCCCTTTGAGGAACAGGTGCTAAGTATGGTGAGTCAGTTTCTAATAAAATATTTTCTAAGCTTATATTTTCTACTACTCTTACTAATTTTTTAGCATTAGAAAATGTAACAACCCCTCCTACACCTATATAAAATCCTAATTTTATATATTCTTTGGCTAATTCTAATTCTCCAGAGTAACAGTGTATTACTCCTGCACCTTTCCCATCTCTTAAAGATAAATTTGCATTTTTTATAATATTAAAAGTATCTTGGCTTGCATCTCTAGAATGAATTATTACAGGCAAATTAAGTTCTTTTGCAATTTCTAATTGTTGTATAAATCTTTTCTTTTGTACTTCTCTATTAGAAAATTCATAATAATAATCTAGGCCTATTTCTCCTATAGCAACAACTTTCTTTTCTTTTGCTAAATTAAAGATTGTATCTAAATCTTCATCTTTCATATCTTCTGTATCATGTGGATGAAAACCAACAGATGCAAAAATATAGTCATACTTATTAGCTAAGTCTATAGAATTTTTTGAACTTTCTATATTAGTACCTACATTTATTACAAAATCTATATTATTTTCTTTTAAACTTTCTAATAGATTATCTCTATCTTCATCAAATTTAGTATCATCATAATGTGCATGAGATTCATAAATCATTTTACTTTACCACCGAACCATCTATAATATCTTTATCAACTGTACATAAACTTAAATTGCCATTTTCATCAGAAGCTGCAAGTATCATACCTTCTGATAATATTCCTCTTAATTTAACAGGTTTTAAATTTGTTACAACTATTACATTTTTTCCAATCATATCTTGAGGAGAATAATACTTATATATACCTGAAACTATTTGTTTTATTTCATTATTTACTTTTATTTTAGACTTTAATAATTTATCTGATCCTTCTACTTTTTCACATTCTATTACTTTTCCTACTTTTAAATTAATTTTATCAAAATCATCTATAGAAATAAGTTCATTTTTAACTTCTTCTTTTTCTTCTTCTTTAGTAGTAGGAATTTTTATAAGTTTGTCCAACTCTTCTATTTCTTTTTTTATGTCTATACGAGGAAAAATTATTTCACCTTTTGTAATTTTTACTTTTCTATCTAATAATCCAAATTTTTTAGTAGATTCCCAAAGATTTAAATTTTCATCTTTAATATTTAATTGTTCTCTTATATGTTTTGGAGTATTAGGCATAAATGGCTCTATAAGAATAGAAATGATTCTTAAACTTTCAGATAAAATATACATAATATTTGCGAGCTCTTCTTTTTTACTTTCATCTTTTGCTAGTATCCAAGGAGTTGTTTCATCTATATATTTATTACATCTTTTAATAAAATTCCATATTTCACTTAAAGCATCGCTAAAAAACATTTGTTCCATATAATTTTCTACATTTATTACTGTTTTAATTGATAAATCTTCTATTTCTTTATCAATAGATAAACTTTTTTGTTTTTCTGGTAAAATGCCATCAAAATATTTATCTATCATTCCAACTGTTCTTGAAACTAAATTTCCTAAATCATTGGCTAAATCTGAATTTATTCTTGATATTAAAGATTCATTTGTAAAATTTCCATCTTGTCCAAATGGAACTTCTCTTAATAAGAAATATCTTACAGAATCAACACCGTATCTATTTATAAGAACAATTGGATTAACAACATTTCCTTTTGATTTTGACATTTTTGATCCATTTATTACAAGCCAGCCATGACCGTATATTTGTTTAGGTAATGGTTCTCCCAATGCCATTAAAATTGCTGGCCATATTATAGCATGAAATCTTACTATCTCTTTACCTACTAAATGAACATCTGCTGGCCAAAATTTCTTATATTCTGTATCATCATCTGAATATGCTCCTAAAGCAGTTATATAATTTGTAAGAGCATCTAACCAAACATATACAATATGATCTGGATCAAAAGTTACTGGTATTCCCCATTTAAATGATGTTCTTGAAACACATAAATCTTCTAATCCTGGTTTTAAAAAATTATTTATCATTTCTTTTTGTCTAGTTTTAGGCATAATAAAATTAGGATTATTTTCTATATATTCTTCTAACCTTTTTTGATATTTAGAAAGTTTAAAGAAATATGCTTCTTCTTTTATTGATTCAACATCTCTTCCACAGTCTGGACATTTATGGTTTTGTGCTTGTCTTTCTGTAAAAAATGTTTCACAAGGTGAACAATATAATCCTTCATAGTATCCTTTATAAATATCACCTTGATCATATAATTTTTTAAATATTTTTTGAACTGCACTTACATGCTTTTCATCTGTTGTACGTAAAAATATATCATAATCTATATCCATAGTACTCCATAATTCTTTTATCCATTTTATAATACCATCTACGTATTCTTTTGGCTCTAAACCTTTTGATTTTGCTGTTCTTTCTATTTTTTGGCCATGCTCATCTGTTCCTGTTAAAAACTTTACATCATAACCTCTTAATTTTTTATATCTAGCCATTGTATCAGCAGCTACAGTTGTATATGAATGCCCTATATGTAACTTATCATTAGGATAATATATAGGAGTTGTTATATAAAAAGTCTTTTCTTGCATTCTAATTATTCCTCCTCGCATAAAAATATACTTGATATTATATCTTTTTCAATAAAAAAAATAAAGTAAAAGAAAAAAGCCTCTCTTACTTCTTCATTATAATATTATAGATTTCCCTTTTAGGAACATTTCTATCCCTACTTACTAATTTTATTGCCTCTTTTATTTGTAAACCATTTTCTAAATAAATTTTCATATGATCTTCCACTGATATGTCTAACCATTTATTTATTTCTTCTTTTTTTTGAATTTCTTCATCTTCTCCAGAAATAACTATAACAAATTCTCCTTTAGGTTCTACAGAGTTAAAGTACTCTATCATTTGAGATATACTTTTTGTTATTATTTCTTCATGTCTTTTAGTAAGTTCTCTTACAATTGATATTATTCTATCTCCGCCTATAGTATCTTCTAATAATTTTAATGTCTTTATAATATTATGTGGTGCTTCATATAAAACTACTGTTCTTGTTTCGTGAGATATGCGATCTAATACTTTATTTTTTTCTTTTTTATCATCAGATAAAAATCCTTCAAAAATATATTTATTACACTTAATACCTGATAAAACTAAAGCTGTTATAACAGCTGTTGGTCCTGGTGCAGATGTAACTACTATATTATTATCTCTACATAATTTTATAAGGTCTTCCCCTGGATCAGAAATACCTGGCATTCCTGCATCTGTTACCAAAGCAATATTTTTGCCATCTTGAAGCATCTTTAAAATTTCATTTCCTTTATAATTTTTATTATGTTCATGATAACTAATTAATTTATTTTTTATATTATAAAAATTTAATAATTTTAATGTGTGCCTTGTATCTTCAGCAACAATTATATCTACTTCTTTTAAAATCCTTAACTGTCTTAATGTTATATCTTCTAAATTTCCTATAGGAGTACCACAAACATATAATGTACCTTGCATATATTCACCTTATTCATAATATATTTTCTTTATTTCATCTGTATATGTTCCATCCTTATTATAATTTATTAAAGGAGGTAAAACCTTTAGCATTGGTTTACCTCCTTTAACTCCTTCTATTAGTACCATTGTAGGTTCTTTATTTTCATAAGGGTGAACAAAACGCAATGTTTTTGGCTCTAATTTATAATTTCTCATTAAAGATATTATATCAGTTAATCTTTGTGGTCTATGAATCATAAAAAAGCTAGCAGAATATTTTAATACTTTAACACTTTGGCTTATAACATCTTCTAAATTACATAAAATCTCGTGTCTAGCTATAGTTTTAGAATCATTTTCATTTAAAATTCCTCCACCTTCATTCATATATGGTGGATTAACTGTTATACAATCTACACTTTCATGTTTAATAATTTGATTTAATTTTTTTAAATCATCATTTATAATTTCTATTCTATCTTCTAAATTATTAAGTTCTACACTTCTTCTAGCTAAATCTACACTTTCTTCTTGAATTTCTATACCTATAATTTTTTTTGCATTAGATTTGCCACATAATAAAATTGGTATAACTCCATTTCCTGTACATAAATCTAAAACAACTGCATCTTTTTTTATTTTTGCAAAATCACTTAGTAAAACTGCATCTACTCCAAAACAAAATTTTTGAGGATTTTGTATTAACATATACCCATTTCTATGCAGATCATCAATACGCTCAAAATCATGTACTTTAATATTTTGTAAATTCACTTAAAATTCTCCTATATGAAAATAAAACTAATTTATTCTATATCTTCTTCCAAAAATTTATTTACTCTTCTATTTTTAGAAGAAATTATTTGTACTTCAGTAGCATCATAAACTATAACTTTTGGACCATCTTTATCATTTTTCTTAATAGCAACCTTTACTAATTGTCTTAAAGGAGTTACTGATAAAACTTCTCCTTCTCCATCTACTGTTCTTACTATATCTCCTTCTTTAGGTAAAAATTCATTTATGTATTTATAATTTTCTTCTTCATATTTAAGACAACACATAAATCTTCCACATACCCCTGAAATTTTTGAAGGATTAAGTGGTAAGTTCTGATCTTTAGCCATCTTTATAGAAACAGGTTGAAAATTTGATAAAAATGTTGAACAACATAATGGTCTTCCGCAAATACCTATGCCATTTAACATTTTAGCTTCATCTCTAACTCCAATTTGTCTAAGTTCAATTCTCATTTTAAAAATAGCTGCAAGTGATTTAACTAAATCTCTAAAATCAATACGTCCTTCAGATATAAAGTAAAAAGTTATTTTATTACAGTCAAATGTTAATTCTGTATCTATAACTTTCATATCTAATTCAAATTCTTTTATTTTTTCTATACAAATTTTAAAGGCTTTTTTTTCGTATTCTTTATTTTCTTTATATTTATTTTTATCTTCTTCTGTAGCAACTCTAATTATAGTTTTTAATGGACTAAAAAGTTCTTTTTCTGAAATAACTTTATTTAATAATTCAACTTTACCAAATTCTATACCTTTTGATGTTTCAACTATTACAGGTGTTCCTAATTCTATTTTTTCTCCGTTTTCTAGAAAATAGTATATTTTACCTGTTTTTCTAAACCTTACTCCAATAACTTCTACCATGTAAATCCTCCCTTCTATCAAATTTTCCTTAATTTTAAAAACATTACTTCCATGTTTAGCTGAAAATTAGCATTAATACTTAAATTATGTTTAGCCTTTGCTACTTCGTCTATTCTTAAAATAAGTTTTGTTAAACTTAAATTTAATGCAGAAATTTTTAATAGTTCTAATTTATCTCTTTGATATATACTTTCTCTATTATTAATTTTAAACATAATAACATCTCTATACCATAATATTATTATATCTAAAATTTGATCTATATTGTCCTTATACTGTTCTAGTATTTTTATATTTTTATAAATATCTTCTACTCCCCAATTATCAAGATTAGATATCATATTAATAGTAGTATTTCTCATATTAATAAACTCTTTATCGTTTAAAAGTTGTAATGCATGTCCAATATTTCCATTAGAATAAGCACAATAAAAATCTAATAAATCTTTATTTATATCAGTATTATGTATTAAATAATCTTTTAAATAATCATCTTTAATATAAGTAAGATTATAAGTTACACATCTAGATAAAATTGTAGGTAATAAATTATTTATATTATTTACTAAAAATAAAAACACACCATAGAACGGTGGCTCTTCTATGGTTTTTAAAATAGCATTTTGCGCAGATACAGTCATCGTATCAGCATTATCTATTATAATTATTTTATATTTATATTTATAAGGTTTAATTTGAATAACATTATTAATTTGTTCTTTTACTAAAGATGTTCCTATAGATGAATTATCTGATTTAACATATATAATATCAGGATTATTATTTGTTTCAAAAGTCTTACAAGAAATACATTCATTACAAGGATTAATGCCACCTTTTTCACATAATAAAGTTTTTGCAAATGTTTTTGCTAAAGTTTTTTTCCCCATACCGTGATCACCATTAAAAATATAAGAATGAGATACTTTATTGTATTTTATAGCATTTTGTAATCCTTTAATTATAAGATTATTTCCTTTAATATTTTCAAATGTATACATAATATAAAACTCCTAAGTCATAATATCTAATAATAATCCCTGTATTTGACCAATTTTTTCTAAAACATTTAAGTTATTTTTTTCGGATTTTAAAAGTTCTTGTGCTAAACTATCAAGTTCTTTATTTACTACTCTAATAATGCCATAAACTCTATGTCTACCACGTTTATCTAAAAAATTTTCTCTCTTAAATTTATGTGAATTTGTAATAATTTCATTTATAAATTCTGTTATTAAAATTCTATAGTCTCTTAAATCTTTTATATCCATGTGTTTTGATATTTTATTACCTTGGTCACATATATTATTTATAAGCTCTGTTAGACGTTCTTGTAATCCATCTTCATCTAATTTATTAAGTGTAAAATTAAATTCATCACTAGCAACTCTTTGTTTTTTATTATTAACTTCACCTATAGTGCTTTTTATAATTTCTGAAACTCTTAAGTCCATAATTACATTAACCACCTCATAAAATTAAAATTTTATTTATTAAACCTTTCTAAATTCATCTACATTTAATACAAATATTGTTGCTCCACCTACATTTACTTCCATAGGATATGGCGCAAAATTTTCTCCCATATTACCAGTACTAATTGTTGTTGGTGTAAGTTGTTTTCTGCTTCTACCATTTTCTTCTATTATTGATATTACTTGATCTACTTTTTCATCTTCTACACCACAGATTAAAGTAGTATTACCTGAACGTAAAAATCCACCTGTGCTTGCAAGTTTTGTAACACTATATTTTTTTTCTTTTAAAGCATCTATTATATAGTATGTATCTTCATCATTTATAATTGCCAATATTAATTTCATTTTAGTACTCTCCTTTGATTGATAAATAATATTCTATACTATCTATTATACTTTTACTTACTGCATCAATATTTTCTGTAGCATCTATTCTAATAATTCTATTAGAATATAATTCACATAGTGTTTTATATCCATTATATACTAAATTAAAAAATTCTTGAGATTCTTGCTCTAATCTATCTAGTTCACAATTGTTTTTACGTTTTATGCTAGTATTTGGCTTAATATCTAAAAAAAATGTTAAATTAGGTACTAATCCATCAATAGCAATATTATTAATATTTTCTACTTCCTTTATACCTATACCTCTAGCAATACCTTGGTATACTATGCTAGAATCTAAAAATCTATCACAAACAACTATTTTACCTTCTTTTAAAGCTGGATTTATAACTTGGTGAACTAATTGTGCTCTTGATGCAGCATATAATAATGCTTCTGTATAAAAAGACATTTCAGTATTATTATTGCTTACAATAATATTTCTAATTTGTTCCCCAATTTTTGTTCCTCCAGGTTCCCTTAAAAGTAAAACTTCTTTATTTATATTTTCAAAATAATTTTTAATAACATTGCACTGTGTTGTTTTACCAGCACCATCTGTTCCCTCTAATGTTATAAACAAACCTTTCATAGTTTATTCCTCTTCTGTATTTTATATATTTGTATATTATATCAATATATATTTAAAATAACAATGAGAAAAACTAAAACAACCCTAAAATAACCTCCTATTTTAAGGTTGTTCTATACTTTTATAATTTTACAATAAAGAAACATTTTTTAAAATAAGTAATTTTTGCCCTGGATAAACTTTTTCAACATCTTCTAATTCATTTACTGATAAAATATCATCTATACTTGTATTATACTTTTTAGCTATTTTCCATAGTGTATCCTCATTTTGCACAATATATACAGCTATACTTGGTATATTATCTATAATACTTTGTTCAAGATCTTCAAAATTAATATCTACTATCATAGATTTTTCTTCATTTTTAAATACATTTGTATTAAAGCTTATTACAAATCTTATTTCTATTTCTTTTCCACTAAGCATATTAAATCCTATATGATCTATAATAACATCTACTTTAACATCCATATTAGGTAATGATCCTCTTGTCTCTATAACTTGTCTATAAGGAATCATTGTTTTATATGAATATAAAGGTGTATCGTCACTTTCCGCTACATACAATATATCTGTTTCTATAACCCCTTCTACAATAACTTTATCATTAACAACTTTTACATCATCTAAATGAGATTTACCTTTTCCCCTAAATATTTGTAAAATATCTGGAGAATTATTATCTAATTGAATAATTTCTTTTATATTGCTTTGATTTTTATTACGACAAATAAGTTTAGGGTATGAAATATTACTTCTCTCCATGCTTAATTTTTTATTAATACAATAAGCATCTTCTAATACTTCAACTGACTCTTGAGTATTAACTCTTACAATTGCTCCTAAAGATACCTCTATGTCTATAACCCTATCTTCTCCATCTGAATCTTGTTTTACTTGTATGTACTTATCTTGCAAATTTAATAAAACATTAGCAAACATATCTTCTCTAACTTCTTGGATATCTATTACTCCATTAAAAGGTACTTCATTTTCTAAAAATTCTATAACGCTATCATCTGAATCTCCTTTGTATAAAATTGTAATTACTAACTCTCCTGTAACTGTAACTTTACCATTAGAAACTCTTACATCTTGATTTGAAATATCTATATTACTTTGTAAAATCTCTCTTATATTTGGTTTTCCTGATGATAATTCTATTTCATCTTTTATAATAAATCTATCTGCCATATTTGATACACTTTTATTTAAATTTAAATCTATTTTTTTTTGGTGATTTTCTGCTAATCCTTCTATATTAGTAACTACATCATAGCAAATTGCTTTATCAGCTATAACATTAATATCAACAACTGATTTATAACTTATTTTTCTATCGTTTATCATATTATAATCTATATTTTGAATATCAGCTCTAACTTCCACCCAAATATCTTTAGAGAGACCTTCCATATTTACAAAATCATCAACAGGAACAACAACACTTATATTATGTATTGCTTTATCATTAGTTCTAGATATGTACAGTATTTGAATATTTAATCTACCTATATAATTAACTCTATCTTGAGAAACTTCAATTTTATCTATACTTATTTGTGCATCAGCTTGTAGCATTAATGACATATCAGGTTTTATATCAGGTACTATAATATCTCCTTCTAATAAAGTTTGAATTGTTTCGTTACCTATATTTTGATCTAAAATCACCTTTTCTTTATTAATATTATCTATCATATTAATATAATCCTCCCTAAGACTTATTGATTACAATAAATATATTATTAATTAAATATTTTTATGAATAAAAAATAAAGGATATACAAACTTTTTGTATATCCTTTATTTTAATCACATGGTGTAATACTAATGTTATTTATTAATATATCCGTATAGCTGTAAGATATAGTTCTTAATTGTTCTTTACCAACTTTAATAGTAAAAATACTGGGATATGCATTAATTAAAATTCCCTCATTTACTATAGATGTATTATTTCGCCCACTTGCCTCTAATCTCACTTTAAGACCAACATGTTTATCAATATATTGTTTTATTTGAGATAATGTATTTTTAGCCATAAACTTACTCACCTCTTTAACAGATTTAGAATAAGTATAAACACTTATTTAATTAATTATAACATAGCAATCAATATTATGCAAACAAAACTGAATATTTTATCACATACACATTATAATGTCAATAATAATATTACTCAATTGTTTTCTAATTATTTTTTACAAGTTTTACATGTTATAATTAATTATATATAATAATATTATCAAAATACGATCTTACCAACTATATCATCTTTATATATAGGGCCTATATATCTACTATCTATACTAAAATTTAAATTATCTCCTAATATAAAATATTGATTATCCCCCAAAATAATATCTATACTATAATAAACTGATAAATTTATTCCATCTATTTTTTTACCATTTATAGTTATTAAACCATTTTTTATAACTAAATGATCTTTTGGTGTTGCTAATACTCTTTTAATTACTTTAAGTTTTTTATTATCTATTTTTATATTACATATAACTATATCATTTTTTTCTATAGGCTTTATAGTTTTTAATATTCTAGACATAAAAACTATATCCCCATCATTAAAAGTTGGCTTCATTGAAATACCTTCTACTTTTTGTGGCCAAGCTATAAAAAAAGCTATAATTGTTATAAATAATGTGCAAATTAATACTTCAAAATTTTCTTTTATTTTGTCTTTTGTAAACATTAAAATTAACCTCTTAAAAAAATTACTGTTTTAGATTAACACTTATAAATTAAGATTGCAATTATAAATTTAATTCGCCCTTTCTACATAATCCTCTTACTTCATATCCTGACATACCGTCTAGACCTGTTATAGTATTTTCTACCATAGTTTCTATGCTTAAAATTTCATCAATGCCACTAAATGCTATTTTTTCTGCTATAAATAAAGGATCTAAAGCATGTATTAAAATTCTTTTTGGGCTACTTGCAATATTAGCACCAGCATCTATTAACGCTTCATAATAACTTTGACAAGCTCCTGCTATAATAATTAAACTATCTTTAGATGGATTATATAATCTAGCTTTCCTAATAGTTTCTATAAAATACTTAGAACTTTTATAACTTTCTATATTTAATAAATCATCTTTATTTTTTAAAGAATCATGTCCTGTGATTACTAGTATATCTGGTCTATATTTCTGTAACAATATTTGTATATAATCAGCTTGTTCTAATTCTGAAACTTTTTCACAATCTGCATTAATATTTAATTTTTTATAATAAGTTTTACATAAGTTTAGATATTCGATATCTGAATCTATGTGTAAAATTTTGCCTGAAAATATATTGTCTGTGTATTTTTCATATTTTTCATTTCTAGCTTTTAAAATATTTTTAATTTTATGTTCTAATCCTTTTTTAAATAATCTTTTAAATTCTAGCATTTTAAATAATTTTACATTTTCTAAGTCACTTTCTCGTGATGTTATTCTTAATCTATAATCTATCCCACATAAAAAATATATACCTGTTTTATAATCTATATCTTCAATCCTAAATAAAATATTATCATAATAAAAAGATTTTTTTACTACTATATCACCTATTTCCATAAGTTCCCCCTAAAATTTCACAGGACATACTTATTATAAATTATGTTTATATTTATATAATAGTGATATATAATGTTAATTTTTTAAAACTTTAATTTAAAAATAAAAAAGCTCTAATATAAATTAGAGTTTTTATTATTTTAATAATTTTCATTTGATTCAGAATTATTTTCTTCATAATTTGAATTATTATTACTTATATTATTATTATTAGTTAAATTACTATTTTGATTACTAGTATTATTAATTTCAGTATTTTGATTATCTATATTTTGGTTATTTTCTTCTTGATGATTTATACCCTGATTATTTATTTCTTGGTTACTTATTTCTTGATTATTTTTATATTGTCTATCTTTATCTTGATTATTTATATTATTGTTTTCATTAGTTTTATTATGTGTACTATCATAATTATTTTTAGATTCTGGTTTTGGAATTAAATCTATTTGATAAGGTGCTATATTTTCATCTACAAATAAACTATCAATTTTAGTATCGTAATAACCTTGTTTTCTAAAAATAACATTGTGATTACCATATTCTATATTTAATGTAAGTGGTGTTACTCCAACTAATTTGTTATCTATAAAAATATCAGCTCCATCTGGATTAGTAGCTACTGACCAATTGGCTATTTTAACCGATTTATCTAAAGATATATTTAAAGTTTTTTCTTCTTGATCTAAAGTTATATTTTGCTCAACTGGATCATATCCATCTGCTGAAATCTTTATATTATAATCTCCATATGGTAAATTACTTAACTTATTATTTTTTACAACTTTATTATTAACAATTATTTTTGGATTATCTACATTCGTTTTAATAGTTAAATCCCCCATTTTAACATCTGCTTCATCTAAATTTAATATTGTAGTTTTATCATTTTCAATATCTATGCTTTTTACAAAAGTATCTATATTATTTCCTTTAATAATAGCTTTATATTTGCCTTCTGGAAATACTATAGAGTCTTGATCTGTAAAATCATCTTTAAAATTTATTATCTTAGAATTTAACTCTACAGTACAATTTTCTATTCTATTATAATTAATTATTTTTAAATATCCGCTTCCTTTTAGCACATCTATAAACCAAATTGTATTTCCTATTCCCTTTATATTTAAAACATTGTACTTATTTATATTATTTATATCATAATTACTGTTATTATAGTATACTTGAGTATTATCAGAATATTGATAAAATTCTCCATTTACATTAATTTCATTAGAATCTATTTCAACATTATTTATAGAACGTTTCTCCCAAAAATTTTTAGATATGGAAATGCTATCAGCTACAGTATTTGATTTTAAATAATTAATATCTATTATATCTCCTACACTTAATTCACTAGAAATAATATTTTTGTTAAATTTATTGAAAAATTTAGTAGAATTGTCAAAATAAATATTTATATCTTTATTTTCATTTACATCAATTACTCTTAATAAGTTTTTTGACATATCTATATTTTTAATAATTCCTAATACATTTTTTTTATTTTCTGCTGTAACATTTATATCTCTACTATCATTACTTTCTGTTGTATTTGTATTAATTTTATTATTTAATTTAGAATTAAAATCTGTTACATATGAAAAAATTAAAAAACTAATAAAAATACAAATTAATATAGATATAAAAAATAATAATAGATAAAAAATTTTAAATTGTTTTCTAGTATTATAAACACCAGGTGGTGCATTTTTATTAAGTGAAGATCTGGCTTTAGTATTTTTAGCTTTTGATTTTATTTTTTTTGAATGAGGCGTGTAAACTACCCCATCAAAATCATCATTTATCTTAGAATTTTTAAATCTATCCTTTTTATCCATATAGTACACCTCTTTATTACAATAATAAAATAAATTGATTAATATACTAATAAAAATATTTTTACAAAATATAATACTAATAATTTTTCAATTGTTCTATATAATTATAATATAAATCTCTATTTTTTAATATATTTTCCATTTTAATGTTTAGTGAAGTAGGTATCCACTTTCTTTTTTTTATATAATATTCATTGCAACTTTTTATAAATTTATTCGGATATAATAAAATTGCATATAATACTTTTATTTCATTTTTATTTAATGTATTGTATTTACTATATTCTTCTAATATTTTTTCTATTTTGAGAGGATTAGAATTTTGCCATTTAAAATGATATTTTATTAATGTAGATAGGTCAGTTAAGTTTGAGTCTATTTTAGTTTTTGTAAAATTTGTTATATGTATATAATTATCATAAAAAAATAAATTATCTCTTTTTAAAAAATTATGACTTATACTATTTCTATTTGTAATAAATTCTTCTCCTACACTAGAATCAAATTGTTCTAAATTATGTAATGTTGCATTTATTAAATCTAAATAAATTTCATAGTTTTTTAAAAAAACCATATCAAAATTTGATAATCTTTTATTGTTAGCTATAATTTTTCGAATATTTAATATATTTTTTTTAGAATTTTTGTACTTAGTTTTTATATCTTGAGCATAAAAATTGTAGTCCTCCTTTAAGTTAATTGTTTTTAAGCATTTTTTCATTTTAGAAATTTCACTTACTAATTTTAAAAATTCTACTTCATCAGAAAAATTTAATTCTTTATAATTAAATTCATCTGTCATAACGTATATATTACCCATAAAGTCACAATAAGGTTTATCATCTATAGTTAAATAAAATTTATCTATATTGCAAAAACCATTATATATAAGATGTTGTTTTATATCATGTTGAAATAAAATATGTTTTTTAGAACAATTCACCTTACTAATAATTTTCACACTAGAATTTTCATAACATAAATAGTGAGATTTATGCTTTTTTATATTTTGTGGATTTATATTGAAATTTTTTAACACTTGTGTGTTCAAATTTTCCAAAATTGCACCTCCATTTCACAAAATATTTTAATTATATTTATTTATATGAGCTTTTACAATAAAATATGAAATAATAAAAACTATAGAATATTTTATACTTATTTATTCATAAGATGTTATATACTGAAAAATAACGATATCTCCTTGTTTTAATTTGTAATCTCCACATCCAACAGAAGGCATTTCATTATTTACTTTATAAGTCCAACCACTTTGAGGCCCTTTATCCAATTGATGAAGATTTCCTATAGCAGTAACATAAGCAGAAGATCCTCTACCTGAAAAGTCCATAAAAATATTATTTTCTCTACAAAAATTTTTTAATAAATCAAATACAGTATCACCATCTTTAAAATTTAATTCTTTTTCATAAAGAATACTATTTTCATCTGTAACTATTTTAAGTTTAGCTATATTGCTGCTTATTTCTAATTTTGTACTGTCAGTATTATTACTACATCCAGTAATAAATATATTAGTACAAATTATAAATAAAAAGCTTAAAAATATTTTTCTAAAATTAATCATTTAAAGCCTCCAAATTTTAAATATTATAAAATTTAAAAATAAAGATATTTCTAGATTAAATATATAATAATTATATTAAAATACTTCTATTAATCAACCTGTTATAAAATCTATAATTATATTTAATTTATATTATTTATTAAGACAAAACACATAAAAGAAATATTTATTAATATAAATTTTATATTATGTAATTTAATAAATTTAATTTTATATTTCTATTTTATAAGCAATTAATATTAATAAATTTTAAAAGTAAATTTTATAAATTCTAAATACTAATTATTTAAAATTATATATTTTCTTATCTATTTAAAATATTATGTATTTATAATTATCTGATTTATTTTTAATTTGTATATATAATTTATTACTAATAAATGAATTTTATCTCATTAATCTATATAATACAATAGATTTAATTCTAAAAATTATCTTTTATTATAAAATATTAAATTAAAAATAATAATTAAATTATATATAATTTACAATATATCCTTTTAATTAGTTATTTTTTAATAAAATTAAAAATATAATTTTATATAAATTAGTATTATGGAGGAGATTATTATGTCTGACTATTTTGAAATTTCACCAAAAGAGCTTAATAGAAACTGCTTTAAATTAATTGGTGAAGATTTTATGTTAATTACTGCAGGAAAAGAAAATAAATTAAATACTATGACAGTATAAAATATTTATATATTTTAAGCATGCTGCGTATGTAGAGAAATCTGCATAGGACACCACTTTAAAACCAGTAAATCCTAAAGCCTTACTGCTACAATATAGGATAGGAAGAAACCTATATGAAAGAGAGAAATCAAAACAAGTGTAAGGATGGTATAAGGTTAAAACCTAAGTACTAAAACAATGGAAATTTGGTCGCCAAGCCTAGAAATAGGAAGGTCAAACGACTATCCCGAAAGGGAGTACACTGTAAGCGATAGACAGTGGAAAAGGGTGGCTCTTAACAGGTAAAGCTGAAGATGAAGAAATAGTCTTTACACGTCTCGAAAGGGAGTGGCTATTAAAATAGCGTTATACAAGTAGCGTTGTATAATAAAACTATAAACTTTAATAAAGTTTATATATTAGCATCTTGGGGTGGATTTGGTGTAATGTGGCATAAAAATGTAGTATACATAGTTATACGCCCAACAAGATATACTAAAGAATTTGTTGATAAACATGATAGTTTTTCTTTAACATTTTTTAATAAAAAATTTAAAGAAACTTTGTTATACTTAGGTAAAGTATCTGGTAAAGATGAAGATAAAATAGAAAACTCTAATCTAAATGTAAAATATTACAATAATATACCTTATTTTAAAGAAGCAAGTATATCTATATTTTGTACAAAATTATATAATCAAGTAATGGAAAAAGATTGTTTAATAGATCAAGATATTTATGAAAAAAATTATCCAAAAAATGATATGCATACATTATATATAGGTGAAATAAAAAATATTTTATTAAATAAAAAAACTCTATAATAAGTAAACCCCTCAAATAAATTGAGGGGTTTTATTTATCTTTAAGTAAATATAAAATACTTAAATTATTTTAAATTTTAAATGAACTAATAAGTGATTGTAATGTTTCTGTTTGAGATAATAATTCTTCTGTTGATGATGCAGTTTCCTCTGAAACAGCTGTATTAGCTTGTGTTACAGTTGCTATTTGACCTATTCCTATACTAATTTGCTCTAGTGACTTAGATTGTTCATCAGATGCATTTGTAACTTCCATTATTAAATCAGTTATATTATTAATTTTTATTATTATATCTTTTAATGTTTCTGATGTTATATTTGCTACTTTAGATCCAACTAATGCTTTTTCTATTGATGTTTCTATAAGCTCACTTGTTTCTGATGCTGCATCTTTACTTCTTTGAGCTAATGCTCTTACTTCCTCTGCAACTACCGCAAATCCTTTTCCTTGTTCTCCTGCTCTTGCAGCTTCTACTGCAGCATTAAGAGCTAATAAATTTGTTTGAAATGCTATATCGTCTATTACTTTTATTATTTTCGAGATACTTTCTGATGCTTTATTAATTTCATCTATTGAAACTAACATTTCTTTCATATCTTTACTACCTTTTGATGCACTTTCTTTAGATTCTAATGCTAATTTCCTTGTTTTATTAGCATTTTCATTATTTACCTTGGTTTGTTCAAAAATAATATCTACTGAAGAATTAAGTTCTTCTACAGCTGTTGCTTGTTCTGTTGCACCCTGTGCCATTTGCATATTAGAATCTGATATTTGAGATGCATTTGTATTAACTTGTATACTAGAATTACTTATTTCTTTTATAAGTTCTCCTAAATTAATAGTAATTTTATTAATAGAATCTTTTATATTTGAAAATTCTCCGAGGTATTCTGAATCTATAGAAACTTTTAAGTTTTTATCTGCTATTTCTTGAAGTACATTAGAAATTTCAATTATGTATTTTTGTATTGTAGTAATTGAAAAATTAGCTGCTTGTTTAATCTTATCAAAATCGCCTTCGTAATTGCCAGTTATTGATGTATTAAAATTACCTTTTGAAATATCTTCAAAAACAATGCCTACTTCTTTTATTGGTTTTGAACACTCTGACATAAATCTATTTAAATTATCAGATAATTCTTTCCATCTACCTTTATATTGTGTTGTATCAATTCTTTCATCTAAATTTCCTTTTGTTGCAGATAATACTAGTGTATTTATATCTATATTTATTTTTAATAAATTCTCCTGTAATTCTTTTGTTACTTTATTTAATATTGCTTTTTCTCCAGGTAATTGTTCAAGTTGAGCATCAAAATTACCACTTACATATTCATTAACAATTTTTAAAGTATTAATTTGATCTCTATTTAAACTATCTATAGTATTATTAATACCTACTATAGCTTTTTTATAGTCACCTACAAATAAATTTTCATCTATTCTATAATTAAGATTTCCTTTTTTCTCTAACTCTAATGATAATATATTTATTTCATCTGTTAAAGATTTAAATACATCTATCATTTTTGCCATAGTATTACATAATTGCCCAAATTCGTCCTTTTTATCACTTCTTATATCTACACTTAAATCTCCATTAGAAATTTTTTCAGCTGATTTCATCATATTTTGTAGATTTGTCTTTATTATAAAAATAGTGTACATTCCTGTTACAATTAATAGTAATGTTAGACATCCACTTAATATTATGCTTTTATTGACATTTTCATCTATTGCAATTTGATTCACTTTAATTTTATTTTCTTTCTGTATTACTATTAAATCATACATTTGTTCTATTTGTTCCTGTATTCTATCAGCAATTTCAGATATTACATGATCGTAATTTAATATTTTTACTTTATCTTTATTATTTATAGAATCAAATAAACTAATTGTGTGATCTTTATATATTTTCATTTCTTGTTCTAAATTTGCACAAATTTCAATTATATTTTGCATAGATGCTTTATTTTCTTCAATAACACTTTCATCTTTTTCTGATGAATTTTTAATATCCTTTATAGTTTTTAAAGCTTCATTAAAATTTAACTCAAATTTAGATCTGCTTTTTTCTACATCCGGATTTTCTAATTGATCTGATAGTATTTCTTTTACTAATATAAATCTTGATTTATCAATAGAAGATTTTAAATCTGAAGCCATATTTGCTCTTTCTATAGAAGTACTAATTAAATTTTTATATATTTTATCAGAGTTTTTTATAACTTTTGTAGTTATTAAACTTAGTAAAATTATTAAAATTACCATTAATCCATATAAACTAAATAACTTTGTAGATATCTTAATATTTTTCAATATTTACACTCTCCTGACAATTATAAAAATATTTTTATTAAATAATCTTGATAATAATTTGTATATTATTCCATGGAATCAATAATTTTTACTTTATGAAAATTAAGTCTAATAAATTTAATTTTTATTGATAGAATATTAATTTTCTCTTATTTTATCTATCTTTTTTATTTATATCGGTAACTTCCTTTTGCAAAGTTACCTATCTATAATAAACTATTAATTTATAATACATATTAAGGTATTACTAGTAATATTTTTATAACTTAAATATGTAAATATAAATTTTATTTATAAATACATATATTATTCTTCTAAATATAAAATTTTAAATTTAATTATAATTATATAATTTAATTATTATAATTAAATTTATTACTTCATATATATTATTTATATTTTTTTCTGTGATAGATTATAATTATAAAAATAAATAGAACAATATTTTATTAATTTATTATTACATATTATTGTTTATTTGCAATTATGTTAAAATTATAAAATATTTTTATTAAAATTTATAAATTAAATAGTTAATTTTACTAATATTCACTTGTCGAAATAATTCTAAATTTTCGAAATATGATACAATTAATAGCTTTTATATTAAAATTTTATAGTGTATAATTAACTTAAATTCACATTATTCTGTAAGGGAGAATATAAATATGCTAAATAAAAATTTTATTGAACAAAATAGTATTATTTCTGATACAAAAATTATTTATAAAATAAATTATTATATTACTTCTAAAGCTGTAGATACAGGTAACTTATATGGAATTCAAATAGATAAATTAGATATTAATAGTAATTTATTAGAATCTGATTATATAGAAAATTTAAGTTTTGAATATGATGAAATTTTAAAATTAACTAAATTATTAATTAAAAATAATATTACACCTATTTCATTAATTAATATTATTGATGATTTAACATTATAATTAATAAATAGAAAAATAAATAATTAATTATTTATATATAAACATTATATTAATCAATTAATTTTTATTGTTTTACATAAATTAAATTATTCTTAATAAAATCTAATTAATTACATAAACTAACAAATTATATTAACTATATAAAAAACACTAAATTTATATTTATATAAATGTTTTTTAAATAGTTAATTTTTTTATAAAATTTTAAATATATTAAATGTTTTAAAAGATAAAATATTATAATATTTATTTAAAATATGTTATAAGTAAAAATAATTTACATAAATATGTGGATTATTATCAAAAAATTATCCACATTATCCACAGAGTTATTTACAGCTTTGTATTTTTCAGTATTTGTAAAATTTAAACCTGTTGATAATATGTTGATAACATTAAATTAGTATACATAACTTTATTGTTCTAACTAATTTAATAATTTCATATAATAATTACAATAGAATTTTACATCTAGGAGGCAATATTAATGTCTGATATAATATATAGTCAAACATTAGATGATATTCCAGAAATATTTTTAAAATATACAATTTCTAATTCTAATACTAAAGATACAGATTATAATGATATACTTTTTTTTACATTAGTAATTTTATATTTTTATGATATTAAAATTTAATTTATTATAACTTTTTAATATTAATTTAGCATTTATTTTCTCCTATCATAATTTTTTAAATAGTCTATAAATAATCTTAAAAATTAAAAACCTCCATATTGTAAAATGGAGGTTATAAATTTTTATCTAAAAATTCATCTAATTTATTTATAGTTTCTAAACTAATTGCATGTTCTATTAAACATGCTTCTTTTTCAGCAGTTTCATCGTCTATTCCTATAAGCTCGCTTAAAAACTTCTTTAAAACTTTATGCCTATGTGCAACTTTTTCTGCTGCTTCTGTTCCCTTTTCTGTCAAAGATAAAAGTCCATATTTTTGATGATCTATTAATCCTTGACTTTGTAATATTTTAATAGCTTTATTAACACTTGGTTTAGATATATTAAGCTCTATTGCAACATCTGTAACTCTTACTAAACCATTTCTTCTTTTTAAAAACAATATAGTTTCTAAATAGTCTTCTAATGAAGCTGTAATTTTAAATTCTTCGCTCATATATATACCTCTTAGTATAATTTACTTTTCTTTAATATTGTCGCAAATTTTATTTATAATATCAACTGATACATTACTATTAAGATCTATATTAATATCATTTAAATATCCATTACTTATAACGCGACCTACTTTTTCTTTAGCCCAATCAGGAGCATTTAAAAAATTATAATCAAATGTTTTATCCTGAGATAAATTCGATAACATTATAGTTAATTCTAACAATGTTATAGGTGAATTAGGTTTAAATGTTTTATTATCATAACCGTGTATTGCTCCAATGTCAAATAATTTTTGAATTTCTTTATAATATTTATAATTTTCATCTATATCTTTAAAGTTTTTTCCTTTATTTACATTATTAGTATCTATTTTAAAAACTTGAGTAATAAAAAATGCAGCCTCACCCCTAGTAACTTTATCAACATTATCTACTCCTGCAAAATAATAAAGATCATCTGTTTTAACAAAATTAGGAGTTTTTTCTTCAGCATAAGTTTCAACATTGTATTCATATATACCTGGAATACTTAAAGGTAAAGTAGCTTCACCTTTATCATTTGTCTTTAATATCTTTATTTCATTATTAGGTAGTATTATTCGTAACATTGCTCCTTTTACATATTCAGTTATATTTTCTGGCACCCAATTTTTATTTTTTATTTCTACCCATTTTTCATAATTACGTTTTGTAGTTATTACTAAGTTATTTCCTTCTTTATGAGTTTCTATATCAGATATTATATTAGTTTTATTCATATCTCCATAATATAAAAGGACTGTATCTCCTCTTTTTAAATTAATATTAAAATTCTTTTTTATATCTATAATTTCGTCTCCTCTTAATATACAAGCTAGCCATCTATCATATTTAGTAAATATATTATTTTCTATTCCATTAATAGAATATATATCACTATTTTGTAAATCAAAAATAATATTTATATCATTATTTTTTAAAGCAACTTCTTTTATAGCCTTACTAAATGTGTCTGCATTAATTTTAGTATTTAATATTGTTTTGTCATAACTTTCTATTCTAAATTTAACAAGATTAGAATCATAAGCAAATAAAGTATAATAATTTATATTTATAAAAAATAGTATTAAAAAAATAAATTTTATCTTCTTTCTCATATATTGCACCTCCAATTCAGTATAATTTATTATTAGCAAATTTTTTTATTTTATATAGATTTTTTATAAATATTATTTAATTTCAAATTATTTATACTTTTCTAGTTACTTTTATATTAATTTAGTTATGCATATAAATATTTCTGTATAATACTTTGTTGACAGTATTTTCTTGACATATTTATTATAAGAATTTATACTTATTTTTAAATTATTCTAATTTTTCTATTTTTAGGGAGGATTCATGAAAAAATTTTTTTATATAATATTAATAATTGTATTATCCTTAATATATAATTTAAATATTTTGTATGATGAATCATCAATTAATATAATTTTTACCATCATAATATTACACTTTATCTCTTATTTTTTAAAACCAAAATTAAATATAATGGTAAAAAGTATAAATTTTTTAATATTATTAAAAATATTAATATATAAATCTGATTCTTATATTTTAACTTTCGATGAAAATATCCACTATAATATATTATTTATATTTTTTCTATTCTTAGTAAATATTATTTTACTATTTATAAATCCAATTAATCTCAATAATATTTACAATTTTTTCACTATAAATGCAAATACCATTTCATTATCAAATAATATAGAAAAAAATAAAATTAAAAAAATTAAAACAATAAAAAAAGCAAAAAAGATAAAAAAAACTTTTAATAAGAAAAATATATCAGAAATTATAACAGATTTACCTAGACATAATTCTTTTAAATATATAAATATCGGTAGTCTTTCAGATGAATATTTTGAAAAAGCTTATAAAACATTAAATGATAAAAATATATATATAATATTATCAAATACTGGTAGTGCAGCTAGTCAATTTATAGAAGCATTTACAAATAAAGATTATGCACATGCATCTATATCTTTTGATAAAGAATTACAAACTATTATAAGTTATAATGGTGGAGAAAAAATAAATCCTCCAGGTTTAAATCAAGAAATATTAGATTATTTTAATAAAAAAGAAGGTGCCTCTATAGTAGTCTATAAACTTAAAATTACTTCTTCACAAAAGAAAAAAATAATAGATGAAGTAAAAGAAATTAATAAAGAAGGTAGTTCATATAATATACTTGGATTAGTTTTTAAACATTCTTATAAACCTAATATAATGTTTTGTTCTCAATTTGTTTATCATATATTAAAATGCGCAGATGCAAATTATTTTGAAAAAAAGGAGACTACAGTAAAACCAACAGATTTTCTAGAATTAGATAAATCTAAAAAATTAGAATTTGTTTGTGAAATGAAATTAAGCTAATATTAAAATTAAAAAGTTTGTTTAAAACAAGCTTTTTTTATTTTAAACCATATTTAATTCCTATTCTATTAAATGTACTAATAAATTTATTTTTTCCTAAAAAAAGCAATATAGCATTTGATAATCCATGAAAAAAATCAAAATAAAAAGATGCTATACAAGAAACTATAAAGCCATTTAATTTATTACTATCGCTATAACTTAACACAAACCAAATATTCATAATATATCCAACTATAAATCCCCAAATAAAACCACAAATTATACAAATTAAATTTCTTTTTATAAAAAATTCATTAAACTTACCAAAAAAGTATCCCATGCTTCCAAATACAAATACTTGCCATATGGTCCAAGGCCCTTGCCCTAAAATAATATTTGATAATAGTATTGTCATAATACCTATCATACTTCCAATACTTTTACCAAAAACTAAAGAAGATACTATAATTATAAAAGAAGAAGGCTGTACACCAGGTATAGAACTAAAAATAATTCTTCCCAAAGATGCAATAGAAGATATTACTGCAATTATAATAATTTTTTCTACAACTATCTTTTCTCTTTCATAACTAATTAAAAATAAATAATTTATATACAAAATAAATAATTTAAAAATAATTATAGGATTTCTAATATATATACTTAATATAAGTATAATTATAAAAAATACTATATTTAATAACTTATTCATCTAAAATTACATCTGATACAGATAATATACTCTTATCATAATCTCTAAAGCATTTACTTATATAAGTTGTATAATAAATATTATCTGAAAAAAATTTATCTGTAGGTAGATCTAAAATTATACTTCCATTAAATAGCATAATACACCTTGTGGCAAAATCAACTGCAAACTCCATATCATGCGTAACTATAATTATAGTTTTATTTAAGTTATTTAATATATTTATTAATTCATTTTTCATTACCGGATCAAGTCCTTTTGTTGGTTCATCTAATAATAATATCATACTTTTTGACATAATCATACATGCTAATGCAACTTTTACCATTTCTCCCTCACTTAAATCTAAAGGATTCTTATTTAAAATATTTTCTATATCCAAATTTTTTATTAAATTCATATCTATATTTTTGCTACTAGAAAAATCTAATTCTTCTAAAACTGTTTTAAATCTAAAAATAGTTTTTACATCTTGTGGCATATAACCAACTTTATATTTTATTTTTACACTGCCTGAAAAAGGTTTTTCTATATTAGTTAAAATTTTTAATAATGTTGTTTTTCCACTACCATTACTACCTAATAAACAAATTTTTTCATTTTTATTAATTTTTAAATTAAGATTATTTAAAATAAAATGTGTGCTATTTTCAAAAGCAAAATAAATATTATGTAAATTTATTTCTAAATTATCTTTTATATTATTATATATTCTTTCTGATGGCAAAAATTTTTTATCTTCTATATATTTTTTTAATTCTACCCATTCAAAAAAAATTTTTTTATTATAACTTACTTTTAAACTTATATATGGAATACTTGGAATAAAATATCTGTATTTTTCAATATTACTATTATAAAGTTTTGTTAATATATTTTTAGGATATCCATTATAAATAATACTACCATTATTTAAAAAAATTACTTTATTACATAAGTTAATAATATTATCTAACTTATGCTCTGATAAAATAATAGTTATCCCTAATTCTCTATTAATTCTTAATATTATTCGTATAAAATTATCACTCATTATAGGATCTAATTGAGATAAAGGCTCATCTATTAATAACAATTTTGGTTTAATAACTAATGCACTACATATAGATACAATTTGTTTTTCTCCTCCTGAAAGAGTACTAATATCTCTATCTAATAAATTTTCTATTCCAAAAAAATTAACAATTTCTGCTAGAGATTTTTGCATATCTATTTTACTGTAATTTCTATTTTCCATTTGAAATACTATTTCATCTATTACTTTATTATTAATAAATATTGATTCTATATTTTGTAAAACTATAGCTATATCTTTAGAATTTACATTTATATTTCTTTTTCCAGATAAAGCTCCAACAGGTAAAATTTCTTCTTTTAAACATTTTAGTAATGTACTTTTACCACACCCACTCTCTCCAAAAATAAGAATAATATCGCCTTCATTTACTGCCATACTTATATTACTTAAATTATTACTTTGAGATAAAGCATATTTAAAAGAAAAATTTTCAAGTTCTAAAATTTCCATCTATAAAAACTCCTTTTTATTATTCCTAAAATATCAATTAAAAATGGTGCTATAAAAAATATTAATAAACATATTAAGATTAAAATAAAATTTTTATCTATAAATAAAACTTTATAACTATCGTAATAACTATATTTTATAATATTTTTTATTTTACTATATAAACATACAAAAATTATAAATACTATTACAAAAGTTAAAAATAAATCCATTATTTTAAAATTATAATTTCTATAAGAACTTCTTTTAAATAAACCATAATCTTTAGATTTTAAAATTTCTGCAGATATCATTGAATCTTCTAAACTTAATATAGTAAATCCCAAAAATATATCAAGATTATTCTTCAAACTAATTTTTTTATTATCTTCTCTATTTTTTTGAATTAAGAGATAATTTCTAGCTTTTTCTTCTAATACTGTAAAAAATGATAAAGTAAGTGATAATAAAAAACTTGTTTGAGGAAAATATTTACCAAATAAATACAGTATTTTACTTCTTCCTAATATTTTATCTAATAATTTAAATATTATAAAAGTTGTTATGGCAAATATTAAAATATATATTCCATATAAGAATGATTCAAATGTTATAGGTTTATCAAATAAGTAAAATATAATTGTACAACCTCTTCTATTAAAAAAAATATTAGTAAATAATATAAATATACACATTATTAAATAAAATTTAAATTTATAAAATTTAAATTTATAATTTAAAAAATACTTATATTGTAAAATAGAAAATAAAAGACTTAAAATTATAATTATAGGATGATTAAAAATGCATATTATAAAAAAATAAGTTATATAGTATAAAAAACAGATAAATGGATGCATAATATACATAGATCTAAAATTTAAAGGTACATTAATTTTTATCATTAAAAATACTCCTATAAAAATAAAACCTTCTTTTTAGAAGGTTTTATTTTTTTCATTATTACAAAATTCTTCACACAAATTAATTAGTGTATTTTCATTATTTAAAGATATATCTTTAAGAACTAAATCTAAAATATAATTTAAAACTTTTCCTATATTTTTATCAGAACATATATTTTTACTTTTTATAATATTACCATTTATATACAAATCTTTTAAGGTTAAAGGATCTTTTCTCTTTAAAATATTATTAGCAATAGTTTTTATATTTTCTATATTATAGCCTAATATTTGTTTTAAATTTAATAGTCTAAAAAATAAATCTACACCTAATTTACTCATATACTTCCTAATTATATATTCTTCAGAATATATATCAATATTTATATTTTCTACTAATGTATAAATACACTTAATCTCTTTATTGCTAAATTTTAAATATTTTAAAATATTATTTAAAACTTTAAGATCTATATCTTTAAATATAATAACTAATCGATCTATTATATTTAAATCACATTTTTTTAAAAATGAAATATTATGATAAAAATTATTTTGTAAATAATTATAAAGATCTGTATTTATATACTTTAATACATTTGAATCAAATAAATATTTTATATTTTCTAGATATTCTCCTAAAAATAATTTTTCTAATTCATCTCTTATACGTTCTACACTAATATTTTTAATTAGTTCTATATTATTTAATAAAGCTTTATAAGTATTATCTTCTATACTAAATCCAAGCTGTACAGAAAATCTTATACATCTCAATATTCTCAATGCGTCTTCTTTAAATCTTTTGTCTGGATCTCCAACGCCTTTTATAATTTTATTATTTATATCTAAAATACCATTAAAAGGATCTATAAATCCTAAATTTTTATGGTATGCTATTGCATTAATTGTAAAATCTCTTCTTAATAAATCTTCTTTTAAATCATTTGTAAAAGTAACCTTTTCTGGTCTTCTACAGTCATTATAATTACCATCTATTCTATATGTAGTAACTTCATAATTTACACTATCAATTACTACTGTTACTGTTCCATGTTGTATTCCTGTATCTATAGTTTTAGAAAATAGCTTTTTTATTTCCATAGGTTTAGCAGATGTAGTTATATCAAAATCTTTAGGACTTTTATTCATAATGCCATCTCTTACGCAACCACCTACTATAAAAGCTTCATAATTATTTTTATTTAGTGTATCTATTATAAAATCTACGCTTTTAGGTATATATATAAAACTCACCTTCTAATAAATATTTTTATTGTTATCTTTTTTCATAAAATAACATATTATTAATGATATTAAAATTCCTCCTATTAATCCACCTAAATGTCCAAAATTATCTATATTTCTATCTTCAAATCCTAATAAAATACTTATAATAACATATATAAAAATTGAATAAAAATCAAATCCTTCTATATCATTATTAAACACTTTTGTCATTACTCCTAAAGCACCAATTGTTCCAAAAATTGCTCCAGAAGCTCCTACAGAAACGTTGTTTGTAAAAATTATACTAAATATACTAGATGTAAATATAGAAAATAAGTATATTACAAAAAAATTTTTTTCTCCATAAAATCTCTCTACTCTACTACCAAATATATATAGAGAAATAGAGTTAGATAAAAGATGAGTAAATCCACTATGCAAAGTAGCTGTTAAAAATAATCTATAATATTCTTTATTATTAATAACTCTATCTGGTACTAAAGCACCAAATTTTATTAATGTATCTAAATTATAAAATCCACCATTAAATTCTAAAACAAATAACATAATAAAATTTATTAAAATTAAACCTATAGTTAACGTATTTTTTGAAGTTTTTTCCTTTATTTTATTTACTTGTTCTTCTAATCCAAGTTCTGTTAAATGGTTTATACTTTTTTCATAAGAATAATTTATACTTTGCTCATCAATTAAATTAAGACATTCTAAAATAATATCTTTTATATTAATAATCTTTGTTGGATTATTTTCATTTATAATTATTTTTTTAATATCTAATTGAACTCCCCAAAAAATATTATTTATAGTATTTGATTCAAATGGTTTTAAATTTTCTATAATATAATTTACTTTATCATTATAATTTTCTGTTAAAAGAATATTAGTTATTATAACATTTTTAAAATTGTCATTTTTCCTTATATTATCAAATAGTCTAGTATAATTTACACTTATTTTATAAAGTTCTTCTATACTTAATATATTCATATTAAATATTATAACTACATATAGAACACTTGATGAAGTACTTTTCCCAACACCTATAAATTTTGTATCTTCTGATATATTTTCTTTATCAGAAAAACCTTTCATACTATTAAATCCATTTTTTATAAAATTTTTATATAGTTCTTGGTAAAATTTTAAAAACATTATATCACACCTTTAATAGATATATTTATAGTATAATTTACTTATAAATTTTTGTCTAATAAAATTTATACTTGTAAAAAAATAAACGCTATGATATAATACGTTAAAATTTATACCTTTAAAGGTGATTCTGTGAGATCATAAGGTAATGTTATTAATAAGTACAATTTTATAGTTTTAAAGATTAATTTTATAATTTAGAAGATTTTATATTAAAATTAATCTCACTATTTATGTATAAAAGCATTTACCTTGTGTAAATGCTTTTTTTAATTAAAAAGGAGGGTTATTTTATGAAAGTAAAGAATATACTTTTAGACCAACAAGCTATTGAAAGATCTTTAAAAAGAATATCTCATGAGATAATAGAAAAAAATAAAGGTATTGAAAATATTGTTTTATTTGGTATAAAAACAAGAGGAGTGCCTATGGCACAAAGAATAAGTAATTTCATAGAAGAAATTGAAGGTATAAAAATACCTGTTGGAACTATTGATATAACATTTTATAGAGATGATCTCACAACAATTTGTAAAACTCCTATTTTAAAATCTTCAAAATTAGATATAGAAACAAAAAATAAAAAAGTAATAATTGTAGATGATGTCTTATACACAGGTAGAACAGCAAGGGCTGCAATAGAATGTATATTAAATAATGGCAGAGCTAATTCTATACAACTTGCAATTTTAATAGATCGTGGCCATAGAGAATTACCTATAAGGGCTGATTATATCGGTAAAAATATACCTACATCTAAAGATGAAATTGTATCTGTTTGTTTTAAAGAAACTGATGGAAACGACTGTGCAATATTAAAATATAATTAATTTTTATAACTAAAGGAGATTATTTATGAATAACAATATTATTGGTGTGTCAGAAAAACTTCCATTAAGAAAAACGCTACCCCTTAGCTTACAACATTTATTTGCTATGGTAGGTGCAACAATTTTAGTACCGTTATTAACAGGAATTAATCCAACAACTGCTTTACTTACAAGTGGTCTAGGAACACTTGCATACATAATTTGTACAAGAGGAAAATTACCTTCATATGTTGGATCATCTTTTGCATTTATTACACCAATGCTTTCGGTAACACAAATGTACGGCCAAGATGCAGTATTTGGAGGAATTGTAATATGCGGTATTGTATACCTAATAATATCAATAATAATATATAAAACAGGTACAAATTGGATAGAATCTGTTTTACCTCCTGTAGTAGTAGGTTCTATAGTTTTAGTTATTGGTCTAGGACTTGCTCCTACAGCTATTGAGTGGGCAGGATTATCACCAAATTCACATTTTGAAGTTATAGGAAAAAATAAAGCAATTTTTATATCATTATTAACACTATCTGTAGGTATAATTGGTAGTGTATATTTTAAAGGTATATTTAGTGTTATACCAATTTTATGTGCAATAATAGTAGGTTATATTGCTTCAATAGCTATAGGCGTTATATCTAAAGAACAATTAGAGATTATTGCAAATACTCCTATATTTACAAATCCTATTCAACCTCATAAAGTAGTGTTTAACTTAAATGCAATAATATTAATGGTACCTGTAGCATTTGTTACACTAGCAGAACATATAGGTCATATTTATGTAGCAAATAATGTAGTTGGTACAAACTTTATTAAAGATCCTGGACTAGATAAATCTATTTTAGGAGATGGTATAGCAGAAATTATAGCAGGTCTATTAGGAGGAGCACCTAATACAACATACGGTGAAAATATTGGTGTAATGGCAATTACAAAAGTTTATAGTGTTTGGGTTATAGCTTGGGCAGCTATTTTAGCAATACTTATATCCTTTATAGGTCCTTTAAATGCCATAATACAATTTATTCCTCAACCTGTAATAGGTGGCGTAAGTATATTGTTATTTGGAATAATAGCATCATCTGGATTTAGAATATTTGTAGAAAATAACTTAGATTTTGGTAGCAAACGTAATTTAATAATATGTTCTGTAATAATTGTAATAGGATTAGGTAAAACTACTATTAATTTAAATTTATTTGGATCTCAATTTAGTTTATCTGGTGTAGCATTAGCAAGTATAGTTGGTATAATTATAAATCTAATATTACCTAACAAAAATAAAGAAAAAACTAATGAAAATTCTAATTTAGCAAATGCTAACTAAATAAATTCTTATAAAAAAAGTAAGACCTCTTTATAATAAAAGAGGTCTTTTTTTTATTCTTCTTCTAAAAATGTATTATTTTTATTTTCTTGTATATTTTTATTTGGTAGTACTCCATATGGGAATAAATCTCTAAATTCTTTACCTGTTATTTTTTCTTTTTCCATAAGTAAATTTACAGCTTTATTCAATATATCGATGTTACTTTTTATAATATCTTTAGCGTTATTATATGCTTCTGTTATAATTTGACTAACTTCATTATCTATAGTAGTTGCAACTTTTTCACCATAATTTTTACTGTATGATGAATCTTGCCCTAAATACATACTATTTTCTTCACCAAATTGAATAGGTCCTAATGTATCACTCATACCATACTTAGTAACCATATTTCTAGCTATAGATGTAGCTCTTTCTATATCATTAGACGCACCAGTTGTTATATCTCCAAATACAATTTCTTCTGCGGCTCTTCCGCCTAATAAAGACATAATTTCTTGTTTCATTCTTGTTTTAGAAAGATATGATTTATCTTCTCCTGGTAATTGCATTGTATATCCACCAGCTCTACCTGTAGGAATAATAGATATCATATGAACTCCGTCAAGTTCTTCAAGCATTTCTTCTAAAATAGCATGGCCTGCTTCATGATATGCAGTAATTTTTCTTTCTTTTTCAGATATTACTTTACTCTTTTTTTCAGTACCAATACCTATCTTAACAAATGCTTTTCTTAACTCTTCCATATATATTTTTTTCTTATTTTCCCTTGCTGATAACAGTGCCGCTTCATTTAATAAATTTTCTAAATCTGCACCTGTAAAACCTGGAGTAGTCTGTGCTATTATTTGTAAATCAACATTTTCATCTAATGCTTTTCCTTTAGCATGTACTTCTAAAATTTCTTTTCTTCCTTTGACATCAGGTCTATCAACCACTACTTGTCTATCAAATCTTCCTGGACGAAGTAATGCAGGATCCAAAATATCTGGTCTATTAGTAGCTGCAATAATTATTATTCCAGTATTAACACCAAATCCATCCATTTCAACTAATAATTGATTTAATGTTTGTTCTCTTTCATCATTACCTCCACTAAAACTACCGCCTCTTTTCCTTCCTACAGCATCAATTTCATCTATGAAAACTATACAAGGAACATTCTTTTTAGCTTGTTCAAATAAATCTCTAACTCTAGATGCCCCAACACCTGCAAACATTTCAACAAAATCAGAACCAGCTATACTTAAAAAAGGAACTCCTGCTTCTCCTGCAATTGCTTTAGCTAATAATGTTTTACCAGTACCCGGAGGTCCTACAAGTAAAACACCTTTAGGAATACGTGCACCTATATCTATATATTTTTTTGGTTGTTTTAGAAAATCTACTAATTCTTCTACTTCTTTTTTCTCTTCATCTAATCCTGCAACATTAGAAAACATAACGCTTTTCTTAGTATCTAAATATATCTTTGCTCTACTTTTTCCAAAGTTCATAACTTTATTACTACCACTAGAGTAGCTTTGAGATTTATTCATTATAAGAGACATAAATATAATTATAAAAATAAAAATCATTATAGGTACGAATAACTGTAAAACACTAATTCTCGGTGGGTTTAATGTATCAACTTTAAAATTATATATGTCTTGATAGTGCATAACAAAACTAGTAAATGTTTCCATCCCAAAAAAGTTTACTGTTTTACTATCTCCAGTACTAAAATATGCTCTTGCTTTTCCTGCTCCAGTAACATCAGTATTAGCACTTATCTCTAACTTTGTTACTTTTCCTGATTTAATATCATTTAATAAATCACCATAAGAGTATGTGGGTGTATTGCTACTATTACCCATCAAGGTGACATATGCTATAAATATGGACAATATAGCCATAAGCATTACAACCATATATAAACTCCAGCCACCATTTGACTTATTCTTCAAACAATCTTCCTCCTTACAATTTATTCTTGCATCATCACACCTATATAAGGTAATCCTCTATACTTTTGTAAATAATCTAAGCCATACCCTAATACAAATTTATCTGGAATTGTAAATCCAATATAATCTGGAATTATATCTTTAACAACACGTCTTTCAGGTTTATCTAATAATGTACAAAATTTTAAACTTGCTGGTTTTTGTGATATTAGATGTTTTTGTAAATAGCTTAAAGTTCTACCAGTATCTATGATGTCTTCTACAAGTAAAACATGTTTATTAGTTATAGGATTTTTTAAATCTTTATCTACCTTTATAACACCACTACTTTTAAATTCATCACCATAACTTGAAACATCCATAAAATCTAACTCTATACTATCAGGTGGTAATCTTCTAGCTAAATCTACTAAAAACATTACTCCACCTTTTAAAATACAAATAAGTGTTAACTCTTTTCCTTCATAATCTTTTTTAATTTCTTCTGCTAATTCATCTAATCTTTGTTGTATTTCTTCTGCAGATATTAAAACATCTAGTTTATGGCTCATTTTTTTCCTCCCATAGTTGAATATATATTTTCTTATCGTATGACATGTTACTAACTTTATAAATATCATTAGTAATTCCATCTTTGTGCATTAATAATATAATATTATTTCCATCCGCTAATAATGGTATTAAATCCCTTTTATATCGTGGAATTTTATTATCTATAAAATAATTTTTAATTTTTTTATTTCCACCTAATTTTTTTATATATATTTTATCACCAGGCTTTCTATTCCTTAAAACAATATCATTGTTTATTTTATCATAGTTAAAAATATATGTACATGTATTAATAAAATGTTCTTTTGAAATTTTTTTATTATTACAACTTATATAATAATTTAACTCTTTTATATATTCAAAACATCCCATTTTTATTTCATATAAAAAGTTTAATTCTTCACTATTATTATAAAT
Organism: uncultured Clostridia bacterium; assembly: GCA_946481295.1. GTDB lineage: Bacteria > Bacillota > Clostridia > Lachnospirales > UBA5962 > CAMLLW01. The sequence continues at coordinate 129,303 of CAMLLW010000001.1, read as the reverse complement.
AATTATAGTATCATATATTTTTTCTGCAATAATACTATTTGGTAAATTCACTTTTTTTCCTGATGTATTGTTTATTAAATTTTCAACCATATCAACATGTTTAGAGGATATATTATATAGTTTACTGTTATAATTTTCAAAACATATCCTTACAACTCTTGTTATAATATTTTTAGAATATTTTTTTAATTTTAAAAGATCTATTTCTAAACCATATGAATTTTTTATAACACAATTTTTATAAGCATTTAAGCTTTCAGAATAAATATATTTTTCTTCTTCTTGTAATATTTCTGCTGTTTTAGCAAGAGTAGCAACAATATTAGAATTAAATTCCTTTTGTATGTATGGTAATAAATCTATTCTTATTTTATTTCTTAAATAATCTGTTTCTTTATTTGTACTATCTGTAATATAACTTATATTATTATTACTACAAAAAATTTCTATATCATTTCTACTACAATTTATTAAAGGTCGTATAATATTATCTCTAACTGGTAAAATACCACCTAATCCTTTTAATCCAGAACCTCTAAATATTCTCATTATAACAGTTTCTGCTTGATCATTTAAATTATGAGCTACAGCTATTTTATTAAAATTTTCTTCTTTAAGAACTTTATTAAACATCTCATATCTAAAATTTCTACCTGCTTCTTCTTCTGTTTGTTTTAAATTTTTGGCTATTTTGGGTATATCTCCTTTAAAAACCTTTATTGGGATATTTAATTTATTACAAAGTTCTCTAACAAACTCTTGATCTCTAATTGCCTCTTCTTTTCTTATACCATGATTAACATGTACGCAAATTAATTTTAAATTATACTTTTGTTTTAAATATAAAAACACATGAAATAGTGCTACCGAATCTGCTCCTCCAGATACACCTAGCACCACTCCATCTCCTATATTTAACATATTATATTTTTTTACCGTCTCTAAAACAGTATTTATCATAATTATATTCCTCATTTATGCTTTTTTATAATAATAACATTTTTATTTAAAAATTTAAACTATTTAGTTATTATATATAAAATTTCATAAGAATTATTGAAGCTAGACTTATACAACATACTAACATAAATATATTTAAAATAATATCAAATTTACCACTTTTTTTTATTACAATTTGTTGAATACCATCTTTAGTTCGAGTTGTTACATTTGTTATTTCTTGTTTTTTTATATTTTTGTCATTATTTATATGTGCATTTATAATTTTTTCCGCTTCAAATACAAAATCTATAGGTTTTTTATTATTTTCATTTATATTATTTATTCCATCTTTCATAATAAAAATAACTTGATCGTATAATTTGGAATCATCTCCATTTATACAAATCACTTTTTTATTAGATTTGCCCATGAAAAACCTCCTATATAAATTTTAAATATTATATAAGAAGTTTTACCAGTTGTATTTTAATATATACAAATTATTCATTTACACTTTTTCCCATACTCTTGATGCCATAATGGTCATATCATCTTTTACTTTATTATTAGATATTTTTAAAGCTTCATTTAATAAATAATCTGAAATATCTTGAGGATTATAACTTTTAAAATTTTGTAATGCTTTTAATATCCACTCTTCTTTATCTGCAGAATCTAAATCAAGTTCTGTTAATCCATCTGTAATCATAACAATAATATCACCTTCTTTAAGTCTTTTATTAGTGACATCTATATCTACAGTATTTAACATACCCATTGGTAAATTATCATTTCTTATTACTTGAACAGATCCATCTCTAAGTAAAAATGTAGATGAAGCTCCAATTTTTATAAATTCTGCTAATCCTGTATATAAATCTATAAAACATAAATCTAAAGTAGAAAAAGTATCTTCTGTTGATTTTAAAACAAGTATAGAATTAATAATTTTTATAGCAGTTTCTTTATCAAAACCTGTATCTACAAAGTCTTCTAATAATTCTATAGTTGCATTACTTTCATCTTTTGCCTTTTTACCAGAACCCATTCCATCAGCTAAAGCTAATAAACTTTGTCCATCTCTTAAACTCATAAATGAGTAACTATCACCAGATTCTCTACTTTCATCCTTTGTTGCTCTAGATACCCCTGTTGCTATATTAAATTTTTCTTCCTCAACAAGTCTTAATTTAAATGTATTATTTTTATTCATAAAAGCATATTCTTTAAAAGATTCTTCTTTTTTCATTTTTCTATTTAAAACTTTATTAGTTATAGATATTAATTGTTTCATATTTGGCATAGTACTATGATTTAAAGTTATTTCATATTTACCTAATTTATTTTCTAAAATTATTAAACTATCTACTTCTATTTTATTTTTATTTAATTCTTTTAATAGATTTTGCTCTAAAACTGTTTTAAAATTAAATTCTATATCTAATTCTTGTGATAAATTTTTTATAATATTAGATACACCATTTAATTGTTGTGATACAAGATCTCTACTTTCTATAATTTCATTATGCCAAATTAAATTATTTTTGTAAATTTCAAAAGTTCTATTAACATTATCAATAAATTTATCTAAATTTAAGCAATTGCTAGAAAAGTCACTTGGAATATCTCTATTAGATATATTTCCATTTTTTTCACAAATAGCTAGCATAGAAAATAATAATTGATATGTATTATAAAAATTTTTTTTCCAACAAATATCTTTATTTGAACAATTGACACATGTTTTATCAGCAATATCATCTATTAATCTAGAAATATCATTTTGATCTAATGATATTTTTTTCTCTGATATACAATTAAAAGTATCAGCAAGTTTTTGAAAAGATTTTGCAAAACTATTTAATTTATATACAGTTAATTCTTTTACTCTATCAAGATAATCTTCTGTAGCGTCCATATTAGAATCTATAAGATTAATAATATTAAAATAAAAATTATGAGGTACTAATATAAATAATATATCTCCTAAAACTATGCTATATAAATTATTCATATTTAAAAATGAATTATCTAAATATAATGCTGTTAATGTAGAACCAACTAAAAATCCTAATATAGTTCCAAACTTACCTATATCTTTCATAATACCAGCTATCATTCCAGCTATACTTAATATCCCTACAAAAGTAAAACTTGTATTACCAGCTATACTTAATATAAATCCTAATAATACACCTGTAGTTGTTCCTAAAGTACTTCCTCCTCTATAACTCATAACCATAACTATAAAAGTACATAAAATAATTTTTACTGATATACCACCTATATAAACATCAGAAGCTCCTGATACTATAGCTCCTAATAAAATAGATAAACTTATTAATTGTTCTGTTGTTATTACTTTTTTATTTAAAGAACCATCTAATATTTTTAAACCATCTTTTAAAATAAAAACTAGAGAAAAAACTAATACTCCTTCTAACAATGACATTAATGTAAAGTATAAACTTCTACCATATACATAAGATATTAAAAATCCAGGTATAAAAACTGCTACAAAGCATGCAATTGCTTTTATAAAGTCTCTTAATTCCGAATCCCATACTTTTGATAAAGAATCTAGAGCAGCTAAAAGTATAATAGCTAAAAGATATTTAAAAAAGTATAGACCTTCAAACTTTGTAAGTATTCCTATAGCTGTAAAAAAACTTACGGTATAAAATTTATATCCTTTACCAATAAAATTACCTATAAAAGCAATTGAAACAGGATTCATAAATTGAAAAACTGCTACTCTTCCTAAAAAAAATGCACATAAACTCATTATTATAGTACTAGAATTATTTCTAGTTAAAATTAATCCCAATTTTTGTTTAAAAGTTAACTTTTGATCCGTTACAGCAACTTTTTCCATAAAAATCCCCCTTAAAAAATTTATAAAAATAGTCATAAATAATTCACCTTTAACATATAAATAATTATAAAGTTTGTAGTAAATAATATTTGTCGCTTTTTAAAATTACACATTAAATTTCGCATAACAAAAAAGCCATTGTTACGATAAAACATAACAATGGCTTTTAGCATTCTTCAAATATCAAATTAATTCATTCTTTTTTTATAAACATATACTGTACAGCTTAAAACTAAACTTAATATTAATGCACATATTAAAACATAAATATCTTTTATGGCAATTAAAATAGCAATCATTCCCGTAATAGCACTTAAAGAATATAAAATAATAACAGCTTGTTTATGAGAATATCCTGCATCTATTAGTCTATGATGTAAATGACCCCTATCAGCTTGCATAACAGATTGACCTTTTAAAGTTCTACGTATCATAGCAAAAAATGTATCTAAAATAGGAAATGCCATACTAAAAATAGCAATAACTACAGCTAATAATGCATAGCTTTTAAAAACTCCTATTATAGAAGAAACAGCTAAGACAAAACCTAAAAAAGTTGCACCTGTATCACCCATAAAAATTTCAGCAGGACTAAAATTACGTGGTAAAAATCCTAAACAACTACCTGCTAAAGCCGATGTAAAAATTATAGCTAATGGACTTCCTGTTAAAATACATAAAACTAAAATAACAAAAGAGCATATGCTAGAAACTCCTGCTGCAAGTCCATCAACTCCGTCTATGAAATTAACAGCATTTGTTACCCCAACAATCCAAAAAATAGTGAAAACAGGGCTAAATGGTTCTAAAAACTCTGCAAAAGGCCATAAACTTAAATTTATACGAGTACCTGTAAAAACAACTACTAATGCTGCTATCATTTGAATTGTAAATTTTAATTTTGCTCTTAAATCATATATATCATCAAATATACCTAGTACGACTATTATAGAAACACCTATAAAAAATCCCAAAAATTGTTTACTTCTTAATTGTTCTACAAAAGGCATAAGTAATAACATTGCTACTAAAAAACCTAAAACTATTGCTATACCACCCATTCTAGGAATAGGTTCTTTATGTAGACCTCTTTCTTTTGGATAATCTACAGCGCCAACTTTTAAAGATAACTTTTTGGATATAGGTGTGAATAATAATGATATAAAAAATGCTATTATAAAGGCAACTGTATAAACAATCCAATTATGAGTTTCGTACAAGGTACTCATCCCCTCTTATTTTGTTCCAAATAATCTATCCCCAGCATCACCTAGACCAGGAATTATATATCCATGATCATTTAATTTTTCATCATGTGCTGCAGTATAGATTTCTACATCTGGATGTTCTTTTTGAACATGTTCAACACCTTCTGGACAAGTTATTAAACATAATAATTTAATATTTTTTACACCTTTTTCTTTTAGAAATTGTATAGCTGCTATACTTGTTCCGCCTGTTGCAAGCATTGGATCTATAAGAAATATTTCTCTATCTTCAGCATCAACAGGTAATTTACAATAATATTCTACAGGTTCTAAAGTTTTAGGATCTCTATATAAACCTATATGACCAACTTTTGCTGTTGGAATTAATTTTAACATACCTTCTAACATACCTAATCCAGCTCTTAATATAGGAACTACTCCGAATTTCTTTTCTACCATATTAACATTAAATTTGCCAAGTGGAGATTCTATTTCTACTTCTGTAACAGGTGTATTGCGAGTTGCTTCATAACAAAGTAACATAGCTATTTCTTCAACTATTTCTCTAAACTCTTTACTACCTGTTTCTTTATTACGTAACATAGATACCTTATTTTCTACTAATGGATGTTTTACAATATGTAAATTACTCATTTTTTCCTCCTAAAATATATTTTTATTTTTCTAAAAGTTCAATTCTTCTTACGTGATTTTCTCCGTTAGAAAATTCTGTAGATAAAAAAGCCTTTACAATTTCTAATGCTAAGCCTTCTGCAACAACTCGGGCTCCTAAAGCTAAAATATTTGCATTATTGTGTTCTCTAGTAGCTTTTGCAGAAAAAACATCACCACAAAGTGCACATCTAATTCCTTTGTGACGATTTGCAGCTATAGACATACCTATACCTGTTCCACAAATTAATATACCTTTTTCACATTTATTACTTAATACTGCATTACATACTTCTTCTGCATAAATTGGATAATCTGTAGAAGTTTCATCAAAATGTCCAAAATCTATATATGGTATATTATTTTCTTTAAAATAATTTAATATAAAATTTTTTAATTTTACACCTGCATGATCACAACCTAAGGCTATCATATAATTTATATCCTCCTAGCTAAGTTTCATACTATTTACTAAAGTTTTAAGTTCCTCTGCAATTTTAATATATTCTTTAAAGTCTTTTCCATAAGGATCTTCTACATCTTTTTTTTCATTAAAAACATATTCATAAAAAGTAAATACTTTTTCACTTATTCCACTTATATTATTTATTAATATTTGTTTATGATGATCTGTCATAGTTAAAATTACTTTAGAGTTTAAAATATCTTCTTTTGTTATTTGCGTTGCAATATGATTACTTAAATCTATATTATAAATTTGCATAGCTTTTACAGCCATTTTATTTGCTACATCAGGATAAGGAACATATATTCCAGCAGATTCTCCTACAAATTTAATGCCTTCATCTTCACAACGTTTTTGATATAATGCTTTAGCCATAGCACTTCTACAAGTGTTGCCTGTACACACAAATAAAACTTCATACATCATAATATATAACCTCTTTTACACATTTATAATATTATATCCAGATGCTTTTTTCAATCTATTCATAATGGCAAGTTCTAAATTTTCTTCAGGCAAACCCTCTGCAAATATTATATCAACATTTAATTTATTAAATTCTCTAAATGTATCAAAAAGATTTTTAGCAATTGTTTCTGTATTATTTTTACTACCTAATGATATTACATTATTATAATTTTTATAGAAATCTTTAGTTTCCTCTGTACATATTATTCCTATATTCTTATTTGTGTAACTATTAGATAATTCTATAATTTTATTAACTACATTATTTATATTATTACCTTGAACTAAAATTATATCAGCATCTGGTGCATAATGTTTATATTTCATACCAGGTGATTTTGGTTTTTCATGTTCATTTAATAAATTTTTATCTAATATTACATTACCAATAACGCTTTCTATCATAGATTTTGTTATAGCACCTGGTCTTAAAATACATGGAATATCGGTAGACATATCTATAACTGTTGATTCAAGCCCTATATCAGAACTTCCTCCATCTATTATAGCATTTACTTTTCCATTTAAATCATCTATAACATGACTTGCTTTTGTCGGACTTGGCTTTCCAGATAAATTTGCACTAGGTGCAGCTATTGGAACACCACTTTTATCAATAAGTAATTTAGCTATTTCATTTTTTGGCATTCTTACTGCTACAGTATCAAGACCCCCTGCAGTTTCTTTAGGAATAACATCAGTTTTATCAAAAATTATTGTTAGTGGTCCTGGCCAAAATTTATCTATTAAAAGCATTGCTTTATTAGAAATATTTTTTGCAATTAAATTTAAAGTATCTATATCATTAATATGCACTATAAGTGGATTATCAGATGGTCTACCTTTTGCCGCATAAATTCCTTTAACTGCATCTGGAATTAAAGCATTAGCACCTAACCCATAAACTGTTTCTGTAGGAAATGCAACTAAGCCACCATTTTTAATAATTTTAGCACATGATTCTATTACACTGATATTTTCATCTGAAAGTGGAAACCCAATCTTTTCTATAAGAGTTATCACTTAGCACCACAGCATCTCTTATATTTTTTCCCACTACCGCATGGACAAGGTTCATTTCTACCTATTTTTGCTCCTTTTACAACAGTACGAGAATTTTTTTGATCTATATACAAATTATTTCTTTCTTCTTCTGTAAAAATATTATCCCACTGAGGTAAATCACATAGATGTTGAGCTTTATATTGAACCATTTTCTTATAAAGATTTTTTAAATCTATGTCTAAAGAAATTTCTTGTGTTTCTGTTAAATCTTTAATAGATATTGGATTTTCAGATGCATCATTTATACCATCTAAAAAACCACAAATAAATTCATTACTCATATTATATTTTTCAGCTAGTGAAAGAACTGTTCCTTTTATATTAGTTATCTTATTTTCTAAAATATCTTCATAAATTTTTTGTTCTTGTGGAATATAAACATCCCATACAGATTTTATACTTCTACCTTGATCATTATAGGCTTGTTTTAACCAATTTTCATACAAACTCATTTTGTCCTCCTATAAGTTTACTTCAAATTAATTTATATAACATGAATTTTACATCAAAAATTGTACATTGTCTATCAATTTTATATAATTTATAATAGTTTAAATTTTATACATTTTTTAAATTAGTATAATATAGATATTATATATTTATTAAATTTATTTAAAAAATAAAAAAAGAACTAATTTTATATTTACTAGTTCTTTTTTTAATTAAATTTTATAGTTTAAAAGTACTAAATAAAGATTTTAATAATTCAGTTTGTGAAAATAATTCCTGAGCTACTGAAGCAATATCTTCTGATATAGTAACATTTACCTGAACAACAGAAGATATTTGATTTGTATTTGATACTATTTCTTCTAATGATTTAGTTTGTTCATTAGAAGCTTTAGCAACCTCTAAAATTAAATCAGATATATTATTAATTTCATCTACTATAGTTTTTAAAACTTCTGCTGTTTGATTTGCTGTTTTACTACCAATATCAGCTTTTAAAATAGAATTTTCTATAAGTTCACTAGTTTCTTGAGCTGCATTTTTACTGCGCTGTGCTAATTCTCTAACTTCTTCTGCAACAACAGCAAAACCTTTTCCATGTTCTCCTGCTCTTGCAGCTTCTACTGCCGCATTTAATGCTAATAAATTTGTTTGAAATGCTATATCATTTATTACTTTTATTATTTTTGATATATTTTCTGATGAATCATTAATTTCTTTCATAGAAATTAACATTCTTTTCATATAATCATTTCCAATTGCAGTATTTTCTTTAGTATCTATAGTAATATTACTTGTTTCATTTGCATTTTTAGTATTATCTTTTATTTGATTAAAAATAGTATCTATTGTTAATGCTAATCTATCTCCTGCTATATTTTGTTCTGTTGCCCCTTGTGCCATTTTAATACTTGCTTTAGATATTTGTTCTGCATTTGAATAAACTTTAAAAATAGATTCATTTATATTTTTAATAAGTACTCCTAAATTACTAGTTATTCTATTTATAGAATCCTTTATATTTGTAAATTCTCCAAGGTATTCTCTATCTATACTAACAGATAAATTTTCAACTGCTATTTCTTGTAATACAGTAGATATTTCCACTATATACTCTCTTATTGTAAGTATTGATAAATTCGCTGTTTCCTTTATTTTAGCAAAGTCTCCTGAATAATCCCCCTCTATAAGAGTATCAAATTTACCTTTAGAAATATTGTCAAATGCTAAAGATATTTCTTTTATAGGATTTTCACATGCTACTAATAAATTGTTTAAATTTTTAGCTATTTCTTTCCACATAGCATTATATTTTTTAGTATTAATGCTATTACTTAAATTTCCATTATATGCTGATATAGCTAAAGTATTTATATCTTCACTTATTTCTTTTAAATTATTTTGTAATTGATTTATAGCATTATTTAATATTACTTTTTTACCAGGAAACTGTTTTACTTTTACATCAAAATTTCCATTTCCATAATCTAAAATTACATCTAAAGTTGTGTTTATATCTCCTACTAATCCAGCTATAGCATTATTAATACCATTAACTACATTTTTATAATCACCTTCAAATATTTCTTCATTTATTCTATAATCTATGTCTCCATGTTCTTCCAATTCTTTAGAAAGTATTTCAATTTCGTTTGTTAAATTATGAAAAATATTTACCATATTATATATGCTATTTGATAGTAGTCCAAATTCGTCTTTACTATTTGTTTTTAAATTTACTTTTAAATCTCCTTTAGATATTTTATATGCAGCATCTATAATAAAATTTATACTTTTACTTATTCTAGTAATAGATAGCGTAGCAAAAATGATAGATATAATAATAACTAATATAGTTAAAATAAGTGTTACTATAAATGTATTTTTCATATAATCATTTGCATTTTGTAATCTATCTTCTATAACAATATTATCTATTTTATTTAATTGATCAAGCATAGAACTTATTTCTTTTAGTGAATCTATATTTTCTTTATAAAATATCATATTATCTTCATCAAGTTTAATATTTTTTAAATTATTATATTTTTTTAAAAATTCATCAGTCTTTAATTTAATTTTATCAAAAATTTTTGTATAGTTACTTTTTGCATTCTCATCTAATATATTTATATCATTGTCATTACTTAAAGATTTTTCATATTTTTGTTCTAATGTTTGTATTTTTTCAATAAGTTTATCTAATTCTTCAATACTTCCACTACCTAAATTACTAATTATCTTATATTCTAATATACGAATTTCTAAGACTATTGACTGTAATTCTTTAGATATGTTACTTCGTTCTATAGGATAATTTATAAGAGTATTATATCCTTTATTTAATGTATATATATTTTTTAATCCATAATTGCCAATAAAAAAACACATTAAAATTATACAAGCAAATGATATAAAAAGTTTTGTTTTTATTTTTATATTGTTAAAATTCATTAATATACCTCTTTTCAACATATAAATTATTTGATAATAAATAAATCGATTAAAACTAATAAATTATTTATGGTATATATTATATATTTTAGCTTAATATCTTGTTTATGGATAATTATCAAAATTTTAGTATAGTATTTTAAATATATATGTAATATAATAAAAACAAAATTAAAATTTAAGGAGGATTTATATGAGAGCAGATACTACAAGTTATTATCAAAATAACTTAAATTCTTTTATATCTAAAGTATTTGGATTGATGTTTTTAGGTTTAATTGCAACTTTTTTAACTGCATTTGCTATTACTTATTCATTTAAATATTCACCCGCAGTTAGTCTATTCTTTATTAATAATTCTTGGATATTATTTGCAATACCTATTGTTGAAGTTATATTAGTATTTTTTATTTCGTTTGCTATTAATTCTTTTTCATATAGTACTTTAAAATTTTTATTTATTCTTTATTCTGTACTTAATGGTGTTACATTTAGTGTTGTACTTTTAAGTTTTACAGGTATAACTGTAATGCAAGCATTTTTAGCAGCAGGTGTTACTTTTGGTGTAATGGCAGTATTTGGTGCCACAACAAATAAAGATTTAACTGGTTTTGGTACCTATTTAATTATGGCTTTAATGGGTGTTTTAATTTTAAGTGTAATTAATATATTTTTTACTAAAAGTTCAGGATTAGATTGGGCTTTATGTATTGCAGGATTATTTTTATTTATAGGTTTAACAGCATATGACATGCAAACTTTAAAAAATATGTATCTAAATTACTGTAATGGAGAAATGGAAGAAAGTGAAGGTTTTAAAAAAGTAATTTTAATGGGAGCACTAACATTATATTTAGACTTCATTAATATTTTCTTAAAATTTCTACAAGTATTTTCTAGGATGGATGATTAAAAGCTTGATATTTATCAAGCTTTTTATCTTATAAAATTTGTTACAACTCTTTTTTCTTTTTCTGGCTTATTTATACTATCTTTAGAAAATTCTAAATTTTTTAATAGCCATATCATACTTTTTGTACTTTTAAGTATAGTTTGTATACCTTCTCCATCTTGTAATACTTCATTAGGTGTTAATCCATGTATAACATTCCAATATTGTGATGGTGGTATAATCATTTCTGCTAAATTAAAATAATTATTTATTTGATTAAAAGCTGCAACTTCTCCAGATCGTCTAGATACAGTAAAGCCAAAACCTACTTTATATTTAAATCTTTGACTATTACTATAAAATGCTCTATCTAAAAAAGATTTAAGTGTTCCATTTATACCTGCATAATAAACTGGAGAACCTATTATTATTCCATCAGCATCAGCCATTTTTTCTACAACTTCATTTAAAATATCTTCTTTAAATACACATTTTTTTTCTTCTGATCTTTTGCAATATTCACATGCTATACATCCATGTATATTTTTATCTCCAATATTAATTATTTCTATTTCTACATCTTGACTTAATGCTTCTTTTTCTATAAGTTCTAAAACTGCATGTGTATTTCCATTTTTTTTAGGGCTACCATTTAAAGCTAATATTTTCATTTGTTTCTCTCCTACTAAAATATTTAATATTTATCTTATTAATATTTTACTATAAATTAATTAAATTTAAAACTTAATTAATTTTATAATAAATTATTAAATTTTGTACTAGTTATCTATTTATATATCATAGATATAATAAAGTACAAACTATACTTTATTATATATAAAAAAATATAATAAAATAATAAAATTTTTTTAACATAGTTCGTTATTAAAATATAATATAGAGTAAAATAATTTATCTTATTATATTGTATACTGAAAACGGGGGGTTTTTATGTATTTATTTAAAAATATGAAATTAAAAACAAAACTTATTTTATCCTTTTTATTTACTGTATGTGCTTCGTTAATAATATCTATTAATTCAGTTTTATCAATTTCAAAACTTACTTCCAGTTATCAAACAATGATAAATTTTTCTCAAAAAAGAGCAATTATTTGTTCAGAAATTTTAACAGAGTTTGCAAATATCAGAATAACTTGTTTTCAGGCTATAATTAATCCGGATTTTAATAATATTGAAGATAAGTTAAATGATCTTAAAGATCAATATGATACTTTAGATTATTTAGAAGAGGAATATATAGATGCAGTAAAACAAGATCCTAATTTATCAGAAAATCAAAAAGAAAAATACTTAGAATATTTTTCAGAAATTACTGAAATAGCTAATAAATATAAAAATACTTATATTGATCAATTTTCTAATATTTTAATAACTAAAGATGTAAGTAAAAATAAGATAAATAGTGAAGCAGCAAAAAGTACAGAAGTTTTAAATCAAAAACTAAATTTATTATATAAATTCACATTAGAAAATTCTCAATCAGAAAATTTATTAAACTTAAAAAATATCCATAAACTTAATATAGAAAATATATCTATTATTTTTATTGTAATGATTTTAGCAACTTTAATATCATTTTGGGTTATTAAATCAATTCTTAATGCTATAAAAAGATTAATAAATTCTGCATCAGAAGTTTCTAACGGTAATTTATCTATAAATTTATATACAGATGGTAAAACAGAATTTGATCAACTTTCTAACTCTATAGACAATATGATAAATATATTTAAAGAATGTATTTGCGATATAAATACTTTATCTAATGAATTTAAAAATGGTGATATAGATTACCAAATAGACGAAAAAAAATTTACAGGTGATTATAAACAAGTAGCTATAGGAGTAAATAAAACTGTAAAATATTTAATACAAGATACTACAGAAATACTTAATGTTATAAATGAATATGCTAATGGTAATTTTAATGCAAAACTTAAACAATTACCTGGAAAAAAATCTATATTTAATGATCAAGTAAATCTTCTTCAAAAAAATTTAAAACAAATAAATAATGAAATAAATAATCTTGCAGTATGTGCAAAAGAGGGAGATTTATCCGTTAGAATAAATGAAAATAATTATAATGGAGATTGGAGAATCTTAAGCAATAATTTAAATGAACTAGTAATAACATGTTTTAAACCTATAGAAGAAGTTATAAATGTATTTTTAGATATATCACAAGGAAACTTTAATACATCTATTTTAGGAGAATATAAGGGTGATTTTGAACAAATTAAAATTTCAGCAAATTATTCTATAGAAAATATAAGAAATTATATATTTGAAATTTCTGAAAATCTTCAAAAAATTAGTGATGGTAATTTATCTATAAATATAGATAAAGAATACATTGGAGAATTTGATATTATAAAAAATTCTATTAATAAGATTTCAGATAAACTTGGAACTTTAATTAAAGAAATAAATAATTCTAGTAAACAAGTTGCTTCTAATGTTGCTCAAATGTCTCAAATTAATATGCAAATGTCTCAAGGTGCAATAGAACAAGCCGAATCTATACAAAAATTAGATAATTCTATAGATACAATTTTTGAACAAATTAAAACATCAACTATTAATACAAATAAAACAAATGAACTTGCTTTAAAAACAAAAGAAAGTGCAAAATTAGGTAATGAAGATATGAAAAAAATGTTAGTCTCAATAGGAGATATAAATGAAGCTTCAAAAAATATTTCTAAAATAATAAAAGTTATAAATGATATAGCATTTCAAACTAACTTATTAGCACTTAATGCAGCTGTAGAAGCTGCCAGAGCAGGAGATCATGGAAAAGGGTTTGCAGTAGTTGCAGAAGAAGTTAGAGAATTAGCTCAAAGAAGTAAAAATGCAGCACAAGAAACAGGCCAGCTTATAGAAAATTCTATATCAAAGGCTGAAGTTGGTTCTCAAATGGCAAATGAAACTGCTAAAACATTAACCGGTATAATAGAACATATTAATAATATGTCAAATCTTATTGTAGAAGTTGATAACTCATCAAATAAACAATATAAATCTTTAGAAAGTATTAATGCAGGAATACATGAAATTTCTTTTATAGCTCAATCTAATACTAATATAACAAAAGAAACATCACTATTATCACAAGAATTATTCTTACAAACAGAAAATCTAAATAACTTAATTTCAAGTTTTGATATTAATGAACTAAAAAATTAATAAAACAAAGGGGCAAAATTAAGTAGCCCCTTTATTTTTAATATACTAATTACTTTTATTTTTTATATTATCATTTTCATTTTTTAAATCTTTATCATTTTCTATATTTGTAGCATTATTATCTTTAGAATTATGTTGTTTAACAATTTGATGACTTAAAACAGTTACACCTGCTATTAAAACTCCTTGAATTACACTATTAAAAGAAATACCTAAGTAACCTAATGAAAAAACTATACTAATAAATAATAGTATTATCGGAATATGCTTATTATCTACATCTTCTGCTTTACTTATGAATATTCCTATTATATATAATACTGGTATTAAAATTAATGCATTTTGTTGTATATAATTTAAAAAATCAAACTCCATAAATGCATTCTCCTTTCTATAAATGAGGTAAAAACAAGCCTCATTAAATAATATGTTCTATTTTAAATTTTAGTGCAATTAAGTATATAACTTTTAAATAATAAAAAGCTTTAACTAAAACTAGTTAAAGCTTTTTATTATTTAATTTCTATTTTTAAATTTTCAGGTTGTTTAATTTCTTTTTTAGGTAGTTCTAATGTTAAAACACCATTTTTATAATCAGCTGTAATTTCATCTTTTTTAACATTACTTATATTAAAACTTCTTGTAAAAATCCCATGTTTACGTTCTTTGTGTATATAGTTTTCATTAGATTTTTTCTCTACTTCTTCGTTTAATTCAGCCTTAATTACTAAAACATCATTTTTAACTTCTATATTTATGTCTTTTTTTTCAATACCAGGTAAGTCAGCCATTAATTTATAACGATCACCATTATCTTTTATATCTATTCTAAAATTATTAAATGCCCTATTGCTTTCTTCAAAAAATTTTCTTTCAATAGTATCTAAATAATCAAATATATCTTTGTCTCTTTTTCCAAATGGAATTAAATCAAACATAATTTAATCTCTCCTTTTATAAGTATTTTAAAATAAATTTATAAGCACCTATATTATTATTAACATATAAAAATAAATAATACTTATTGTAATTTAAAAATTTATGGATGTAATATTTATTTTTGATCCTCTACATCACTTAAATATTTGTTTTTTATAATTTTATATGGTATAATTTCAATATTATTTATATAAATTTTTATTAATAAAATTAGGAGTGTTTTAATGAATATCGAAGTAGGAAATATAGTAGAAGGCAAAGTAATCAAAATAAAACCTTTTGGAGCAATTGTTTTAATAAACGATAATATACAAGGTTTAGTCCACGTATCTAATATATCTACAGAATATGTGCAAGATATTAATAAATATTTAAAAATTGGTGATATTGTCAATGTTAAAATACTTTCTATAGACAATGAAAACAATAAAGTATCATTATCTATAAAGGATGCTTTACCATCTTCTAAAAAAACAGAACGTAAATTTAATTCAAAAAAACAAAATAATAACCATGCTAAAGAAGCCTTAGATCCAAATTTATTATTTGAAGAAAAATTTAAAGAATGGCTAAAAGATTCAAATGAACGTCTAGCAGGTATTAATAAACGTAATAATAGAAGATAGTTTAATTAATTTTAATTATCTTTAAACAGGGTAGTAGGGTGTGTAATAAGTGCACTCTCTACACTATTTATGTACAATTTATATAATAATTAATTTCCTATTATATATTTTTTGTATTTATTAAAACCTCTTTACTATACTAAATCGCATATAAATAAAAGGATATTGTTCTACAACATCCTTTATATTACTATATATTAATTTTTTTTAATTCTACTACTGTTTCAACATGATAGGTTCTTGGGAACATATCATGTAATTTTACTTTTTCTATTTTATAATTGTTTTCTAAAAAAATTTTCAAATCTCTAACTAATGATGTTGGTTTACAAGATATATAAATTATTTTTTTTGCGTTAAAGTCTATTATTTTTTGAATAGCTTTTGGATGTATACCATCTCTAGGAGGATCTAAAATAATTATATCTGGCTTATCTTTTAAAGTACTTACTGTTGTTAATACATCTCCTGATATAAATTCACAATTTTCTATATTATTTAATTTAGCATTTTCTTTAGCAGATTCTATAGCTTCTTCTATAATTTCTATACCAATTACTTTTTTAGCATTTTCACTTACAATTTGGGCTATAGTACCAGTACCACAATACAAATCAAAAATAATTTTATCCTTAGAATCAGATAAAAATTCCTTTACTGTAGAATATAATTTTTGTGCTCCAGCAGAATTTGTTTGAAAAAATGAAAAAGCTGATACTTTAAATTCTAATCCTAATAATATTTCTCTATAAAAATCTTTACCAAATAGTATATTTACTTTATCTGCTTTTACAATATCTGCAATAGAGTCATTAATAGTATGTAAAATACCTACTATTTTAGCATCTAATTTTAAATTTAAAAGTTCATCAACTAAATCATTTAAATCTATATTTAAATTAGATGTTGTAACTAAATTTATTAAAATTTCTTTTGTAAATTCTCCTTTTCTTATTATAAGATGTCTTAAAACTCCTTCACGAGTAGACTTATGATAAAATTTTAAATCTTTAGATTTAAAAAATTCTAAAACTGTAATTAAAATTTTCTTATAATTTTCATCAATAATATTACAATTTTTACTAGTTACTACTTCATAATAACTATTTCTTTTATGCATTCCTAATGCTAATTTTCCACCTTTTTCATTATCACCAAAAGAAAATTCCATCTTATTTCTATAATTTTTAAAAGATGGCGCAGGTTCTATATCTAAAAATTTAAAATCTTTTATATCTTCTTTATCAAATAAATCTAATACTATATTTTTTTTAATCTCTAACTCATATTCATAAGGTATATTTTGATAAGTACAACCACCACATAAATCAAAATCTATGCAATCAGGTATTATTTCTTCATTAGCTTTAGAAACTATATCTATAATCTTCCCTTCATATGATTTTCTCTTTTTACTTATATTAACATTTAAAACTTGTCCTTTTAAAGAATTTTTAACTTTTACCTTTTTTCCATCATAATATCCTATTCCTATATTAGGAAATTGCATATCTACTATCTTTAAATCACAATTTATCTTTTTAGTCATTTTTCCTCCAACTTACTTTGATTATTATTAATAATATATTATAACATTATATTTTACATGTTATATAATAAAATTTATTAAATATTACAAAACACATATATATTATTTTATTTTTAATAGTAAATATAAAAACCTTACTTTAAAAACCTATTTTATCTCTTAGGTATTATAGTAAGGTAAAAGTTAATTATATTATTTTATTTAATTATCTATTAATTTCTCTAGCTATTAATTCATCTATTATAACTGTAACATTTTTATGTAAATTTAATATTGTAGCTGGATTTTTTGTAGTAATATTACCTTCTAATAGTTCTCTTATAGCTTTTACTTTATCTTTTCCAGTCGCCATTAAAATTATTTTTTTAGTATTCATTATTTGTCCTATACCCATAGTTATAGCTTGTTTAGGAACATCATTTATTGAATTAAAAAATCTTGAATTAGCTTCAATAGTACTTTTTGTTAAATTTGTTATATGTGTTTGAGATATTAAATATTCAGATGGTTCATTAAATGCAATATGTCCATTAGCTCCTATTCCAAGAACTTGCAAATCTATACCACCTAATTCTTGTATTCTTTTATCATAATTTTTACATTCTAAATCAAAATTTTTAGCTCTCCCATTTGGAACAAATGTATTTTCTTTTTTTATATTTATATAATTAAATAAATTGTTATCCATAAAATATCTATAACTTTGAGGATTTTTTTCATCTAGACCAATATATTCATCCAAATTTATCGTTGTTACATTTTTAAAATCTATTTCTTTATTATTATTCATCTCTATAAGCCTTTTATATAAACCAATTGGAGTACTTCCAGTTGCAAGCCCTAATACAGAATTTGATTTTTGATTAATTGTATTTTTAAATATATTAGCAGATACATTACTCATTTCATTATAATCTTTAACTACTACTAAATTCAATGTAACACCCCCTCTTAAACCTTTTCATTCATAATTTTAAATATGTAAAAATTCTAAATATTTATTACTTTATTTGACAATTAAAGTAAACTATCATTTAATATTACCATATTTTATATTATAAATTATCGTTATAATAAAGTCAATTTACTACATAATATTATAAAATATAAAAAAATAAAAGATTCAACTATTAAAAGTTATAATCTTTTATTATTAATTAATCTAATATTTTAAAAATCATTAGTATTTAAATCAGTAATAGTTACTTTATAATGTATAGATTTATTATTTCTTAATATTTCTATATCTACAGAATCTGAAACTTTTATTTTTTTAACTTCAGATTGTAAATCTTCCATACTTTTTATTTTCTTACCATTAAATCCTACAATAACATCTCCCGGTAAAACACCTGCAACGCCTGCACCTGAATCAGATTCTACATCAACTACATAAACACCTACAGAAGGCATATTATATTTTTTCATAACTTCTTCAGTAATACCATATCCTGTTATACCTATATATGGTTTTTTCACAGAACCATGATTAATAATATCTTCAACTATTGGCTTAAATACAGAAGCTGGAATAGCATAACCCATACCTTCTACACCTTCACCTAAAATTTTAACTGAATTTATTCCAATAACTTCTCCATTTATATTAATTAAAGCTCCACCACTATTACCTTCATTAATTGCTGCATCTGTTTGGATCATTTTAAATGTATTATTATCTATTTTAATATTTTTACTTTTTACACTAATAATACCTAATGTTGCTGATTTACCACGACCTAATGCATTTCCCATAGCTATTACAGTTTCTCCAACTTCCATTGAATCAGAGTTACCAAACTTTGCAATTTTATAAGATGTAATACCTAATTTTTTCATATCTTTTTTAGAAACAGATATTACTGCTATATCTGCATCAGGATCTTTTCCTACAAAATTAGCTTTTACTTGAATATCATCATCTATAGAAATATTTACAGAATCAGCACCGTTAATAACATGATTATTAGTTACAATATAAATTTTATCTTCATCTTCTTTAAAGATTATTCCACTTCCTGCACTAGCTAATTCTACTTTTCTATTAAAGAATTGTTCTGAAGAACTAACGTTAATACTAACTACACTATCTTGTACTTCTTTAATTATTTTAACTATATCTACATCAGAACCTTTATAAGATAGTGGAGCTATATTAACATCATGTTTTCCATCAATTTGTTCTGATGATAATTTTCCTTCTGAAACATTATTAGATTTATTCATAAAACTATATCCTGCGCCTAATCCAAATCCAACACTTGTTCCTCCTATTGCTATAGCTAATGCTAAAGTTGCAATAGATTTTTTTTGCCATTTACTTCTATTTTTATAATTATTATCAAAATTATTATTATTATCATTATTATTTATAGTTTTTACATCTGAAATATTAATAAATTTTACGTCTTTCTCAGAATCTCTCATCACAAATAATACCTCCTAAAACTATACATGATTTTCACTTTATAGAGTTATTATAAAATATATTTATTAATAAATTATGTCTTTCTTATGAATTATTTTAACTCAAATTTTAATTTAGTCAATCACTTTTTTCTAATTTTAATGCAAATATAAATTTGCAACCTTTATTTTCTTCTGTTTTAACAATTATATTTTCATTATGTGCTTTTATGAATTCTTTTACTATTGCAAGTCCTAATCCGCTTCCCTGTTTATATTCTCCTCTAGATATATCAGCTTTATAAAATCTATCAAATATTCTTTCTGCATCTTTTTTACTTAATCCTTTACCATTATCAGCAATGCTTACATAAATTTTTGGAAACGATTCTTTTGTATTTATTGTTATTTTTCCATAATCTTGAGTAAATTTCAAAGCATTATCTAATAAATTATAAATTACTCTTTGTATTTTTTCATAATCTGCATTTACAAGGCTTTTACTACTTGCAAAATTTACAATTAGTTTTATATTTTTCTTAGAAATAGTATTTTCAAATTTATTAACAGTGCTTTGAATTAAATCATTTAAATTAAAAATTTGTAAATTTAAATCTATATTTTTTAAAAAATCTATTCTATTTATATCTAGCATATCATTAGCAAGTTTTGTTAATCTAGAACATTCCTCTAAAACTATTTTTAAATAATTTTCTTGCTTTTCTTTAGGAATAGTCCCATCTAAAATAGCCTGTAAAAACCCCTTCATAGAAGTTAAAGGAGATCTTATATCATGAGAAATATTTGCAATAAATTCTTGTCGTATTTTTTCTTGTCTATCTAAATTTTCTGCCATTTGATTAAAACTTTGAGCAAGTTGGCCTATTTCATCATTAGAAATTACTTCTATTCTTTTTTCAAAATCATTATTCATAGAAATATTTTGAGCAACTATATTCATTTGACGAAGAGGCTCTGTTATTCTTTTAGATAATATATATATTAATATAAATGTTATAAATATTGATATTAACATATATAAAATAATCTTATTAACTACTTCAGAAATACTATTTTCTAATTCTATTAATGGAGATAACATAAATATAACACCTGATAAATTTCCATTAACTGTTATAGGATATCCTATAATCAACATTCTTTCTTCTAAACTATTATCTAAGAATCCATCCATAGATATATAATTATTAGAGTATAGATTATCTATAGAATCTATACTACTAATATCTAATTTATGATTATATAAGTATTTTAAATTTGGTGAAGTTACAATTACTCTAAAATCACTATCTGTAATAAAATAACTACTATTTAAATATTCATATAAATTTTGAACTTTATTATTTATATTAATTTCATATAATGTTCTGTATCCACTTCCAGGAGAACTTAAATATATTGCTTCCTCATATAATTTAGAAATTTTCATACCTTGTTCAATTAAAATATTCTCTTTTTGACTTCTAAAATAATTACTAAAAATATTTATAAGAACTGCTCCTAATAATATAAAGCTAATAACTATTACACTAGTAAATAAAAAAAATTGCTTTTTAAATATGCTTTTAAACAATTATAGCACCTCGAATTTATAACCTACTCCCCATACAGTTTTTATACTCCATTTATCTTCGTTTGGTATCTTTTCTCTTATCCTTTTTATGTGTACATCTACTGTTCTTGTATCTCCTATAAATTCATATCCCCAAATCCTATCTAATAATTGCTCTCTAGTAAAAACTCTATTAGGTTTTGAAGCTAAAAAATATAATAATTCAAATTCCTTTGGAGGTAACTCTAAATTTTTATTATAGTATTTTACTAAATAAGTAGATTGATTTATCTCTAAATTAGGATAATTTATTATTGTACTTTGTGTATCATCAGTGTTTTCTTTATAACGTCTAACTACTGCTTTTACTCTTGCTACTAATTCTTTTGGTTCAAAAGGTTTTACTATATAATCATCTGCTCCTAATTCTAATCCTAATACTTTATCAAAAACTTCGCCTTTTGCAGTTAACATTATTATAGGAACGTTAGAAATCTTTCTTATCTCTTTGCAGACCTCATAACCATCTTTTTTAGGTAACATTATATCTAATAAAATAATATCTGGTAAATAACTTTTAAAACTATCTAAAACTTTATCTCCAGAATAAACTTCTTTAGTTTTATAACCTTCTTTCTGAAGATATAAACTTATAAGCTCTGCAATATGCATATCATCATCTACAACTAATACTTTTAAATTTTCCATAATAGTTGCCTCCTATTATTTGAATTCTACAATTGTAACTCCTGCATCACCTTCTCCAAATGCTCCTAATCTATATTTTTGAACATGAGGATGTTTTCTTAAATGGTCATGTATACCTACTCTTAATGCTCCTGTACCTTTTCCATGTATTATGGTAACTTGATTTAAACCAGCTAAATAAGCATCATCTAAATACTTATCAATCTTTTCGATAGCATCTAAAACCATATAACCTCTCAAATCTATTTCAGGAGAAATATATTTACTTTTTTCGGATTTTACACTTGAAGTAAATCTTTTTGATATAGTATTTACACTAACCTTCTTTTGACTTTCGTTACTTAAAGATAAATCTTTTATAGATACTTTAAACTTCATAATACCTGCTTGCACAAATACTTCATCATTAGAATCGGGAGGATCTAGTACAATTCCCTTTTGATTAAATGAATGTATAAATACTTCATCACCTTTATTAACGGTTTTTAGAACCTTCTTATTCGAAATATTATTTTTTTGCAAAATATTTGACTTATCTTCTATCTTTTGATTAATATCTTGTCTTAAATCATTTATTACTGAAGTATCTAAATTTTTAGAAAATTTATTTACTTTTTTTATAAGTGTATCAGCTTCTATTTTAGCTTGTAATAAAATATTTCTACTTTCTTCTTGTGCTTTAGAAATTATTGATTTTTTTTGTAATTCTAATTTTTCTTTTTCTAATTCAAACTCTGCTTTTAATTTTTCTGCTTCTTGTCTGTACTGTTGGGCACGTTCTCTTTCTAATTCTACTGATTTTTTAGTTATCTCTAAATCTGTAATAATATCTTCAAATTTAGCATCTTCTTTACTAATAACACTTTTAGCATCATTTATTATATCTTCTTGTAAACCAAGCCTTTTAGATATTGCAAATGCATTACTTTTTCCAGGTACTCCTATTAATAATTTATATGTTGGTCTTAATGTTTCTATATCAAATTCACAAGATGCATTTTCTATTCCATCAGTAGAAATTGCATATACCTTAAGTTCACTATAGTGTGTTGTAACAGCTGTTCTTATTTGTCTTTGGTGTAAATAATTTAAAATTGCTATAGCTAAACCTGCACCTTCCGTAGGATCTGTACCAGATCCTAGCTCATCTAAAAGAACTAAAGAATTATCAGTAACATTTTTTAAAATTTCTACTATATTACTCATATGAGAAGAAAATGTACTTAAACTTTGCTCTATACTTTGTTCATCTCCAATATCAGCAAAAATATTATCAAAAACTGCTAATTCGGAATTATCAAATGCAGGTATATGAAGTCCAGATTGTCCCATTAAAGTAAATAATCCTATTGTTTTTAATGAAACTGTTTTACCGCCTGTATTTGGTCCTGTAACTAATAACATATTAAACTCTTTTCCTAAGTATATATTAGTAGGTACAACTTTATCTTTATCTAATAAAGGATGCCTACCTTTTTTTATATTTATATAGCCTTTTGTATTAAATATAGGTCTTGTTCCATTCATTTTTAAAGATAAAGAAGCTCTGGCAAAAATAACATCTAAATTAGTAAGTAAATCTAAATTAAATTGTAAAGTATCTTTTTCTTCTAAAACTTTTTCTGATAAGTTTCTTAATATTTTATCTATTTCAACCTTTTCTCTAGATATTAAAGTTTTTATTTTATTATTTAATTCTATAATACTCATAGGTTCCATAAAAACTGTTGCACCAGTTGAAGATTGATCATGTATCATTCCAGGGAAAGAAGTTTTATATTCTTGTTTTATTGGAACACAAAATCTATCATTTCTTATAGTTATAACAAAATCTTGTAACATAGTTTTGTATGTTGAAGAATGTATTATTGTATTTAATTGTTCTTTTATCCTATCATTTGCACTTTTAATATTTTTTCTTATATCATATAATTCTCTCGTTGCATCATCTACTATATTAAACGTATCTAATATACATCTTCTAATTTCTTTTTCTAATTTTATAGAAGGCTCTACAATTTCAAAAATAGGATCTAATACAGGGAAATTGTCATTTTTATTTTCATGTTTAGAATAATTTAATACTTTTTTACATACATAAATAAAATCAGCAATATAAACTAATTCTTCTATATTTAAAGATCCACCTATAGAAACTCTTTTTAATGAATTACGTATATCCTTCATGCCACCTAAAGGTATATTACCTTTTTTAATAATCATTTCTGTAGCTTCTGTTGTCTCATCTTGAAGTCTTTGTATTTCATTTATATTATAAATTGGTTCAATACCAAGCACTTTTTCTTTACCTAAAGATGTTATTGCACAAGATTTAAGTAAATCAATAATCTTATTAAATTCTAAAACTTTTAAAACTTTCGAATGCATAAAATACCACCTAAAATTTTTTATATTTTTATTATATCATACACTTATAAAATATTTTAACTTTTTTACGATATATTATTTAATATATTATTTTTTAAATGGGTGATTTTATATGACAAAAGTTTCTCTTAATTTATATAATGAAATTTTAACTGATATAAAAAGTAAATTTAAAATTAAAATAAATGAAACTACAAAAATTTATAATAAAGATTTAAAAATAGATAATAACAAAGATAATGTAAATACATCATTTAAAAATATTTTAAAATATTACACAGATTTAAATATTCCTAAAGAAAATATAGATTCAGCTATAAGTTCTGCTATAAAAACAGCTTCTTCAAAATATAATGTAGATGAAAAACTTATAAAAGCAGTTATTAAGGCAGAAAGTAATTTTAATCCTAATGCAACATCTAAAGCTGGAGCAAAAGGATTAATGCAATTAATGCCTAAAACTGCATCTTCTCTTGGAGTTATAGATTCGTACAATATAGATGAAAATATTAATGCAGGTACAAATTATCTAAGTAAACTCCTAAATAAATTTAATAATGATGAAGTTTTGGCATTAGCTGCATATAATGCTGGTCCTACAAATGTATCAAAATATAATGGTATACCACCTTTTACTGAAACAAAAAATTACATACCTAAAGTTTTATCATATAAGAAATCATATGATGAAAATAAAAATATATAATTAATTATATTAATAATTTACTTCCATAAGTGTTAAACCACAAGCAGGTGCTGTCTTTCCTGCTTGTCTTCTATCTTTAGATAAAATTATTTCTTTTATTTTTTTAGGTTCAATCTTATTTATTCCAACATAATACAATGTTCCAACTATAATTCTTACCATATTATATAAAAATCCATTCCCATTAATATAAAAATTTATATAATTATCTTCTTCTTTTATATCTATAAAATTAACAGTTCTTATATTAGTTGTAGAATAACTTCCACTAGCACAAAAACATGAAAAATCATGTTCCCCTAAAATATATTTTGATCCTTCTCTTATTAAATCTATATTTATATCATTTTTTAAAAACCAAGAATAATTAATATTCATTGGATTTGGAAATTTATTGTTATATATTTGATATCTATATGTTTTATTTTTTGTATCAAATTGAGGATGAAAATTTTCTTCTACTAATTTTGCATCTGTAACTACTATATCATTTGGTAAAAAATTATTTATCGCATAAGGCATATTTTTTACTGGAATAGTTGTATCAATATAAAAATTAGCTCTTTGCCCTAATGCATGTACTCCAGAATCTGTTCTACTAGCTCCTCTAACTGTAATATATTTTTTAAATAAATTAGTTAATCCTTCCTCTAATTTACCTTGCACTGTTATAAAATCTTTTTGTCTTTGCCATCCATGATAATTAGTACCATCATAAGAAATTGTTAATAAAATATTCATTATTTTTCTCCATTATATCTTATTTTTTCGAAAATATTGTTAGTTTCTAAAATTTTACGGATTGATATGTTTAGTGGTATTACCATACAAACAGCTATAACACCATTTATTGCAGATGATATAAAACTTATAAATATATTTAATAAAGCTGCATTTAATACTAATTCTTTAAAATATATATCTACAATAAAAGTACGACTTAAATTTAAAATTATATAGACTATTATACCTGACATACCCGCTAAAATATTAGTTTTTATACTTAAAGCATTTTTATTAAATGAATAAGCTATTTTACCACATATGTAAGCCATTATAAATTTAAAACAAAATGTAAATGGCATAGAACTTATAAATATAGGATCTGTAAGATCATAAAAAGCAGAGCCTATACCTGCAGCTAAACCTCCATAAATAGGTCCTAAAATTAACCCAGATAATAAACAGAATATGTTACCTATATGAATTTTTGTAAAGTCACCTCCAAAACTTAAAGGTACTGAAAAACCAATCATTGAACTTACAAAAACAAGTGCACTTAATAAGCCCATTATTGCAATTCGATAATTATTTTTATTATTCATATAAAATTCCTCCCCCAATTACTTAATATAATTATAATTAACTAAAGAAATAAAACAATAGAATTTATAATAATATCTAAATTTAAAGATTATTGACATTTAATCTATGTATTATTATAATACATTATAAAAACCTAATACAACTTATCTAGAGTGGTGGAGGGACCGGCCCTAAGAAGCCCAGCAACCAGATATATTCAGGTGCTAATTCCGTCAATATTTTTATTGAAAGATAAGGATATCGCTTTTAAACACTTGACGGTATGCCTTAAGTGTTTTTTTTATACAAGGAGACTTACAATGATATATTTAAAAAATGTTAACAAATATTACGGTAAAACAAAAGTATTAGATAATATTTCATTTGAAATTAATAATAAAGATATATTTGGAATTGTAGGCCATAGTGGAGCAGGAAAATCTACTTTATTAAGATGTTTAAATGGATTAGAAGAATTTGATGATGGAGAAATAAATATTTTAGGAAAAAATTTAAAAGATTTATCTTCTAAAGATATTAGAATATTAAGAAAAGATGTATCTATGGTCTTTCAATATTTTAATTTAATGGAAAGAAGTAATGTTTTTGAAAATATAGCATTTCCATTAAAAATATGGGGTTATGATAAAACATTTATAAATAATAGAGTTTTAGAGCTTTTAGAAATTATAGAGTTAAAAGACAAAATAAATGAATATCCTAAAAATTTAAGTGGTGGTCAAAAACAACGTATAGGCATTGCTAGAGCTCTTGCATTAAATCCTAAAATTTTACTTTGTGATGAGGCAACTTCAGCTTTAGATCCAAAAACAACAAAATCTATATTAGAATTATTATTAAAAATTAATTATGATATGGGAATTACAATAGTTATGGTAACACATCAAATGGAAGTTGTAAAATCAATATGTAATAGAATGTTACTTTTAGATAAAGGTAAAGTTCAAACTATAGGAAATACTGATAAATTATTTTTAGAATCTCCAAATAGTATAAAACTCCTTTTAGGAGAAGAAGAAACTTTGCCATTGTCAGGCATTAATATAAAATTATTTTTTTCAGATGAAAATAGTGAAAAATCTATAATCACACAAATGTCACGAACTTTAAATATTGACATATCAATAGTATGGGGTAAATTAGAAAAATTTAGAAGTAATGTTTTAGGCTCTTTAGTTATAAATATAGATGAAAATGATATGGAAAATGTCATGAAATTTTTAAACAAAAATAATATACATTGTGAGGTACTCTAAATTGGAACAATACATTTCAGAATTATATAAACTCCCCACTGCTATTTATGAAACATTAGTAATGATATTTTATTCTACTATAGGATCAATTATACTTGGTTTTATTCCTGCAATTATACTAGTTATAACAAAAGAAGATGGTTTAAATCCTAATAAAAAAGTATATAAAGTATTAGACTTTATTATAAATATTTTGAGAAGTTTACCATTTGTAATATTATTAGCTGCTCTTATACCATTAACAAGAATTGTTGTAGGTAGTGCAATAGGTACAAAAGCAACAATATTTCCACTCATAATAGCATCTAGTCCATTTGTAGCAAGAATAATAGAATCTTCTTTAAATGAAGTAGATAATGGAATTATAGAAGCAGCTAAATCATTTGGTGCATCTACATATCAAATCATATTTAAAGTTTTATTAAAAGAAGCTATCCCATCTTTAATATTAGGAATAACATTAAGTATAATAAATATTTTAGGTTATTCTGCAATGGCAGGAGTAGTAGGTGGTGGCGGAATTGGTAATTTAGCAATTGCTTATGGATTACAAAGAAATAATTCATTAATTCTTATATACAGTATTATATCTTTAATAATAATAGTACAAATTATACAAACTATAGGTAACATATTTTATAAATTATCTAACAAAAACTCTAGAAATAATTCTAATATTAAAAAAAATAAAAGTTTAATAAGAAATTTAATTGCTATATTTTGTATTGTATTATTAATAATAATAGCATTTATATATAACACTAATAATACAGAATATTCTGTAAAAACAGACAAAGTAATAACTGTTGGTGCAACATTAGAACCACATGTTGGTATATTAGAAGCGATCAGACCAGAAATTGAAAAAAGTGGTTATATATTAAAAATAAAAGAATTTAGTGATTATACTTTAATAAATCAAGCCCTTGCTGATGGTGATATAGATGCTAACTTTTTTCAACATAAACCTTATTTAGACCAAGAAAATGCTCAAAAACATTTAAATTTAGTAAGTGTTGCAAGTATCCACATTGAACCTTTAGGAATTTATTCTAATAAAATTAACTCATTAAATGAATTAAAAGATAACTCTATAGTTGCTATTCCAAATGATCCATCAAATGAGGCAAGAGCATTAAAGTTATTAGAAAAACAAAATATTATAAAACTAAATAACTCAAATGTACCAAATTTAAATGATATTATAAAAAATCCGCAAAATTTAAAATTTAAAGAAATTAATGGAGAACAACTATCATATTTAATAAAAGATGTAGATTTAGATATAATAAATTCTAATTATGCACTTGAAGGTGGTTTAAATCCTACTAAAGATGCAATAGTTTTAGAAGATTCTAATTCACCATATGCTAATATATTAGTAGTTAAAAATAATGATAAAAATGCAGAATTTACACAAGTTTTAAAAAATGCTCTTACATCAGAAACATCAAGAAAATATTTAAATTCATTAAAAGATAAAGGAATAATGCCTGCATTTTAATATTTATAAAAATAAAATAAGAATAGATATTTATTTGTGATCTATTCTTATTTTAATATAAATCTAATATAAATTATAACTATAGCAAAAATTAGTAAACAAATCATACAAATAAAATCATTTTTACTAAATTCAAGCTCTTTAAGCCTTGTTCTATTAATATCTCCTCTATAACATCTAGCTTCCATTGCCATAGCTAATTCATCCGCTCTTCTAAATGCTGATACAAATAAAGGTATTAATATAGGTACTAAATTTTTTATTCTAGATAATAAATTTCCTGTTTCAAAATCTGCCCCTCTAGCTTTTTGAGCTTTCATTATTTTATCTGCTTCCTCCATTAAAGTTGGAATAAATCTTAATGCTATTGTCATCATCATAGCAATTTCATGTGATGGTATACCTATTTTTTTAAAAGGTTTTAAACAATATTCTATTCCTTCTGTTAATTGCATAGGAGTTGTAGTAAGAGTTAAAATAGAAGACATCATAAGTAACATAATTAATCTTACAGCCATTCTTAAAGCCATTATAATTCCTTCCCAAGATATATTAATTTTCCAAATACTAAATATAACATTTTCCCCTCGAACAAATAACATATTAAGAAGTACTGTAAAAATAATTATTCCCATTAAAGCTCTTAATCCTTTTAGCATGAATTTTAATGGAACATTTGATAATTTAATTACAATAGCTAAAAAAATTGCAGATACTATATATCCTAAAATACTATTTATAAAAAAAAGCAATACTATAAAAGAAAAGCTCCCTAATAATTTTGTCCTAGGATCTAAATCATGTAGGTAAGAATTAATAGGATAGTATTGCCCTATTGATATGTTAAAGTTCATAACTAATCTCCATTTGTTTTTAAATATTTATAAATTTCTTTTGTAGCTTCTTCTACTGTATAAATATCATTTTTTAAAATAATACCTCTTTTTTCTAATTTTTTTATAAGATAGCTTATTTGAGGAGCTGCTAGTCCAATTTTTTCTAACTCATCTACATGTTTAAAGACCTCTGATGGTGTACCAAAATACATAACTTTAGAATCATGCATAACTATTATTTTATCTACTAGTTTAGATATATCTTCCATACTATGTGAAACTAAAATTGTAGTGTTTTTAGTTTTATTATGCATAATTTTTATTTGATTTAAAATTTCATCTCTACCATGTGGATCTAAACCAGCTGTTGGTTCATCTAAAATTAAAACTTGTGGTTTCATAGCTATTACTCCAGCTATTGCAATTCTTCTTTTTTGTCCTCCACTTAAATCAAAAGGTGATTTATAATAAGTATCTTCACTTATTCCTACTAAAGATAACGCTTCTCTAACTACTTTATCTACTTCTTCATCCGATAGTCCCATATTTTTAGGACCAAAAGATACATCTTTAAAAACAGTATCCTCAAATAATTGATATTCTGGATATTGTAATACTAAACCTACCTTTTGTCTTATTTCTTTTAATTTTTTCTTATCTGAATTAATATCTTCTCCATTTAATAATATAGTACCTTCTGTAGGTTTAATTAATCCATTAAGATGTTGAATTAGTGTGCTTTTACCAGAACCTGTATGCCCTATAATTCCAATAAATTCACCATCATTTATAGAAATATTTATATTATCTAATGCCTTTTTATAAAAAGCTGTATTATTGCCATAAATATATGTTAGATTTTTTATTTCAATTGACATATAGCTTCCACCATTTCATCTATAGATATTATATCTGTAGAAATATTGATACCTAATTTATTTAAATTATAACTAAGTTCTGTAACCTGCGGAACATCTAGTCCTAAATTTTTTAAATATTCCACCTGAGAAAATACTTTTTTAGGTATATCATCTAATACAACTTGTCCTTTATCCATGACAATTACTCTATCAGCTCTTATAGCTTCCTCCATAAAATGAGTAATTAATACAATAGTTATACCTTCTTCTTTATTTAACTTTTCTATTGTATTAATTACATCTCTACGACCTATAGGATCTAACATTGCAGTTGGTTCATCTAAAATTATATATTTAGGTTTCATAGCTATTATTCCAGCTATTGCTATTCTTTGTTTTTGTCCTCCTGAAAGAAAACTTGGCACAGCTTTCCTATAATCAGACATTTCAACTGAATTTAAAGCATAATCTATACGTTTTTTTATTTCATCTTTTGGAATTCCTAAATTTTCAGGACCAAATGCTATATCTTCTTCTACAATTGTTGCTATTATTTGATTATCTGGGTTTTGAAATACCATTCCAGACTTTTGACGTATATCCCAAATATTATTTTCATCTTTAGTATTTAAAGAATCTACAAATAAATCTCCTTCTGACGGTACAAATATTGCATTCATATGTTTAGCTAAAGTTGATTTACCAGATCCATTATGCCCTAAAATTGCTATAAACTCTCCAGCATGTATATCTATATTAATGCCATTTAAAGCTTGAAATTCTGTTTTTGAGTTATCTTCAGGATTAAAAGATGTATATTTAAATTTTAAATTTCTACTTTTTATCATAAGTATAAACTCCAGTTAATAATAATAATCATTATTATATTATATTTAATATATAATAACAAGAAAAATAATAAAAAAGGATTGATCACATCAATCCTTTTTATAAGATTACACTAGCTCTATTATTACCATAGGTGCAGCATCACCTTTACGTGGTCCAATCTTAACTATACGAGTATATCCACCATTACGTTCAGCATATTTAGGTGCAATTTCTTCAAAAAGCTTTTTAGCCATATCTACAGATACAGTATTTGCTCTTTTCTTTCTACCATTTTTAGGAACATCAGTTACAGAACAAAGTGTAGATAATATTTTTCTTCTTGCATTTAACCTAGAAGGTTTATCTTTTTTAATTGTTTTTTCTACTTCTTCAAAAACAGTTACTTTTTTACCATTTAATTCTTCTTTGATGCGTCTTCCATTTTCATCTTTTTTAGCTACTTTAGATTTAACAACAACTTCCTCATAGTTATCTCTTTCTTTAATAGCTACAGTTATAAGCTTTTCAGCCATCTTTCTAACTTCTTTTGCTCTGGTTTCTGTAGTGGTTATTTTTCCATGATATAATAAATTAGTCGTTAAGTTCCTAAGCATTGCCTTACGTTGACTACTATTACGACCAAGTTTTCTATATCCAGCCATTTAAAAACCTCCCTCAATATAATAATTAAATCATTCTTCACTAGGGCTTAAAGCAAGTCCTAAATCAGCCATTTTATTTAAAACTTCTTCTAATGATTTACGACCCAAGTTACGTACTTTCATCATGTCTTCTTCAGTTTTATTAGCTAAATCTTCAACAGAATTAATTCCAGCACGTTTTAAACAATTATAAGAACGTACAGATAAATCTAATTCTTCTATACTTAGTTCAAGTATTTTTTCTTTTTTGTTATCTTCTTTTTCAACCATAATTTCAGTATTTTTGGCAGTTTCTGAAAGGTTTATAAAAAGACTTAAATGTTCACTTAAAATTCTAGAACCAAGGCTTACTGCATCATCTGGTGCAATAGTACCATTAGTCCACACTTCTAAAGTTAGGCTATCATAATCTGTTGTTTGACCTACACGAGTATCTTCTACAACAAAATTTACTCTCCTAACCGGAGTATATAGAGAATCAATAGGAATAGCACCTATAGATTGATCAGATTTTTTATTTTTGTCAGCACTAACATATCCGCGTCCTTTTGAAATGGTAAGCTCCATAAAAAGTTTGCTATCAGCTCCACCACTTAGTGTAGCAATATGAAGATCTGGATTAACTATTTCTATATCAGGATCAACTTTTATGTCCTTAGCTAATACTTCTCCTTCTCCAACTACATCTATATAAGCTTTTTTAGGCTCATTATTATCACTATTGTTTTTAATAGCTAAATTTTTGATATTTAGAATTATTTCTGTAACATCTTCCTTAACACCAGGTAGAATACTGAACTCATGAAGAACGCCATCAATTTTAACGCTAGTAACTGCTGAACCAGGTAAGGATGATAGCAATATTCTCCTTAAAGAATTACCTAAAGTTGTACCATATCCTCTTTCTAGTGGTTCTACTACAAAACGACCGTAAGTGTCGCCTTGTGATATTTCTGCAATTTCAATGCGAGGCTTTTCAAATTCAAACACGCATTCGAACCTCCCTTGTGGATTATCTTAGACTGCAAATGTGCAGACAATATAAATAGACAATAATTATTATTTAGAATATAACTCAACAATTAATGTTTCATTAACTGGCACATCTATTTGTTCTCTATTAGGTAATGAATTTACTGTACCTTTAAGATTTTCATGATCAGTTGTTAACCATTCAGGAACAATTCTTGTATCTGTTACTTCTAAAATATCTTTAAATCTTTGTAAATTTAAAGATTTTTCTCTAACTTCGATTACATCCCCAACTTTTACACGATAGGAAGGAATATTTACTCTTTTTCCATTTACTAAAATTAATTTATGTCCAACTATTTGTCTTGCTTCTTGTCTTGTTCTAGCAAAACCTAATCTAAATACAACATTATCTAGTCTAGATTCTAACATACGAAGAAGATTTTCACCAGCAATACCTTGTTGTCTAGATGATTTAGCAAAATAAATTCTAAATTGTTTTTCTAAAACTCCATAAATAAATTTAGCTTTTTGTTTTTCCCTTAATTGAAGTCCATATTCACTAATTTTCCTATTAGCTTTGGAATTGTCTCTATTTGATTTTTTAGCAATACCAAGCACAGATGGTTCTAATCCAAGTGCTCTACATCTTTTAAGAACAGGCTCTCTATTTCTAGCCATTAACTTGCACCTCCTAATTTTTTAAAACTACACTCTTCTACGTTTTGGTGGTCTACAGCCATTATGTGGTACAGGAGTTACATCTCTAATCATTGTAACATCTAACCCTGCAGCTTGTAATGCTCTAATAGCAGCCTCACGACCACTACCAGGTCCTTTTACAAAAACTTCAACTGTTTTTAAACCATATTCTTTTGCAGAATTAGCAGCCTTATCTGCAGCCATTTGTGCAGCATAAGGAGTTGATTTTCTAGAGCCTCTAAAGCCCAATTCTCCAGCACTAGCCCATGAAAGAGCGTTACCAGCAACATCTGTTATAGTAACAATTGTATTATTAAATGTTGATTGAATATGTGCTTGACCTTTTTCAACATTTCTTCTATCACGACGTCTGCGAGTTACTGTCTTTTTAACCGCTTTTTTTGCCATGTATTTTAACCTCCTTAATTTCCACTATTTCTTTTTATTTGCAATTGTCCTTTTAGGGCCTTTTCTTGTTCTAGCATTTGTTTTAGTTTTTTGACCCCTTACTGGTAAACCTCTTCTATGACGAATACCTCTATAGCAACCAATTTCTACAAGACGTTTAATATTAAGAGCAACTTCTCTTCTTAAATCACCCTCAACTTTTTGACTTTTATCTATAATTTCGCGGATTTTTCCAACTTCGTCATCAGTAAGATCTTTAACTCTAGTATCAGGATTTACACCTGCTTCAGTTAAAATTCTTTTTGAACTTGGACGACCTATACCATATATATAAGTAAGACCTATTTCCACACGTTTTTCCCTTGGTAAATCTACACCTGCAATACGTGCCATTTAAAGAATGCACCTCCTGTTAAATAATTGATATGATATCTTAAATTACATATTTATATATAAAATATTAAAAATTTATAATAGAATAATTTTCAGTTTTTCAAAAATTAAATATAGTATCTCTTTAATTTAATTTGGATACGCAAGGATTTTTAACCCTTTAATAACCATAACTACTTTTTATTATCCTTGTCTTTGTTTATGTTTTGGATTTTCACAAATAACCCTAACAGCGCCTTTTCTTTTAATAATTCTACATTTTTCACATATAGGTTTTACTGATGGTCTAACTTTCATAACAATGCTCCTTTCAAAAAAAATTTATTTATCTCTCCAGATAATTCTTCCCTTAGTAAGATCGTATGGTGACATTTCTACTAAAACTTTATCACCAGGAATAATTCTTATAAAGTTCATTCTCAATTTACCTGATAAATGAGCAATGATTTTATGTCCATTATCAAGCTCTACCTGGAATACTGCATTAGGAAGCTTTTCTATAACAGTACCTTCTACCTCTATCACATCGTCTTTAGACAAGGTATTCTAACCTCCTTATTACAACTAATAATAAACACTAATTCTCTTTACAATAATCTTTAATAGATTTTCTTATATCAGAGTCAAGAAGATAATCATTATTTTCTATTTTGTACTTAATTTCATTATCTATATAATGAGTAAATTGTACATGTTTTATTTTCTTTTTTTTAGGTTTATCTAATTTTCTTAAATTACCATCTACTAAAAATAAATATTCATCTTTAATATTTAAAATTATAAATGGTTTAGACTTGTCTCTTCCACATTTAGAATAAACTATCTGACCAACTTCATATTGTAACATTTTATTAGTCACCCCTCAAACTAGTTGAGAACATAAAACACATTATATCATAAATCTTATAAAATTGCATTTTTATATTGTCAAAATTTCAGGTTCACCATCTGTTATAAGGATAGTATTCTCATAATGTGCTGAATTTTTGCCATCTATTGTAACAACTGTCCAATCATCATCTAAAACTGTAACTTTATATGTGCCTATATTAACCATAGGTTCAACAGCTATCGCCATACCTGCTTGTAATCTAATACCTCTAGAAGGCATTTTATAATTAGGTACTTGAGGTGATTCATGTAATTCTTTGCCTATCCCATGACCAACATAATCCCTAACTATTGAAAAGCCATTACTTTCTACATAATTTTGTATAGCCTCTGATATTTGATGTAAATGATTGCCACTTTTTGCATACTTAATACCTTCAAAAAAACTTTGTTTAGTTACTTCTATAAGTTTTTTATTTTCATCTGATATATTTCCTACAGCATGGGTTCTAGCAGCATCTCCATGATATCCGTTATAACATGCACCTATGTCTATACCTATGATATCACCATCTTTTAATTTGCGAGAACCTGGAATACCGTGTACTACTTCTTCATTTATAGATGCATTTATAGTAGCGGGATAACCTCCATATCCTAAAAAAGATGGTATAGCACCTCTACTTCTAATATAATCTTCTACAATTTTATCTAAATGTTTTGTTGTTACTCCTGCTTTTATTTCTTTTGCAACAAGTTCATGCGCTCTACCAACAATGTCGCCAGCTATTCGCATGTTTTCTATTTCACTTGAATTTTTAATTGTTATTGACATATTTTTTTACTCCTCTAAAGCTTTAACAATAGAATTTGTAATTTCTTTGATATCTCCAATTCCATTTACTTCAGCAAGTAGCTTTTTATTTCTATAAAAGTCTATAACAGGTGCAGTCATTTCATGAAAAATTCTTAATCTTTCTCTAACTGTTTCTTCTTTGTCGTCCTGTCTTTGAATTAAGGAATCACCACAATTATCACAGATATTATTAACTTTTGGTTTGGAATATATTTTATGATACATTGATCCACATTTTTCACAAATTAATCTACCTGATAAACGCTTAACGATATCTTCATCATTAGCTTTAATATAAACAACTTTATCTAAGTCAGTTATATTATCAAGCATTTTTGCTTGTGATAATGTTCTTGGAAATCCATCTAAAATAAATCCATTTTTACAATCATCTTCATTAATTCTCATTTGTACTAATTTAATAACAATTTCATCAGAAACTAATTTTCCAGAATCCATTATTTCTTTTACTTGTAGACCCAATTCTGTTTTATTTTGAATATGACTTCTTAAGATATCTCCTGTAGATATATGTGCAATATTATAAATAGAGCATATTTCTTTTGCTTGTGTGCCCTTACCAGCACCAGAAACCCCAACAAATACAAGTTTCATTTAAATACCTCTTTTCGACAAAATACCATTCCAAAGAAAAAGTAAATCTTTTTCTTTGAAATTATATTAACTTAAAAAACCTTTATAATGTCTCATTAACATTTGGGATTGTAATTGTTTAACTATTTCTAATGCAACGCCTGTAACAATGAGTAAAGTTGTTCCACCAAAGCCTACTTTTATACGTAAAACCCATTGTAATACAACAGGTATCATTGCTAAAATAACATAAAAACAAGCACCTATACAGGCTAATCTATTTACAGTTGTTTCTATAAATTCACTAGTAGGTTTACCTGGTCTTATTCCCGGTATAAAACCACCACTTTTTTTCATATTTTCTGCCATTTCTATTGGATTTATAGCAAATGATGTATAGAAAAATGTAAATAAAATTATAAAGATAATATAAATTACCGCACCAATTGGAGATGTTATATTAAGATAATTTGCAATCTTTTGTAACACTTGTGAATTGGTAAAACCATGTATAGTGGCTGGAAGTTGAAGTAAACTTAATGCAAATATTATAGACATTACACCAGCTATATTCACTTTTAAAGGTATATAAGAACTTTGACCTCCAACAAAAGTACTACCTGACATTTTTTTGGAATTTTGTACTTGTATACGTCTTTCTCCATCTTGTATTAATATTGCAAAAACAATAAGTATTAAAAATAATATTATTAAAAATATTGATTTTAAAACACCTGCTGTACCACCTTCTACACTTATTTGATAAAGATGGGCAATACCAGCTGGGGAACCAGATATAATATTAGAAAATATTATAAAAGATGAACCGTTACCAATACCTCTTTCTGTTAATAACTCACCTAACCACATTATAAATATAGTACCTGTTACTAATGATACTATTGCTGTTATGTGAGTTAATAAAGTTAAATTTCTAAATAAACCTTCATTTGAATATATAAATACCATTCCTATTGCTTGGAAAATTGAAAGAAAAACAGCAACTACTCTTGTAATTTGATTTATTTTCTTTCTTCCTACATCTCCTTCTTTTTTAAGTTGCTCTAAAGAAGGGATAGCAACAGTTAGTAATTGCATTATAATAGATGATGTTATATATGGTCCTATACCCATAGCAAAAACTGTTCCAAATCCACCACCTACTACTGTGGCAAATAAGCTTTTGTTTGTACCATTAGTTCTCATATATTCCCAAGCAGTTATACTAACTCCTGGCAAAGGAATTGCAGCACCAATTCTATATATAAATACTATTAATAATACATATAATAATTTTTTTCTTACTTCTTTTAACTTCCATGCATTAACAAAAAGCTTAAACAAGTTAGATCACCTCTGCTTTTCCGCCTGCATTATTGATTTTTTCTACAGCGGATTGGCTAAAGTAATTTACTTTTACAGTTAATTTTTTTTCTAAATTTCCTTTACCAAGAATCTTAACGCCATCTTTTGGATTACTTACTAAGCCTTTAGATTTTAATGCTTCTATATCTACAACACTGCCATCATTAAAAACGTTAAGATGTTCTAAGTTAATAGCAATAATTTCTTTAGAATTTCTACATTTAAAGCCTCTTTTTGGAAGTCTTCTATATAATGGCATTTGACCACCTTCAAAACCTGGTCTTACTCCACCACCAGAACGAGCTTTTTGTCCTTTATGACCTCTTCCTGCAGTTTTGCCATTACCTGAACCATGACCACGTCCAACTCTCCATTTTTTGTGTTTAGAACCTAAAGCAGGACTTAATTCACCTAAATTCATGCTATTACACCTCCTTATGTTAAATTTCTTTTACTTCTACCATATGAGAAATTTGTTTAACCATTCCTCTAATAGCTTCATTATCATCTTTAACTACAGATTTATTAACTTTTCTAAGCCCTAAAGCTTGAACTGTTTTTTTATGTTTTGGAATAGCTCCAATGGTAGATTTCACTAATGTTATTTCTAATTTACCAGGCATTAGTATACCTCCTTAACCCAAGATTTCTTCAACACTTTTACCACGTAATTTTGCTATTTGTTGTGGAGTTTTAATGTTGCTTAAACCTTCTAATGCTGCTAATACAACATTTCTTTTATTATTAGAACCTAAAGATTTTGTTCTTACATTTCTAATACCAG
Source organism: uncultured Clostridia bacterium (assembly GCA_946481295.1). Taxonomy (GTDB): domain Bacteria; phylum Bacillota; class Clostridia; order Lachnospirales; family UBA5962; genus CAMLLW01. The sequence continues at coordinate 89,523 of CAMLLW010000001.1, read as the reverse complement.
CAAGCTCCATAACTATACGAACAGGTCCACCTGCTATAATTCCAGTACCTTCTGCAGCTGGTTTAAGCAATACATGTGCAGTTCCAAAATTACCTTCTATTTCATGATATAAACTATCGTTTTCATTTTTTTCTATATATATTAGATTTTTCTTAGCATCTTCTTTTCCTTTACGGATTGCTTCTGGAATTTCAGTAGCTTTACCAAGGCCAACACCAACGTGTCCATTTTCGTCACCAACAACAACTAATGCAGCAAAACGGAATGTACGACCACCTTTTACTACTTTAGTAACACGATTAATAGTAACTACTTTATCTTTAAGTTCAAGATTGCTAGCATCTATTTTTTTTCTCAAGGTTTTCCCTCCTTACTAAAATTGTAATCCTGCTTCTCTAGCAGATTCTGCTAAGGCTTTGATTTTTCCGTGATAAACATATCCTCCACGGTCAAAAATAATTTCTTGTATTCCTTTTTCTACAGCTCTTTTTCCAATAATTTTGCCAATTTCAGAAGCTGCTTCTACATTTGAAGTAGATTTTAATGTTTCAGCAATTGCTTTTTCCATTGTGGAAGCAGAAACAATTGTATTACCTGCAACATCATCAATAATTTGAGCATAAATGTGTTTATTTGATCTAAACACAGCCAATCTTGGTCTTGTAGGTGTTCCAGAAATTTTATTTCTTAGTCTGTAATGACGTTTTTCTCTGGCTTCCTTACGTGATGGCTTCCTTATCATATGGATTTCACCCCTTTATTATTTCTTACCTGTTTTTCCTACTTTACGTCTAATTCTTTCAGTTTCATATTTAATACCTTTACCTTTATAAGGTTCTGGTGCACGTTTGGATCTTATTTCTGCAGCGTATTGACCAACTTTTTCTTTGTCTATACCAGATACAGTAATTTTATTTCCTTCTACTTTTGATGTTAATCCATCTGGATCTATCATTTCTACTGGATGAGAATAACCTAATGTCAAAGTTAATTTATTTCCTGCTTTTGCAGCTCTATATCCTACACCATTAATTTCTAATACTTTGCTGTAACCATTTGTTACACCTTCTATCATATTAGCAATTAAAGTTCTTGTTAAACCATGTAAAGATTTATGTCTTTTTAAATCACTAGGTCTTGTTACAACAACTTGACCTTCTTCTACTGCGATGTTCATGTCATCTACTAATTTTCTTTCTAGGGTACCTTTTGGGCCTTTTACTGTAATTAAATTATTATCTCCTAGAGTAACAGTTACTCCATCTGGTATAATTACAGGTTGTTTACCTATACGAGACATGTTCTGCACCTCCTATTTTTTTACCAAACAAATGCTAAAACTTCTCCACCTACATTTTGTTTTCTAGCTTCTTTGTCTGTAATAATTCCCTTATTTGTAGAAACTATAGCTGTTCCTAAACCATTTAAAACTCTTGGCATTTCTTCTGCATTTGAATAAACTCTTAAACCTGGTTTAGAAATTCTTTTAATACCGTTTATTACTTTTTCATTTTTATCTTTACCATATTTTAGTGTAATTTTCATAGTTTTCTTTACACCATCTTCTATGATTTCATAACCTTTAATATAACCTTCATTTGTTAAAATATCTGCTATCGCAACTTTAACCCTTGAAGAAGGTACATCTACTGTATCATGCTTTGCACTATTTGCATTTCTAATTCTTGTAAGCATATCTGCAATAGGATCGCTCATTGACATATTAAAAAACCTCCTTTCAGTATTCTACCAGCTTGCTTTTTTAACACCTGGAATTTGTCCTTTATATGCTAATTCTCGGAAACATATACGACATATACCAAATTTCTTCAATGTAGCATGTGGTCTTCCACAAATTTTACAGCGTGTGTAAGCTCTGGTTGAGTATTTTGGCTTTCTTTGTTGCTTAACAATCATAGATTTTTTAGCCATATTTTTGCCTCCCTTACTTTTTAAATGGCATTCCCAACAATGTTAATAGTTCTTTTGCTTCCTCATCTGTTTTAGCAGTTGTAACAAAAACTACATCCATACCTCTAATTTTATCAATTTTATCATATTGAATTTCTGGGAAAATAAGTTGTTCTTTAATACCTAAAGTATAATTACCTCTACCATCAAATGATTCTGAACTAACACCTCTAAAGTCACGAACTCGAGGTAATGCTACATTTATTAATCTATCAACAAAGCTATACATTTTATCAGCTCTTAAAGTTACTTTACATCCTATAGGCATTCCTGCTCTTAATTTAAAAGCTGCTATAGATTTTTTAGCTTTTGTTACTATAGGTTTTTGACCTGTTATAATTGCCATATCGCTAGTTGCATGTTCTAAAACTTTAGAGTTTTCTTTTGCTTCTCCAAGTCCCATATTAACAACAACTTTTTCAATTTTAGGAACTTCTAATTTATTTTTATATGAAAACTTTTTCATCATAGCGTCCATTACTTCAGTTTCATATAACTCTTTAAATCTATTCACTAAATTAACCTCCTTTCAAGTATTAATCAATAATTTCTCCTGTTTTTTTAGCTACACGTCTTTTTACAGTAACAGTTTTACCATCTTTTTCGATTGTTTCTAATTTATATCCGATTCTAGTAGGTTGACCGTTGTGTAAATACATAACATTAGAAATATCTATAAATGCTTCTTTTTGAATAATACCACCTTGTTGATGTGCAGCATTTGGTTTTTGGTGTTTAGTTATCATGTTGATACCTTCAACAATAATCTTACGATTTTTTCTATTAATAACTAAAACTTTACCTTCTTTACCTTTATCTTTTCCAGCAATAACACGAACATTATCACCTTTTTTAATTTTAGTTTTTGTTAACATGCAATACACCTCCTTATAGTACTTCAGGTGCTAAAGAAAGAATTTTCATATATTGTTTCTCTCTAAGCTCTCTTGCAACAGGACCAAAAATACGTGTACCTCTAGGATTTTTATCATCTTTAATAATAACTGCTGCATTATCGTCAAATTTTATATAACTTCCGTCTTTACGTGAAACGCCTTTTTTAGTACGCACAATAACTGCTTTAACGACTTCACCTTTTTTTACAACACCACCTGGTGTTGCATCTTTAACAGTAGCAACTATTACGTCACCTACGTTACCATATCTTCTTGTTGAGCCGCCTAATACACGGATACATAATAATTCTTTTGCTCCTGAGTTATCGGCTGCAACTAATCTTGTTTCTTGTTGTATCATTATAATTTGCCTCCTTCCACCAGGAACTATTTTGCTTTTTCTACAATAGAAACTAATCTCCATCTTTTATCTTTAGATAAAGGTCTTGTTTCCATAACTTTTACTCTATCACCAATTTTACATTCATTATTTTCATCATGAGCTTTTAATTTATATGTCTTTTTAACTATTTTTTTATATAATGGATGTCTTACATTATTTTCTACAGCTACAACGATAGTTTTATCCATTTTATCGCTTATAACTTTTCCTATTCTTGTTTTACGAAGATTTCTCTCCACAAAGAACGCCTCCCTTCAAATATCTATTTAACTAGGCCTTTTTGTCTTTGAGTAATAACTGTTTGAATACGAGCAATGTTTTTACGCACTTCTTTAATTCTTGCAGTATTATCTAATTGGTTAGTAGCATTTTGAAATCTAAGATTAAATAATTCTTTTTTAGCTAAAACCAATTCTTCCTTTAACTGAGATTCATCTTTAGTTAATAAATCTGATATAAAATTTTTAGTTTTCACTGCTATCACCGTCCATTTCTTGTTCTGCACGTGAAACAATTTTACACTTGATTGGCAATTTATGAATTGCTAATCTTAATGCTTCTCTTGCAATTTCTTCAGAAACACCAGCAAGTTCGAACATAACTCTACCTGGTTTAACAACAGCTACCCAATGATCTAAAGCACCTTTACCTTTACCCATACGAGTTTCTGCTGCAGTTGCTGTAACTGGTTTGTCAGGGAAAATTTTAATCCAAACTTTACCACCACGTTTAATATATCTTGTCATAGCAATACGAGCTGCTTCTATTTGATTAGAAGTAATCCAAGATGGTTCCAATGCAACAATACCGAAGTCACCGTAAGTAATTTTATTACCACGTAATGCTTTACCTTTCATACGACCTCTAAATTGTTTACGCCTTTTAACTCTTTTTGGCATTAACATTATTTATCGCTCCCTTCCTCTTTTACAGCTTTTGCGGGAAGTACCTCACCTTTATAAATCCAAGTTTTTACACCTATTTTACCATAGGTTGTATCAGCTTCTGCAAATCCATAATCTATATCTGCACGAAGTGTTTGTAAAGGTATAGTACCATCATGATAATGTTCTGTACGTGCCATATCTGCACCACCTAAACGACCTGAACAAGCTGTTTTAATACCTTTTGCTCCTAATTTCATAGTACGATTCATTGCTTGTTTCATAGCACGACGAAATGTTACACGATTTTCTAATTGTCTAGCAATATCTTCTGCTACTAATTGAGCATCTAATTCTGGACGTTTAACTTCTTCAATATTTATAAGAATTCTTTGTGAAGTCATTTTTTGTAATTCATTTGATAATTCTTGAATTGATTGTCCATTTTTACCTATTATTATACCTGGTTTTGCAGCATAAATTGTAATTTTAGCTCTAGCACTTGTTCTTTGTATTACAATTTTAGAAATACCTGCTGTATATAATTTCTTTTTAATAAATTTTCTTATTTTGTTATCTTCAACTAAATATTTGCTGAAGTCTTTTTCTGCATACCAAACAGAATCCCAGTCTTTTATTATTCCGACCCTTAGTCCATGAGGATTAACCTTTTGACCCATCTTTTACCTCCTATCTTTCATTAAGAATTATAGATATATGACTAGTTTTCTTTAAAATTCTGTAAGCTCTACCTTTACTTACAGGACGAATTCTTTTCATTGTTGGTCCTTGATTAGCAATAACTTCTTCTACAAAAAGTTTGTTAACATCCATACCTAAATTATTTTCTGCATTAGCTATAGCAGATTTTAATACTTTTTCTATTACATCTGCTGCATATCTAGGAGAATACATTAATATACTTAAAGCAGTGCCAACATCTTTTCCTTTTATCTGTTCTAAAACAATTCTAGCTTTAGTATCAGATAATCTAACGTACTTAGCATGTGCTTTAGGACGTTTATCTTTATTTGTTTCATTTCTTTCTTTTTTTATTTGACTTCTATGTCCTTTTGCCACAAAATTGCCCTCCTTCCAAAAATCAAAAACTAACGAACTTTAGATTTTTTTTCTGCATCCTTACCGTGTCCTCTATAAGTTCTTGTAAGTGCAAATTCACCTAATTTATGCCCAACCATATCTTCTGTTATATAAACAGGTACATGTTTTCTTCCGTCATGAACAGCAATAGTATGTCCTATCATTTGTGGAAATATTGTAGAACGACGAGACCATGTTTTTATAACATTTTTTGTTCCTGCCGCATTTTCAGCTTCAACTTTTTTCATAAGATGAGCATCGATAAAAGGACCTTTTTTAAGAGATCTACTCATATAGTTTCCTCCTTTAATTTCAAACCACACTAACAAAATTTAGCAAGCTATTATTTATTACGTGTACGAATAATATATTTATTTGAAGCCTTTTTCTTTTTACGAGTTTTATAGCCAAGTGCTGGTTTACCCCAAGGTGTACAAGGTGCTGAACGACCAATAGGAGTTTTACCTTCACCACCACCATGAGGGTGATCATTAGGGTTCATAACAGAACCACGAACAGTAGGCCTTATACCCATATGACGTTTTCTACCTGCTTTACCAATGTTTACGAGTTCATGATCTAAATTACCTACTTGACCAATAGTTGCTCTACAATCTATAGGTAATAATCTCATTTCTCCAGATGGTAATCTAAGTGTAGCATATTTACCTTCCTTAGCCATTAATTGAGCTGAATTTCCTGCAGAACGTACTAATTGTCCGCCAGCTCCTGGATACATTTCAATATTATGAATTTCAGTACCAATAGGGATATTTCTCATAGGTAATGCATTACCAATTCTAATTTCCGCTTCTGGACCATTCATAAGTTTATCTCCTACTTTTAATCCATAAGGTGCAATAATATATCTCTTTTCACCATCAGCGTAAACAAGTAATGCAATATTAGCTGTTCTGTTAGGATCATATTCGATACCTACAACATTTGCAATAATACCGTCTTTGTTACGTTTAAAGTCAATAATTCTATATTTTTTCTTATTACCGCCACCTTGATGTCTTACAGTAATTTTACCTTGGTTATTTCTTCCACTGTTTTTCTTAATGTGTACAACTAGGCTTTTTTCTGGTTTTTTCTTTGTAATCTCAGCAAAATCTGACACTGTCATATGCCTTCTTGAAGGGGTATATGGTTTATATCTTTTTACGCCCACGTTTTCCACTCCTTTCAATTAAAATAACTTAATTACATACCTTGAAATAATTCTATTTCTTTACTTTCTTCTTTAAGTTGAACAATTGCTTTTTTTCTATCTGCAGTTTTACCAACTATATATCCACGTCTTCTTTTTTTACCTTTTATATTCATAGTGTTTACGTATTCTACTTTTACGCCTTCAAACATCTTTTCTACAGCTTCTTTAACTTGTAATTTATTAGCTTTTGGATGTACATAAAAAGCATATTTTTTATCAGCCATATCGTTCATACTTTGTTCTGTAATAATAGGCTTTTGAATAATATCATAATACTTTAAATCAGCCATTATGCATACACCTCCTGAACATTTTCTACAGCTTCTTTAGTGATAACAAAAGTATCAAATTTTAATATATCATAAACATTAATAGTGTTAACACCTGCAGTTTTAATGTTCGGTATATTTCTAGCAGAAATCATAACATTTTTATTGTTTTCTTCTAAAACAAATAATGCTTTATTTAATTTTAAGTTATTTACAACTTTTTGCATTTCTTTAGTTTTAATTTCGTTAAACTTAATTTCATCTAATACAATAAACTTTCCTTCTGCTACTTTAGAACTTAAAACAGATTTAAGTGCTAATCTTTTTACTTTTTTATTTAATTTAAAGGAATAGTCTCTTGGTTTTGGAGCAAATACTATACCACCGCCAGTCCATTGTGGTGAACGAATAGAACCTTGTCTTGCTCTACCAGTACCTTTTTGTCTCCATGGTTTTCTACCACCGCCACGAACTTCTGAACGAGTTTTAGCACTTTTAGTACCTTGTCTTTTATTAGCTAAATATTGAACAACTGCCATATGAACAACATTTTCATTTGGTTCAATAGCAAAAATATTATCATCTAATTCAATATTTCCAACTTTATCTCCATTTATATTGTAAACATCAACGTTTGCCATGATTATAATCCTCCTTTCATAAAACTATTAAGCTTTTACACTATTTTTAATAAATACTACTGAACCTTTAGCTCCTGGAACAGAACCTTTTACAAGCATAAGATTTTTTTCTGCATCTACTCTTACTACTTCTAAGTTTTGGATAGTTACTTTTTCAGCACCCATATGTCCAGCCATTTTTTTGCCTTTCATAACACGTCCTGGTGTAGTAGCAGCTCCTAAAGAACCTACTCCTCTATGATATTTAGAACCATGAGCCATAGGACCTCTTGATTGACCATGTCTTTTAATTGGTCCTTGATATCCTTTACCTTTTGATATACCGCTTACATCAATTTTATCACCTAAACTAAATATATCAGCTTTAATTTCAGAACCTATTTCATATTCACTAGCATTTGTTAATCTAAATTCTTTTAAAACTTTTTTTACTTCTATATTAGCTTTTTCAAATTGACCTTTTACTGGTTTAGAAACTCTTTTTAATTTTGCTTCTCCAAAACCTATTTTAATTGCATCATAACCGTCATTTTCTACTGTCTTTTTTTGAACTACAACACAAGGACCTGCTTCTAATACAGTTACTGGAACTAATGTACCATCTTCTTCAAAAACTTGTGTCATACCAATTTTTTTAGCTAAAATAGCTTTTTCCATTACTTGCACCTCCTAAAACTCTATAGCGGATTGTAAAACAATCATTATAGGTTTATATTCAATAATTTATATAAACCTCTCAGGATTAATAATTCATTGTTTTTAAAGTTATGTCTATACCCTCAGGTAAATCTAAACGAGTTAATGCATCTACAGTTTTTTGTGTAGGCAACAAAATATCTATAAGTCTTTTATGTGTTCTCATTTCAAATTGTTCACGAGAATCTTTATATTTGTGAACTGCTCTAAGAATCGTAATAACTTCTTTTTTTGTAGGTAATGGAATAGGCCCAGATACCTGTGCTCCTGTTTTTTTAGCAGTTTCAACTATTTTTTGAGCAGATTGATCAATAAGTTTATGATCATATGCTTTAAGACTTATTCTAATTTTTTGATTAGCCATAAAAAAAAGTCCCTCCTTTTCGCACCTTTTAATATACTTCAGTACGACAAGTAACGACTGTACACTCTCCCTAGCGTATCATGTTATTTAACATGAGCTAAACTCTATTTTAAATATGTTTAGTTTATTTACACTTTTGATTGTTACAGTGACTCTTTGTCGCCCGGTTTCCTGAACTAGACATCGCTCCATAGAAATTAAACTTAAGTTTGCAACCTTCTATATCAACGCTCTAATGTCACAACATTTAGAATTATACTATATATAAGATATTCTTTCAAGCCCTTTTTATAATTTTTTAATAATAATCATAATTATTCCGATAATTATTTTAATTAGTAGTAATGCTTGTATTACAAAGCTAATTTACTATTTAAAACTTTAATATTGAAATAAATATATTAACAGGGGGGTTTGTTAATAATGAATTTATTTATAAATGCTGTGCCGGTTCTTAATTTCGATATGGAAGTACAATATTATTACTTTAAATATTACAATGCAGAAAGACCATTTATATCTGATCAAATATATAATTGCATTGAAGATAATATATCTCCTCCTATATTAAATATAGTAAATGAGATAGGAACAGAAGCTTTTTCTAATAATTCACCAATATTTTTACCTATAACTACAATAATGTTATTAACTGGTTTAGAAACATATAAAAATCTATCTAAAGAAAAAATTATATTCCTATTAGATGAAAATATAATTTTAGAAGATATATATATAAAAAAAATAAAAAAATATAAGTCTGATGGTTACTCATTTGGATTTAAAATATCTTCAAATAATTATCAAAAATTTCACTCTATAATAGAATTAATGGATTTTATTTTAATAAATCAAAAAAATATTAGTAGAAAACAATCTTCTAATATTCTCGCACTTTATCCTTATGCTAAAAGAATTGCAACACATGTAAATACAATTCAAACTTTTAATATAACAAGAGCAACTGGTTACTCTGCATTTGAAGGAAAAATTTATAGAACACCTTTAACATTAGGTCAAAATACTATTTCACCAATTAAAGTTAATTCTATACAACTTATAAATCTAGTTCAAGATACAAATTTTGATATTAATGAAGTAGCTAAAATTATAGAAAAAGATACAGCATTAGCTATTTCTTTATTAAATATAGTTAATTCTTTAAAAGTTGATGTAACACAAGAAATAAAAACACTTACACAAGCTACAGCATTAATAGGTCAAAAAGAACTTAGAAAATGGACTCTTACAGCTGTATGTTCAAGTTTAATGTCAGACAGTCCAAATGAAATTAACAAATTATCATTAGTACGCGCTAGATTTTCCGAAAACTTATCTAAACATTTTGATTTAGAAAAAGAATCAGAAAGTGTTTTTTTAATGGGATTATTTTCTGTATTAGACGTTGTTTTAGATGTAAATATAGATGAAGCATTAAGTGTATTAAAAGTTTCAAAACATATAAAAGATGCTTTAATAAATAATTCTGGACCTTTTTATAATATATATAAGTTTGTTAAAGACTATGAATCTGCAAATTGGCAAGAAGTATGTGTAAGTTTAATACTAAATAAAATCAGTGCATCTGATGTATATGATTCTTATATAGAAAGTTTAAAATGGTACAATAAGCTTTTAATTGCAGTAAAAGATTCTAATAAAGAAAATAGTTTAGATGATAATAATATAAATGAAAATATAAGTATTAATTAAATTATTAAAAACATTTTATACTTAATAGTACATAAAAAAAGACTAATTCTACTAAATTAGCCTTTTTTTATTAATTTTAAAACTATTTAATAATTGATGCAACAGAACCTGCTCCTACTGTTCTACCACCTTCACGGATTGAGAAAGTAACACCTTGTTCCATAGCAATTGGAGTAATAAGTTCAATTGTCATTTCTACGTTATCACCAGGCATACACATTTCTGTACCTTCTGGTAATGTAATTACACCAGTAACGTCTGTAGTTCTGAAATAGAATTGAGGACGATAATTATTGAAGAATGGTTTATGACGTCCACCTTCTTCTTGAGTAAGAACATATACTTGTGCATTAAATTTAGTATGTGGTGTAATAGTTCCAGGTTTAGCTAAAACTTGACCTCTTTGGATTTCATCTCTTTGAACACCACGTAATAAAGCACCGATATTATCTCCTGCTTCAGCTTGTTCTAATAATTTGTGGAACATTTCTACTCCAGTAACAACTACTTTACGAGCTTCATCTGTTAAACCTACGATTTCAACTTCGTCTTGTACTTTAACAGTTCCTCTTTCTACTCTACCTGTAGCAACAGTACCACGACCTGTGATAGAGAATACGTCTTCTACTGGCATTAAGAAAGGTTTATCTGTATCACGAACAGGATCAGGAATATATTCATCTACAGCTTCCATAAGTTTGATTATTGTATCTCCCCATTGTCCAGCTGTATCATTAAGTGCTTGATAAGCAGATCCTCTTATTACAGGAATTTCATCTCCTGGGAAATCATATTCTGATAAAAGATCTCTAATTTCCATTTCTACAAGGTCTAATAATTCTTCATCATCAACCATATCACATTTGTTCATGAAAACAACCATTTTAGGAACACCTACTTGACGAGAAAGTAAGATATGTTCACGAGTTTGAGCCATAGGTCCATCAGTAGCAGCAACAACAAGGATAGCACCATCCATTTGAGCAGCACCTGTGATCATATTTTTAACATAGTCAGCATGTCCTGGACAGTCAACGTGAGCATAATGTCTATTTGGTGTTTCATATTCTACGTGAGTTGTAGAAATAGTGATACCACGTTCTCTTTCTTCTGGAGCTTTATCGATTTTATCAAAAGCTACTTCTTCTCCTAATTTATATCTGTCATGAAGAGTTTTTGTAATAGCAGCTGTAAGTGTTGTTTTACCATGGTCAACGTGGCCGATAGTACCAATATTTACATGTGGTTTGTTTCTTTCAAATTTTGCTTTAGACATTTTATGTCTCCTCCTTAAAAATTGTTTATAAAAGTTAATAATAATTTTTAAATAATATGAAAATAAACTATTTAATACATTATAGTAATTTTGTTAAAAATTTTCAAGCCTATTATTATTCTTGATTTCGTCCAGCAGCAATTTTCTCTTGGATAGATTTTGGAACTGCTTCATAATGATGTACTTCCATTGCATAAACACCACGTCCTTGAGTTTTAGAACGAAGATCTGTAGCATAGCCAAACATTTCTGCAAGTGGTACATATGCATGTATAACTTGTGCGTTGCTTCTAGCTTCCATACCTTCTATTCTTCCACGACGGCTATTTACATCGCCAATAACATCTCCCATATATTCTTCTGGAACTGTTACGTCTACTTTCATAATAGGTTCTAATAATACAGGATCACCTTTTTTCATAGCATCTTTAAATGCCATACTTCCAGCAATCTTATAAGCCATTTCAGATGAGTCAACGTCATGATAACTTCCATCATATAATATAGCTTTTACTCCTAAAACTGGGTAACCACCTATAATACCAGATAACATAGCCTCTTGAATACCGTTATCTATAGCTGGAATATATTCTTTAGGAATAGCACCACCGACTATATTATTAACAAATTCATATGGTTTGTCGTTATCATTAGCATCCATTGGTTCAAATTTAACTTTACAATGTCCGTATTGTCCACGACCACCAGATTGTTTTATATACTTACCTTCAACATCAACTGCTTTACGGAAAGTTTCTCTATAAGCAACTTGTGGTTTACCAACATTTGCTTCAACCTTAAATTCTCTTAATAAACGGTCTACTATAATTTCAAGATGAAGTTCTCCCATACCTGCAATTATTGTTTGACCTGTATCTTGATCTGTATAAGTTCTAAAAGTTGGATCTTCTTCTGCTAATTTAGCTAAAGCAATACCCATCTTATCTCTACCAGCTTTAGTTTTTGGTTCAATAGCAACATCTATAACTGGTTCTGGGAAATTCATAGATTCTAATATTACTTCATTATCTTCAAAACAAAGTGTATCACCTGTTGTTGTAAATTTTAAACCTACAGCTGCAGCAATATCACCTGCATATACTTTTCCGATTTCTTCTCTATGATTTGCATGCATTTGTAATATACGACCTACACGTTCTTTTTTACCCTTTGTAGAGTTATATACATAAGAACCAGATTCTAATGTACCAGAGTAAACTCTAAAGAAAGCTAATTTACCAACAAATGGGTCATTCATAATTTTAAATGCTAACGCAGAAAATGGTTCTTCATCAGAAGCATGTCTTTCAACTTCTTTTTCTGATCCAGGTTCTACACCTTTAATAGCTGGTATATCTGTAGGAGCTGGCATATACTCTACTATACCATCTAATAATTTTTGAACACCTTTATTTTTATAAGCTGATCCACAAAATACAGGAACAATTTCATTATCTATACAAGCTTTGCGAAGAACTTTTTTAAGTTCTGGAATTTCTAATTCTTCTCCAGAAATATATTTTTCCATAAGATCTTCATCATTTTCAGCTATAGATTCTATCATTGCAACTCTATATTCTTCAGCTTTTTCTAACATATCTGAAGGTATATCTTCTATAGAAATATCTTCACCTTTTTCATCTTTATAGATGTAGGCTTTCATTTCCATTAAGTCTATAAGACCAACGAATAAATCTTCTGCACCTATTGGTAATTGTACAGGAACAGCATTAGCTCCTAATCTTTCTTTAAGCATTGTTATAACATTATAGAAATCTGCACCCATAATATCCATTTTATTTACAAATGCCATACGAGGTACTCTATATTTGTCTGCTTGACGCCAAACAGTTTCTGATTGAGGTTCAACTCCACCTTTAGCACAGAAAACACCTACAGAACCATCTAATACTCTTAAAGAACGCTCAACTTCAACAGTGAAGTCAACGTGACCTGGGGTATCTATAATATTGATTCTGTTGCCTAACCATTGTGTTGTGGTAGCTGCAGATGTTATAGTAATACCTCTCTCTTGTTCTTGCTCCATCCAGTCCATAGTAGCAGTACCTTCATGAGTATCTCCTATTTTATAATTACGACCTGTGTAATATAAAATACGTTCTGTCAGAGTTGTTTTACCTGCATCAATATGTGCCATTATTCCTATATTTCTTGTCTTCTGTAATGGAAATTTTCTATCAGACACTCTGACTCCTCCTTCTTTAATCTATCTAAAATTTATAATAAAATATATTTTTTACCTATATTATAATAATATATACTAGAATTTAATCTAAGTAATTTATTACCATTTATAATGAGCAAATGCTTTATTAGCTTCTGCCATTTTATGAGTTTCGTCTTTCTTCTTAACAGCTCCGCCAGTATTATTTATAGCATCTAAAATCTCATTTGCAAGACGTTCTTGCATCGTTCTTTCATTACGTTTTCTAGCATATAATACTAACCAGCGTAATCCTAAAGTTTGACGTCTTTCTGGTCTAATTTCTATAGGCACTTGATAAGTTGCTCCTCCAACACGACGAGCTTTAATTTCTAGTACAGGCATAATATTATTTAAAGCTTCTTCAAAAGCTTCCATAGCATCTGTGCCTTTCTTTTCTACAACTTGCTCAAAAGCACCATATACTATTCTTTGAGCAACGCCTTTTTTCCCATCTAACATTACTGAATTTATAAGTTTTGTCACAGTCTTTGAATTATATAAAGGATCTGGCAAAACCTCTCTTTTAGAAACATGACCTTTACGTGGCACGATTCTTCCCTCCTTAATTATAAAATTCTATCATAGGTACTCGCTAAATCTTAGCGTTTCATGCCTTAATACTGTATATAATCTAACCTTTGGCAGATTGCACCTAAGTACAAAGGCATTAATGCACAAATACAGTGCAAATAAAACTATTATTTAGGACGTTTTGCACCATATTTAGAACGAGCTTGTTTTCTATTAGCAACACCTGCTGTATCTAATGTACCTCTTACGATATGGTAACGTACACCAGGAACGTCTTTAACCCTACCACCTCTTATAAGAACAACACTATGCTCTTGTAAGTTATGGCCTTCTCCAGGAATATAAGCTGTAACTTCTATACCATTTGATAAACGAACTCTGGCAATTTTACGTAATGCTGAGTTTGGTTTTTTTGGTGTAGCAGTTTTAACAGTTGTACAAACACCACGTTTTTGTGGACTTGATTGATTTGTTTGAGTTTTCTTTAAAGAATTTAACCCTTTTTGAAGAGCTGGAGCAGTAGATTTACGTTCTTTACTTTTTCTACCTTTTCTTACTAACTGATTAAAAGTTGGCATTAATTGCACCTCCCTATTTTGTACTTTCTGCCATAAAATAGTTGTTTATTCTAAATTATTTTTAATGTATAAGTGTAAAATTATACATCATAAAATTATACTACTTAGATATTATTTTTGTCAATGTATTTTACGCTAAAAAAGTAAAATGATTGACTTTAATTTTAAAAAAGAATTATAATATTATGAGCTAATAGTAATTATTTATTTTTAGTATATTTTAAGGAGATTAAAATGACTAAAATTGAAAATTTTAAAATTATAGGAATGCATTGTACAGCTTGTGCAAATAGAATAGAAAGACGTTTAAAAAAAGAATCTGGAGTTATTAAATACTCTGTAAATTTTTCTACAGAAATATTAAGAGTAACATATAATACTAATCTTATATTATCAGATGATATAAAAAGAATTGTAAAAAATATTGGTTTTGAACTAATAGATATAGAATCAAGTAGAGATAGAGATAAAGAAAATAATAATAGATTAAAATTAGAATTAATAATATCAATAATTCTTACAATTCCAATGTTTTTATCTATGATACTTATAATGTTAAATATTAATAATACTTTTACTAATTTTTTTCATAATCCTTATGTACAATTAATTTTAACTATTCCTGTACAATTTATAATAGGTAGACATTTCTATAAAAATGCATTTATTGCAGTAAAAAATAAAAATTTCAATATGGATGTTTTAGTTGTTTTAGGAACAACTTCAGCATTTTTATTAAGTATTTTTAATTGGTATTTACACTATGGTGATAATCCTCATCTTTATTTTGAATCATCATCTATGATAATAACTCTTGTACTATTAGGTAAATATTTAGAAAAAATAGCACGACATAAAACATCTAATGCTATAAAAGATTTATTAAATTTACAACCTAAAGAAGCACATGTATTAAAACCAAATAATGAAATAGAAGATGTAAACATAAATAATCTTAATATAAATGATATAATAATTGTTAAACCAGGAGAAATAATTCCTACCGATGGAATAATCTTATCAGATGAAGCTATTATAGACGAATCTATGGTAACAGGCGAAAGTTTACCTGTATCTAAACTTAAAGGTGACTTCATAATTGGTGGTACTATTAATCAATATAATGCATTTAATATGCAAATTACAAAATTAGGTGAAGATACTAAACTTTCAAAAATAATAACAATTATAGAAGAAGCTTTATCTAATAAGTCATCTATACAAAAAACAGTAGATAAAATTTCTAATATATTTGTACCTTCAGTTATTTTAATAGCTATTATAACTTTTATTGGATGGTTTTTATATTCTAATAATTTAGAATTATCAATTATAAATGCTATTTCTGTTTTAGTTATTTCATGTCCATGTGCACTTGGTTTAGCTACCCCTACAGTTATTATGGTTGGAACAGGAATAGGTGCAAAAAATGGAATTTTAATTAAAACTCCAGAAGTTCTTGAAACAATTCATAAAGCTACTTATATTATTTTAGATAAAACAGGTACTATTACAAACGGTACACCTATTTTAACTGACACTATACCTATAGATATTTCTAAAGAAGAATTATTACAAATTGTATGTATCTGTGAAAAAAATTCAGAACATCCTATTGGTAAGGCGTTATATAATGCTACAAAAGAAAATTATGATATTTTAGAAAATGTAGGCGAATTTAAAAGTTTACCTGGAAGAGGAATATACTCTAAATATAAAAATAATGATATATATATTGGAACAGAAAAATTAATGTTAGAACAAAATATAGATTTATTATCTCATGAAAATAAATATAAAATAAATCTTAATGAAAAAACTATAATGTATATTTCAATTAATGGTAAATTAAAAGGTATATTAGCATTATCAGATACTATAAAAGATACATCTAAAACTGCTATTAAAAATCTTAAAAATTTAGGTTTAAAAGTTGGTATGATTACAGGGGATAATAAAAAAACAGCTCTTAATATTGCTAAACTAGTAGAAATTGAAAATGTTATAGCTGAGGTTTTACCAGAAAATAAGGCATCTCAAATTGATATTTTACAAAAATCTGGAGAAATTGTAATAATGGTTGGCGACGGTATAAATGATGCACCTGCAATGGCTCTTGCTGATATTTCTATGTCTATGAGTTCAGGTTCCGATATATCTATAGAAACATCTGATATTACATTATTAAATAATGATCTTATTAGTATCTGTAAAGCTATAACTCTTTCTAAAAAAACAATTAATAAGATTAAACAAAATTTATTTTGGGCTTTTATTTATAATTCTATAGGAATTCCTTTTGCTGCTTTAGGTTTTTTAAATCCTATAGTAGCAGGAACTGCAATGGCTTTTAGTTCTGTAAGTGTTGTTTCAAATTCTTTATTATTACGTAAAATTAAACTTTAAATTTTATATATAAAAATAAAAAAGATAAGTGTAAAATTTTATACTTATCTTTTTTATTTTTATATAATTATTTATATTCAAAAATTATACTTTCAAAAGGTTTTAAAATAATATTATTTTTATTAAATTCATAATTATTATAATTACTTAAAATTATGTTATAATCATATATATTAAATATTATATTTTCAAATTTTAAAGTTTTATTTGAAAAATTATTAATAACAATAATTTCTTCATCTTGTAAATACCTTCTAAATGCAAATACATTTTCTATATTTTTAAATATAAATTCTATTTTACCATCTGATATAACTAATTTATCTTTTCTAATCTTTATTAATTTTTTATAAAAATTTAAGATTGAATCTGCTTCTAAAATTTCATCCTCTACATTTATATATTTATAATTATCTTGGATCTCTATCCATGGATTTGAATTAGTAAAATCTGCATTTATTTTAGAATTCCAATGCATAGGTGTACGACTATTATCTCTAGATCTAGCATTTAATATATCTAATGATTCCTGATTAGTTTTACCATTTTTCCTCATAATATTGTAATGATTTATACTTTCTACATCTCTATATTGTGAAATGGAATTAAATTTAGCATTTGTCATTCCTATTTCTTCACCTTGATATATATAAGGAGTTCCTCTTAATAAATGAATACTAGTAGCTAACATTTTAGCTGATTCTTTCCAATATTTTTTTTCATCTCCAAGTCTAGATACAATTCTCGGTTGATCATGGTTACACCAAAATAATGCATTCCAGCCATTGTTTTCTTGCATCTTTTCTTGCCATGTTATTAAAATTTCTTTTAATTTTTCAATATTTGCATTTGTTATTTCCCATTTATATCCATGCTTATAATCTACTTTAAGATGATGAAAATTAAAACACATTGATAATTCATTTTCATTAGGATTAGAATATTTAATGCAGTTTTCTATAGAAGTAGATGACATTTCACCTACTGTAATTAAATTATTAATGTGTGTATCTTTTACTAGTTCTTTAATATATTTATGTACATAAGGTCCATCTGTATAAAATATTTTTCCATCACCATTATCATCATCAATAAATAATTCATTTTTTGAAATTAAATTAATTACATCAAATCTAAATCCTTTTACACCTTTTTTTACCCAAAAGTTAACAATATCTTTTAATTCTTTTCTTACATCAGGATTATTCCAATTTAAATCTGCTTGTGTAATATCAAATAAATGAAGATACCATTTTTTTAAATGACTTATATACTCCCAAGATGATCCTCCAAACTTAGACTTCCAATTTGTTGGTGGGATATTAGAAGTACCATCTTTAAAAATATAATAATCCATATATTTTTGATTTCCTTCTAATGCATATTTAAACCATATATGATCTGTAGAAGTATGATTAAAAACCATATCTAACATAATTCCTATTTTTCTTTTATTTGCTTCTTTAATTAACTCTTCAAAATCTTTCATACTGCCAAACATAGGATCTATACTAGTATAGTCAGATATATCATATCCATTATCATTTTGTGGTGAAGTAAAAAATGGTGTAATCCATAAATAGTCAACTCCTAAACTATTTAAGTAATCAAGTTTTTCTAATACACCTTTTAAATCACCTATTCCATCATTATTTGAATCTTTAAAAGATTTTAAATAAATTTGGTATATAATACTTTTTGAAAAATTCATGATATCTACTTCCTCTACAATATTATTTTTTATATTTAACAGTATATTTTATTTAAATTTTTTTATAAAATGTATCATAAAATATTTCAAGTAATTGATTTTTTATTTCCTACAATTAATGTTAAAATAAATGGTATTAATATTGCAGTAATCATAGAAATAAAAAATGAACCCATAAATTTTGTTTGTATTGATAAAATTCCTGGTATTCCTCCTACACCTATAGAATTTGCTGTTGTCTCTGTTGCAACACAAATAATTGCTGATACAGCAGAACCAATCATTCCACATATAAATGGAAATACATATTTTAAGTTAACTCCAAAAATAGCTGGCTCTGTAACACCTAAATAACAAGAAATTAAAGCAGGAACATTTATTTCTTGTGCTTTTTGATTTTTTCTTTGAAGTAAAATCATACCTAATACTGCTGATCCTTGTGCTATATTGGAAATTGCTATCATTGGCCATAACATAGTTCCACTATAGTCTCCAATAAGTTGTAAATCTATTGCATTTGTCATATGATGTAATCCTGTTATTACTAAAGGTGCATAGAAAAACCCAAAAATAGTTGCAAATATTACTTTAAATTTGCCTGTTATTCCAGAATATACGATACTTGAAACAACTGATCCTATCTTCCAACCTATAGGTCCTAATATAAAATGAGAAATAACTACTGCTAATATTAAACTAAAAAATGGAACAATAACCATAGATATTACTTGAGGAGTTATTTTTCTAAAAAATTTTTCTAAATAAACTAATGTAAAAGCTGACATAATAGCTGGTATAACTTGAGCTTGATATCCTATCATATTAATTTTAAATAAACCAAAATCCCATTTTGGAATATCAATTAAATCTGTAGAGGCAACACTATAAGCATTTAATAATTGTCCTGATACTAAGGTTAATCCTAAAATTATTCCAAGTACTTGTGTTGTGCCCATCTTTTTAGTTACAGACCAACATATACCAACAGGTAACATGTGAAAAATTGCCTCGCCTATTAACCACAAAAAACTATCTACACCACTCCAAAATTGACTTACTTCTACTAATGTTTTAGTGCTATTTTCCATAAACTGAATACTATCTATACAATTTCTAAAACCTAATATTAAACCTCCAACAATAATTGCAGGAATTAAAGGTGCAAATATTTCTGCAAGAACAGTAACTGCTCTTTGTAAAATATTTTGTTTTTTATTTGCAATACTTTTTACTTCATCTTTTGAAACACCATTTATACAAGAAACATTAATAAAATCATTATAAAAATCTAAAACTGTATTTCCTATAATAACTTGAAATTGTCCTCCTTGTATAAAAGTCCCTTTTACAGAATTAATTTTTTCAATTTTTTCTATATTTATATTACTATCATCATTAAGAACAAATCTCATTCTTGTCATACAGTGAGAAACAGCTATAATATTTTTTTCACCTCCCAATAAATTAAAAAGTTCTTTCGCTTCTTCTTCATATTTTCCCATAAAAATACCTCCAAATAGTATTAAAACTATATTAACTGATCTTTTAATTTATTATTTAGAATAAAATAATATGAATATATATAAGTATATTTATTATTTAATCAGAGGTTATTAAAATTTATAAAATTATAAAAAAATAAAATAAGAAGCTAAATAAAATTAGCTTCTTATTTTATTAAAAACTAATTATTCATCTTATTGCAAATCTTAACAAAAGGTAAATAAATTACTACTGATGCAATAAGACAAATGATTTGTGTTATAACAGCGCCTATACTTCCAGCTGTAGATAAATATGCAGATATAATAGGAGGTGTTGTCCAAGGAACCATAATAACAGCTTTTCCTGCAAAACCTATAGATGTTAGAAAATATCCTATTCCTCCTGTTATTATTGGTGTAATTATAAAAGGAACTGCAAGTATTGGATTTAATATAATAGGTAATCCAAATATTATTGGTTCATTTATATTAAATATTCCTGGAACTAATGAAAGCTTAGCAATTTTTTTCATATCTTCTCTATGACTAATTAATAATATTGCAATTATTAATCCTATTGTACATCCAGAACCTCCTATTTCCATATACTCATTCCAAAATGGTGCAGTTATAATATTAGGAACTTCTCTACCACTTTGAAAAGCATCTGTATTAACAGCTACTGCTGTAAGTAATAATGGATCTTTAATAGCTTGAAAAAGTTGATTGCCATGTATTCCTATTATCCAAAATACTTGAATTAATGTTATTAAAATTATCATACCTGGCACACCCTGCATGATATTTTCTAAAGGTCTTTGTAAAGTATTATATATAATATCATATGCATAAACACCTGTTACTTCCTTTGTTATAAAACCTAAAACTGCAATAAATGTAACAGTTAAAACTGTAGGTATTAATGATGAAAAGCTCACAGCAACATTTGGTGGAACACTATCTGGCATTTTTATTTTAAGTTTTTCTTGCCTATTTAACCAACAATAAAATTCTATTGATGCAATTGATACAATAATACCTAAAAATAAACCTCTTGTATCTGTATATTGTTTAGATAATATGTCTTCTATAACTATACTTTTATTATTATTTATAACTTCATAATGAGTAGGATTTATTGCTAAATAACACATTACAGCTATAATACCTGGAAAAATACCTTTTTCTTTATTAAGTTTTGCAACTTCAACTCCAATTAAGAATACAGCATAAATTGTTAAAAAACTTAATGTAATATAACTCATTGATGTTGAAATAGGTTTGAGTTTTTGTAAAAAACTTAAAGCACTAATCGTTGCTAATCCACTATTTGCATCAAATACCATAGCTGAAAGTAATGTAGCAAATGCTCCTGTAATAACAACAGGTATTAATGATGAAAAGGTATCTTTTATAACTGAAATATAACGAAAATTATTAATTTTTACTGCAACATTTCCTAAATTAACACTCAATTTATCCATAAACCCCATAATTAATCCTCCATTAACTGTTAAAGTCTTTTATTTATTTTGTTTATTTATTAAATTGAATTAATAAAATTAATTTATAAATAAATTAATTTTATTTTTGCTTCTATATAGTAATTTTATCATATATTGTTGCAGTTTCCAATACTTATTATTAATTTCGTATAATTTATCAATATTTTTAATATTATTATTGTATAATTTTACTTATTAATATTTTATTATATATATATTTTAAAATAAACTTGACAAACTTACTTAAAATAATTTTATATGGAAATAAATTCAATATAAATAAAAAGAAAAAGCCCTACAATAGGACTTTTATTCTTATTTTAATACACTATTTTTTACTGCAGATAAATCTTTAGTTTGAATTTCTACTATAATTCTCTTTATAAGATCATCTAATTTAATAGCGCCTTCTTCACCATTTGCACGACTTCTTACAGATACTGTTCCATCGCTTTCTTCTTTTTCTCCAACTACTAAAATATATGGAATTCTTTCTGTTCTTGCTTCTCTAATTTTATATCCAATTTTTTCTGTTCTAAAGTCACCTTCTACTTTTACTATACCATTATTTCTAAATTCAGCTATAACTTTATTTGCATAATCATTATATTTATCTGAAATAGGTAATACTTTTACTTGTACAGGTGCTAGCCATGTTGGGAATGCTCCATCATATTTTTCAATAAGCATTGCTAATGTACGTTCGTAGCAACCAATTGATGTTCTATGAATAACTATTGGATATTTTTTAGAACCATCTTTATCTATATAAGTCATTCCAAAACGTTCTGCTAAAGAGAAATCTATTTGAACTGTAATAATTGTATCTTCTTTACCGTAAACATTTTTTGCTTGAATATCTAATTTAGGTCCGTAGAAAGCAGCTTCTCCTTCTTCTTCTGTAAAATCTATATTAAGCTCTTCTAATAACTCTCTCATAACACTTTGTGTATGTTCCCAAGTTTCTTCATCACCTATATATTTATCTCTATCATTACTATCCCATTTAGAAAATCTATAAGTAATATCATCTTGAATACCTAAAGTTGTCATCATATATTTTATAAGTTCAACAACACCTTTAAATTCATTCTCTAGTTGTTCTTTTGTACAAACAAGATGTCCTTCAGATATTGTAAATTGTCTTGTTCTTATTAATCCGTGCATTTCACCAGAAGATTCATTTCTAAATAATGTAGATGTTTCACCATATCTTATAGGTAAATCCTTATAGCTATGTTGTTCTGCATTATATACACAAAATTGGAATGGACATGTCATAGGTCTTAATGCAAAAACATCTTGATCTTTTTCTTCATCACCTAATATAAACATACCATCTTTATAATGATCCCAGTGTCCTGATACTTTATATAAGTCACTTTTTGCAAAATAAGGAGTTTTTGTTAATACATAACCTCTTTTTTCTTCTTCATCTTCTACAAAACGTTGTAAACTTTGTATAATTCTTGCACCATGAGGCATTAATAATGGTAAACCTTGTCCGATCATATCAATAGTTGTAAATATTCTTAATTCTCTACCTAATTTGTTATGATCTCTTTTTCTAGCTTCTTCTCTTCTAAATAAATAATCTTCTAAATCTGAAGCTTTAGTAAATACTACTCCGTAAATACGGCTAAGCATTTTATTTTTTTCATTACCTTTCCAATATGCGCCAGATGAACCTCCTTCAGATATTAATTTTACTGCTTTTAAAGGTTTTGTATTTAATAAATGAGGACCTGCACATAAATCTACGTAATCACCTTGTTTAAAGAAAGTAATTTTTGCATCTTGTGGTAAATCATTTATTAATTCTACCTTATAAGGTTCATTTCTATCTTCCATTAATTTTATAGCTTCTTCTCTAGAAAGCTCAAATCTTTCTATATCAAGATTTTGTTTTATTATATTTTTCATTTCCATTTCTATTTTTTCTATATCTTCTGCTGTAAATGGAACTTCTTTATCAAAATCATAATAAAAACCTTCATCTGTAGCTGGACCGATTCCTAATTTTACTTCTGGGAATAATAATTTAACGCTTTGAGCTAATACATGTGATGCTGTATGTCTATATACTTTTTTTCCTTCTGGATCGTTCCAAGTTAATATACTTACATTAGCATCTTTAGATAATGTATCTCTTAAATCTAATACTTTTCCATCAACTATAGCTCCAACAGCTTCTCTTCCTAATCCTTCACTGATACTTTTTGCAATTTCTAAAATGCTTATTCCTTCATCAAATTGTTTTTTAACTCCGTCTTTTAAACAAATTGTTATCATAATAAAACCTCCCTTAAATTTATATTTATTAAAATAAAAAAAGCTTTTGTCTCTTTCTTATTAAATAAGAAAGGGACGAAAGCTTGAATATTCACATAGTAAAACTTCCGCGGTTCCACCCTAATTGTTTAAAACCACTTAATTAAGATTATAACGTAATCAACGGACTGTATTAGAGTCACTCCAAGGTAGTTTTCAAAAATGTTTGTTTAAACCGCTCTCAGCTTACAGCAAGTTCTCTCTGAAAAACAAATTGTATTTTTTACTCTTCCTTATCAACGTGTTAAATACATTATTAAGTATATAAATATATATATATAAATATATGACAAGTATAATATCAAATAAATATATTTATGTCAATGTTAATATTTAGCAATTGAAAATTAATTTTTTAATTTTATTATTAAATTATTTAAATCTTCTTCATTAAACTCATAATCTTTATTACAAAAATGACAATGTAAATTTGCTTTTTTATCTGTTTTTAAAATATCCTCTAATTCATTTATGCCTACGCTTATAAGTGCCTTTTCAACTTTTTCTCTAGAACAATTACAATAATAGCTTGTAGGAATAATATCATGAATTTTTATATCTTTATTTTCAAAAAGAATATTTAAAATCTCTTTTGGTGATTTTTCTTCATTTAACATGGAAGTTAAAGATGGTAAATGTGCAAGTTTATTTTCTAAATATGATACCATATCATCTGACGCATTAGGCATAAGTTGTATAATAAAACCTCCTGCTTTTTTTACAAATCCACCTTTATCTAATAAAATACTTAAAGCTACAGATGATGGGACTTGTTCACTTTTAGCAAAATAATAAGTAAGATCATCTGCTATTTCACCTGAAATTATTGGTATTTGACCTGACACAGGTTCTTTTAATCCTAAATCTTTTATTACTGTAAAAGTTCCAAATCCAATTGCTTTTCCTAAATCTAATTTGCCACTTTCTTTTAAAAATGTTTCTACAATAGGCTCATATACATAACCTTTTACTCTTGATCTACTATCAGCTGTTACAGTTATTCCTTTTAAAGGACCATCTCCTCTAATATTAAGAGTTAAAATATCTGTATCATTTTTTAGCATTGCACCCATAATAGATCCAGCTGTTAACATTCTACCTAAAGCAACTGTTGGTATAGGAGATGTTTTGTGTATTTTTAAAGCTTCATTTACTAAATTAGTTGTATCTGCTATAAAAACTCTTACACTTCCTTCATCTACAGTTGCTCTTATAATATGATCATCCATTATTATGCCTCCATAATTTATTTTTATTATTAATTATTTAATTTTTAACTACAAAAATAACTCTTTCTGAGTCTTCCTTAGGTTTATCAAATGAAAAAGCATTGTAAACATCTAATATTTTTAAATTAGCCTTTTTTAGTAAATATAAAATATTATTTATACTATACGCTTTTTGATAGTGGCATTCTTCATATCTACTATACTTATTTGAATCTTTATCTTTAATAAAAAAATTCAAATAATATTCATTTATTTTTTCATTATCATAATAATAATTTTCCCAAATATAACTTGCATTTTCTTCTACACTACAAAAAGAATTAGATGATAAAATATTTTTAAATTTATACTCTGTATTAATATCAAAAATAAAAATTCCATTAGTATCTAAATATTTATTTACACAGTTAAATACTTCTAATAATTCATCTTCTTCTAAAATATAATTAAGACAGTCACACGTACAAATACAACTTTCTACAGTTTCATATAAATTAAGTTCTTTCATATCCTGTTCTAAAAATAAAATATTTTGGCAAAGTTCATCAGCTTTTTGTTTTGCTTCTACTAACATTTCATTAGAAAGATCTAATCCTATCATATTATAACCTTTTTGACTTAATCTACATGTTATATTTCCTGTACCACATCCAAGATCTAAAACTAGATTTGGTTTTACGTTATATTTTTTCCATATTTCTTCTATATAATCTACCCATAAATCGTATGGCACTTCATTCATAAAAAGATCGTATACTTTTGCAAAACTTGTATAAGATTCCAATACAATACACTCCTAAAAAATTTATGTAAGCTACATTATAACTTATTTTTCTAATAAAAAACAGAATGCATTTTGCATTCTGCAATTTATTTTTGATATTGTAAAACATGTCCTTTTATTTTTGTTACATTTTTCTTTACTTTAATATCTTTAAAACTTCTGTTTAAATTTTTATGTGCTACAGAAGCCATAAGTTTTATTCTGTTTAATTGATTTACTTCACTAGCACTAGCATCATAATCTATAGATACAATATTTACAAAAGGAGATTTCTTTTTAATTTCTTTTACAATACCTTTTGCAATTATATGATTTGGTAAACATCCAAAAGGTTGAGCAAAAACAAAGTTTTGAATACCATTTTCCATAGATTCTAATACTTCAGCAGCTAAAAGCCATCCTTCACCAGTTTGATTTCCTAAGGATACTAAAGACTCTGTCATACTTCCAAGTTTTCTAATATCCTCATCTGGTGTAAATCTTTTACTATTTTTTAATGCTTTATTAGCAACAGATTGATAAGATTCTAAAAACTTTATTCCCACATTAGAGATTACAGTTTTATATTTTTTATCTCCAAAATACTTTTCATGATATGTAGTATTATATAAACAATAATATAAGAAATTTAAGAGTCCAGGTAATACAACTTCTAAACCTTCATTTTCTAATATCCCTACTAAATTATTATTTGCAGAAGTATGGAATTTTATTAAAATTTCACCAACTACAGCTACAACTGGCTTACTAATATCTTTTAGTTCTAATTCATCAAATTCTTGAACTATATTCCTTACATTTTGTTTAAATTCTTTTAAAGAACCATTTTGTAAAGATTTCTTACAAATTTCATTCCATTTTTCATAAAGTTCATTAGCAGAATTTTCTACCATCTCATAGGGTCTTGTTTTATATAGAACTTTCATAAAAAGATCACCATAAATAACAGCTTGTAAAGCTCTATTTAAAAGTTCTGGAGTGTAATTAAAACCAGGATTTTTTTCTAGCCCTGCTGTACTTATACTTATAACAGGAATATGCTCTAAATTTAATTTTTTAAGAGTCTTTCTAATTAGTGACATATAATTAGTTGATCTACATCCACCACCTGTTTGGCTCATTAAAATAGAAGTTTTACTTAAATCATGTCCACCATTTAAAAGCTCATCTACTATTTGTCCTATTACTACAATTGCAGGATAGCAAGTATCATTATTCACATATTTTAATCCTAATTCTACAACATCTTTAGCTTCTGAATTTATTAAAACTAAATTATAACCTGTACTTGTAAATGCCTCTTTTAATAAATCAAAATGTATTGGAGACATTTGAGGGCATAAAATTGTATGTGTCTCTTTCATTCCTTTTTCAAATATAGGACGTTCTCTTTCTTGCAAATCAACTTTATCTTTATTTATATTTTTACCTTCTTCTATAGCAACAAGTAAAGATCTTATTCTAATTTTTATTGAACCTAAATTACTTATTTCATCAATTTTTAAAACTGTATTTATCTTATGTCCTTTAGATAAAATTTCATTAACTTCATCAACAGTTATTGCATCTAAACCACATCCAAAAGAATTTAATTGTATAAAGTTTAAGTTTGGACTATCTTTAACAAAATTTGCTGCAGCATATAATCTTGAATGATATGTCCACTGATCTACAACGCCTACCTTCTTACTATCTTTATTATCTAAATGTGATATACTGTCTTCTGTTAATACAGCCATATTATAACTTGTTATAAGTTCAGGTATACCATGATTTATTTCTGGATCTACATGATAAGGTCTACCTGCTAAAACTATTCCTTGTAAATTATTTTTTTGTAAATATTCTAAAGTTTCTTCACCTTTTCTTTGAATACACTTTCTAAAATTTTCTTGTTCTTCCCATGCTTTATCTACAGCATTGGAAACATCTGTAGAATTTAAAAAGCTAAATTCTTCAATTAAACGTTTTTTTAGTGATTTTTTATCTGCTAAGCTTAAAAATGGATTTTTAAATTCTATATCTCCATTAACAATACTATCTATATTATTTTTTATGTTCTCAGAATAAGAAGTTACTATAGGACAGTTATAGCAATTGCTAGTACCTTCTATTTCATTATATTCATAAGCTACAGAAGGATAAAAAATAAATTTAACTCCTGCTTCAATTAAATATTCTATATGCCCATGAACAAGTTTTGCAGGATAACATGCTGTTTCACTAGGTATGGAACTTATTCCTTTTTCATATATTTTTTTACTTGATTTTGGTGATAGTTTTACACTATATCCTAACTCTGTGAAAAATGTAAACCAAAGAGGATAATCTTCATACATATTTAAAACTCTTGGTATACCTACTACTCCATTAATAGCTTTATCTTTTGGTAAAGGTTTATAGTAAGAAAATAATCTATTATATTTAAATTCATATAAATTAGGTACTTCTGTTTTTTTCTCTGTTATACCTAAACCTTTTTCACATCTATTACCTGTTATAAATTTGCTGTTATCAGAAAATTTATTTATTGTTAATAAACAATTATTTGTACATTTTCCGCATCTTACAAATGATGTTTCTACAGTTAAATTTTCAATTTCATTTTTATTATATAGAGTAGTTTTAAAACCTTCTTTATATTTATTTTTAGCTATTAATCCTGCTCCAAAAGCTCCCATTAATCCTGATATATTAGTCCTTGTTACATTACAATTAATAACTTTTTCAAAGGCACGTAAAACAGCATTATTGTAAAATGTACCACCTTGAACTACTATATTTTTACCTACTTCTCCTAAATCAGGTATTTTTATTACCTTTTGTAAAGCATTTTTAACTACAGAATATGCAAGTCCAGATGATATATCCGCAACAGATGCACCTTCTTTTTGAGCTTGTTTTACTCTAGAATTCATAAAAACCGTACATCTAGATCCTAAATTAACAGGATTTTTAGCATATAATGCTTCTCTAGCAAAATCTTGTACTGATAAATTAAGAGATTTTGCAAATGTTTCTATAAATGATCCACAGCCTGCTGAACAAGCTTCATTAAGAATTATATTATCTATTATACCATTATGAACTTTTATACATTTTATATCTTGGCCACCTATATCTACAATATAATCAACATTTGGATTAAAATATTCTGCAGCTTTATAATGTGCCATAGTTTCTATTTCACCAAAATCTATCTTAAAAGCAGCCTTTAATAATGCCTCTCCATATCCTGTTACACAAGAACTTCGTATAATTATTCCACTATGTAAATGATTGTACATATCTATCATTGCTCGTGCTACTACTTTTAAAGGTTCTCCTTCATTATTAGCATAATAACTATATAATATTTCACAATTTTCACTTACGAGAACAACTTTTGTTGTTGTAGAACCTGCATCAATTCCTAAAAATGCATCTCCTGTATAATCTTTTATTTCTACACTATTTATTTTATTTTTTTCATGTCTTTTACCAAATTCAATATACTCATCTTCATTATTAAATAGTGGTGGAAGACTATCTATTACACTTGTTTCTCTTTTAGCAGATGATATTTTTTGTATAAAATCTTCTAAATTATACTTATCATTTTCAAGTGTATTAAACCCTGCACCTAATGCAGCAAAAAATTGTGAATTTTCTGTTTCTATAACTTCATCTTCTGAAAGTTTTAAAACATCTATAAATCTATTTTTAAGTTCAGATAGAAAATGTAAAGGTCCTCCTAAAAATGCCACTCTACCTTCTATAGGTTTACCACATGCTAGTCCGCTTATAGTTTGATTAACTATAGCTTCAAAAATTGATGCTGCTAAATCTTCTTTTGGTACTCCATCATTTATTAAAGGTTGGATATCACTTTTAGCAAAAACTCCACATCTTGCTGCTATAGGATATATAGTCTTATATCCTTTTGCTAGTTCATTTAAACCTAATGCATCTGTGTGTAATAAATTTGCCATTTGATCTATAAAAGAACCTGTGCCACCTGCACAAATACCATTCATCCTTTGATCTAAACCGCCTTTAAAATAAATTAATTTTGCATCTTCTCCACCAATTTCTATAGCAACATCTGTTTTAGGAGCAAAAAATTCTATTGCGTCTGCTACTGCTACAACTTCTTGTACAAAATTTACATTTATAGCTTTAGCTAAAGATACACCCCCTGATCCTGTTATACTAACAGTAAAGTTTATATTCCCAAGATCAGATTCTATTTCATGTAAAATTTTTACAAGTGTTTTGTCTATATCAGAAAAATGTCTTTCGTATTTATTAAAAATTATTTTATTATTTTCATCTAAAATAATTATTTTTATTGTTGTAGATCCAATATCTATACCCATATTAAACATAAATGTCACCTCTAAAATTTCAATGTTATACAACAATAATTGCTGAATGAACTCCAAAATTTATTACCTTTTGTATACTAATACTATCACCAAATATTTCTTTTATCATATAATTAAATTCTTTAACTGTTCTCTGACAGCCTTGTGGCACATTTACCGACAAACGTAGACCATAAAGAACTGTATTATTATAAATGTTTTTATCTTCAAGCAAAATATCTTCATATATTATTATTTTACTTTTTTTACTAGTAGCATTTGAAATATTTTTTAAAATCTTAAGACAGTTTTCATCATTCCAGTCATGCAAAACATTAGATAATATAATATAATCATAATTTTTATTAAGGTTTATTGGTTTAAAAAAATCACCTTTAATAAAATTAACTTCTTTATTAATTTCCTCTCCTATATAACAAACATTAGGATAATCTAAAATATCAGCATTTAAATCTTCATAAATACATTTTATACCAGAACATAATCCACCTGTATTTCCTCCTATATCAAGTATAGATTTACCACTAAAATTTATATTTTGTGCTAAATTTACTCCATATTCGTAGGAAACATCATAATTTAAACAACTATAAATATAGTATTCTTCTTCAGTTAATTTATTAAAAAAAGACCCTTCCTCATACATAAGTATTTTATTGTAAAGATCTTGGCTTTGCTTTATCAAGATGCTATTTTTGTTTTCATTCAAAAATTTTTCTTCATCTTTGATATTTATTACTTTTAATATTCTATCAAGAGATTTTTTAATATTACTTTTTAAAATTATACTATCCTTGCCAAATGTATTTATTTTATTTGAAATATAAACTGCTTCAAAAATTAAATCTTTATTTTTATAATCCATGCGACCCCCCTAACAAACTTTATTTAACCTACTTATAAATAAACTTTTATTACTTGATAAATGTTATAGAAGACTAATTTTATAATATTCTTGTACCAAATTATATGTTTAATATATCTATATTAATAATAATTTTTTATAACAAATATATTCTTTAATATTTAAAAACAAATATTATTATGTAAATTTATAAATATAATTAAAGTCTATTAGAGTTTGTTTAATAATATTATTAAAAACCTAAATATAATAAATTTTTTATTAAAATGAATTATTTAAATCATTTGGTAAAGATAATACAGCAATTATTAATTTAAAATTTATATAAAAATTTAATAATTTATAATATTAAAATAATTTTTAAATATTAATAAAAATTAAAAATATTAAATTATAAATTTTATATATATAAAGAAAATTGTTTTAAATGTCCTTTATTGTCATTTTAACATAAAAAATTTTAAATTAATACTTAATAATTTATTTCATTATTAAGCTAAATTATTATCTCTTAAACTAGCATATAAAAATTTAAATAAATAGTTTTAAATTTTTATAATATATATAAATTCATAAATCCTTATATAAAATAATACATAATATATTAATTTTCATAAAAATAAAGTGAATAATATAAATACATAATTTTTAAATTTACATATTAAAACTCACTTTATATAGTACAATTATTAAACAGTAAATAAATTTCCAAAAATTTTAAACTTTAATTTTTAAAATTAAAATTTAATTTACTAAACTACTAGGACTTTTTATTTCACCCATATAAATTTTATATATTATTTATTGGATTTATTGATAACATTTTAATAAGTATCTTTATTTAATTTGTAAATATATTATATCATACTTTTTATAATACTTATATAGTAATTATTGTTATCTAATAATTATTATTACTTTACTACTTATTTGAGAAAACGTCAAGTGCCTTTAATATTATTAGTAATTTAATAATAATAAAGGCACTTAAATTAGATTTTAAAAAATTTAAACTTACTTATTTTTTCCCAATAAAATATTTATTATTAAAATTTAAATCTATATTTAATATTTTAAAAAGAAATATTTTATTAATTGTATATATAGAAATAATTTTCACAAAAATCATTATTACTGTTTTTATAAATCTTATTGGTAACACTTTTAATATTACATTACCACTAAATAGTGTCATCCAATATGTATTTAATATTAAACTAAAAAATAATTCCGAAACAATAACTGCAATACAAATATTTTTAATAGATATAGGTTTTTTATGAATAAAAAAACCATAAGTATATCCTGTTAGAAATGCAGTTAATGTATAACCTGGGAAATAAGATCCTATAGGAAATAAAATAGCTCCAATAATATCTGATATAGCTCCAGCAATACCTCCTATCAATCCCCCATAAATAGTTCCACATAAAGCAAGTGGTATAAAGCTAAACCCTATAGTTATAAATTCTGTACGTATAGAAAATATTCTTCCAAGTATTACTTGTAATGCTATAAAGAGACTAATAACTATTAGATTTTTTGTATTTAAATTTTTCATTTTATCATTCCTCTAATTTACTTTAAGTTAAAAAAACTTCTAATATCTCCTGCTAAATATAAAGAACCAAATGCACAAATTATATTTTCATAATTACATATATTTAAAGCATATATAATGGCATCATTTATATTATAAAAACTTTTAGAATTTAAACCTTTATTTTTAATAACTTGTTCTAAAGTTTTAGAATCTATAGCCTTATAACTTTTAGGAGTTATAGTTAAATAAATACTTGCAATCTCCTTTGTTATATCAATAAAATTCTTATAATCTTTATTTTTTAATGCTCCAACAATAAAAATAACAGTTTTATTATTGAAATATCTTTTTAAGTTATAAACTAAACTTTTAACTCCTTGTCCATTATGAGCCCCATCTAAAATAAATACTGGAGATTTATTTAAAATTTCAAACCTAGCTGGCCACCTAGTATTAATTAAACCATTTTTTATATTTTCTAATGTTATTTTATATCCTTTTTTTATTAATACATTTATTGTTTCAATAGCTACTAATGCATTATATATTTGATAATCTCCTAATAATCCTATTTTAATATTATTAATATCCTTATAATTAAATTCCTGCCCATAAATACTAGATCTTACATTCTCTAAATTTTTTAAATTTACTTTATATAAATTTGCATTTTTTTGTAGACACACTTCATTAATAATACTAGATATATAGTTATCACATGGATATAATACTACATTTCCATTTTGTTTTATTATTCCTGCTTTTTGTTTAGTAATTTCTTCTATAGTATCACCTAAAATTTCTTTATGATCTAAACCTATATTAGTTATTACAGAAACTTCCGAGTCTTTTATAATATTTGTACTATCTAATAATCCGCCTATTCCAACTTCTAAAACTACAATATCACAATTATTCCTGCTAAAATGCAAAAAAGCCATAGCAGTTAAAATTTCAAAATAAGTTGGAATATCATTTAACTCTTTTGTTTTTTGTTCTATTTCTGAAATATAATTTGATATTTCTTCATTTGAAATTTCTAAATTATTAATTTTTATTCTTTCAGAAAATCTGTGTATATAAGGTGATGTAAAAATACCTACTTTTAAACCACAATTTTTTAAAATATTACTTATATATGAACATGTAGAGCCTTTTCCATTAGTTCCTGTTACATGTATAAATTTGAGTTTATCCTGTGGATTTCCTAAAAAATCCATTAAAAAAATCATTCTATCTAATCCTGATTTTTTAGAAAACTTATAACTTTCATTTAAATACTCCATTGCTTCTTCATAATTCATATAAATCTCCTTATAACTACTTCCACAATTCAATTTTTATTAAAATAAGTTCTTTATTGTCTGATCCTAAACAATTACATTTTACAGTATAAACATTTTTAGAAACATCATGAACTTTTTTTAGAATTAAAAAATCACCTTTATTTAAAATTTCATTTACTATTACTCTTCTATAATCGTTAACTACTATTGTTGTATTATCTTTTAAACAATAAAATGCTGTAATTTTATCTTTATATAACTCAAAAGAAGTATTAGGCTTAATATTATAAAACAATCCATAATATCCCCTTTTATACATGAAATTTAAACATTTTGCTTTTCCATAACTTATTGTATTCCAATCTGCATCAAAAAAATCTTGACTAAATTCTCCTAATTTTGCAATATGAAATCCTTCATGATCTAATTTTAATTTACCTTCTATAGGCATAATATGTCTCATATAATCTTTATAATTATTAAAATTTGATTTTTCTTCTTGTATATCTAAAATAGAAATTCTAAAATCAAAATCTTTCTGACTAAGTAAACTATTTAATGGAGAAATATAAATTTCTGTACTAATTCCACCACTCCATTTTGTTTCTTTACAATTTTCGCTATTAATAACCTCGTACTCTACTTCAGAAAAATTTTCTTTACGTTTTATTT
Organism: uncultured Clostridia bacterium; assembly: GCA_946481295.1. Taxonomy (GTDB): domain Bacteria; phylum Bacillota; class Clostridia; order Lachnospirales; family UBA5962; genus CAMLLW01. The sequence goes on along the minus strand of CAMLLW010000001.1, from coordinate 54,574 downwards.
TTATTTCTTCTGGACTTGGTTTGTGTAATGATTTATTAACAACAACAGCTACTACAATTCCTATAAATGTATCTATCATTCTATTTATAGAATACATAATAGAAGTCTCTAAAGTAGATGAAGAATTCTGTATTATTATAGTTAAGTAAACAACACAAGCTATAGATATACTACTAGATATTTTTATTAAGTTACAAATATACATTAATCCTATAATCCCTATCATACAAGCAAGATTATATACTATATAATGTAAATGTAAAAAACTAAAACTAACAAATATAATACCAAATAATCCACCTATAGCACTTCCAATTAATCTATTTCTACCTTCTGATATAGATTTTTGTACACTGTCTTGTAGACATATAAGAGTTGCAACTGTAGCAAGTGCAGCACCATTCCTATGAGTATAAGAATATATTGTTAAACAAATAAAAATTGCAATTCCCGTCTTTATAACTCTAAAACCAGGATGAGGTATTTCTTTTAACTTATTAAAATCCAATAATTTCTCTCCTTATAATAAAAATTTATTATTATATACGTCATTACCTAAAGTATCTATGCCTACAATTAAAGGTAATTCTTTTATTTTTATTTTTCTTACTGCTTCTGTACCGAGCTCTTCAAAACATATAACTTTTGAGCTTTCTACACATTTAGACATAAGAGCTGCAGCACCAGATATTGCAATAAAATATATCCCCTTATACTTTTTTATACTTTCTTTTACTTTTTCATTTCTATAACCTTTGCCTATCATATATATTAATCCATTTTCTATTAATTTAGGACTATATAAATCCATTCTAGCACTTGTGGTAGGTCCTATAGACCCAATAACTTGTTCAGGTCTATTTGGGCAAGGTCCAGCATAGTATACTACTTGATTTTTAATATCAAAAGGTAATGGTTTATTACTATCTATTAATTCTACAAGTTTTTTATGAGCAGCATCTCTTGCTAAATATATGTCACCTGTTAAATAAACCATTTCCCCTGCTCTTAAATTATTAATATCCCTATTCTGTATAGTAGTATATAATATCTTCTTATTATTTTCCATACATATCACCCTCAAATATTAAATTATTTTTTCTTCATGTCTAGTAACATGGCAACTTATATTAACGGCAACTGGCAATCCAGCTATATGAGTTGGATAAGTATTTATTTTAACTCCCATAGAAGTTAAATTACCACCAAAGCCTGCAGGTCCAATATTTAATTTATTTATTTCTTCTAATAATTCTAATTCCTTTTTAGCCCAAAATGGATCTTCATTTTTATCTGTTAAACTTCTTATAGTTGCTTCTTTTGCAATTAAAGCACATTTTTCCATTGTACCACCTATTCCAACTCCTACTATTATAGGTGGACATGCATTTGGACCAGCTTCCTTAACTGTTTCTAAAATAAAATTTTTAATACCTTCATATCCATCAGATGGTTTTAACATTTTTAATTTACTCATATTTTCACTGCCAAATCCTTTTGCTAATAAACGTATTCTAATATTATTCCCTTCAACAATATTAAAATGTATAACTGCTGGTGTATTATTTTTTGTATTAATTCTATTTATTGGATCTAAAACTATAGATTTTCTTAAATATCCTTCTTCATAACCTTGAGCAACCCCTAAATTTATAGCCTCTTTTATATTACCTCCTACAAGATGAACTTCTTGACCTATATCTAAAAATAAAATTACCATTCCTGTATCTTGACAAATAGGTATATTTTCTTCTCTTGCTAAATCTTGATTTTTTAAGTAAATATCTATAATTTCTTTTGCCATATTATTTGTTTCAACCTTTATATTTTCTAAAAAACAATTTCTTATATTTTTATCTACATTATAGTTACAACTCATACATAAATCTTTTACTACTTCTTTTATAATAGATACATTAATTTCTCTCATATAAAATCCTCCCGTAATAAAAAGATCAAATAAAAATAAATTATTTTTATCTGATCTTTTAAATGTAATTATCTATTTTTTAATGCAATAATCCTATTCATTTCATTAAAGGCTATCATATATGCTTCATCTACTCCCATACCAGGTCTAGCTAAAAATTGATCTGCACAAGTTGCCATACCTACATGTACACTTATTGTTGCAGATAAATCTGTCTCATTACAACTTCCACCTAAATATGCTTTTACACCATGTTCTTTACAGTATATTATACTTTTTACAATATCATCTATACTTCCTACATCTGGTGATTTAATTTGAATCATATGGCCTGCTTTATTATCTGCAAAATCTATAACATCTTCATATGTATTACACCATTCATCAGCAACAATATCTACATTAATATTTTGCTCATCTATTATTTTTGTAAGTTTAGATAAACTTTCAATTTGATTTTCTCTAGTATCTAAATCTATAGGTCCTTCAATTTTTAATTTATACGGATATACTATTTGAGATAATTTTTTTATATAATCTGCAACTTTTTGCAAGTCATTATCAAATATAACACCTATTGTTCCATATACATCTAACTGAATAATAGGATTATAAGAATCATTTTTATCTACTTTATCTATTCTATTCATTAACCATTTTAAATACTCTTCTAATTTTTCACCATGAGTGCCTAATTTTTTTTCTACATTATTTATAAGAGCATGTGGTAATATAGGAACCTCTTTTAATAACATTTTATCTACATTATCATATCTATTATCGCCTGATTGAGTAAAAATAGGTATTCTAGTGTTAGATATTTGCGTTTTATATTCTTCTGCAATAACATCAACCATTAACTTGTTATTAGCTTTTGCAACCATATCTAAAATAGCTTGACTTATACCATATCTTATAGCAGTATGAAGCATATTACCATTACTATCTCTATAATCATCTATAATTTTAGTAAGATCTCTAAAAGTAGTAATATCTCTTCCTACAAATAAAGGCTTTATTTCATTTTCTATTACACCTATATAATCTTTAAATAAAAATAAAGGAGCTCTTCCTGCCGCACCCGAATATTGTACTGCAACACAATCCCCATATGCTATACTACCATCCTCTAAAATAAACATTACAGATATAGATTCTCCAGCTTGCCTTACTTTTAAAAATCCGGCAGTTTCAACTTTTCCAAAATACATACTGCCATCTGAAATAGCATTGTTTTTTATAGCTAACTGATCATCGAAAAAGAAACCTGTTCTACCTTCTGAACAAACTAAATCTAATATCTTCAAAAAAATTCCCCCTGATAAAATTAGTTAATATATTAATAGATTTATAATTACTTAATTTTTATATATTTAAATTATAATTAGAATTTTAAAAATAATTTAAATTTTTAAATATATATAATATCCATTATAATATATTCAATAAATACATTATTAATTATAGTAATTATAAAAATTTATATATCTGTTTTAACACAGTAATTATATAACTAATGTAGTATAAAATAAAGATATAAATGTTAACTTTACTTTATATTTACAAAAATGTAATATAAATATATAATTTGTATAATATTAAATACATATATTTTATAAATATATTTTATTTATCAAGAAAAAAAAGCATAAATATAAAAATATTTATTGGATATTTTTATATTTATTTATGATATGGTTCATTTTTAATTATTTTATATCCTCTATATATTTGCTCTAATAATAATATTCTCATAAATTGATGGGTAAATGTCATTTTTGAAAAACTAATTTTATAATCGACTATACTTAAAACATTTTTACCAATACCTAATGATCCTCCTATAATAAAGTAAAGATTTTTAATACTATTAATCATATTATTATTAATAAATTCACCAAATTCTTCGCTTGTAAATGTAATACCTTTTATTTCTAATGCAACTACAAAACTATCTTTAGTTTTTACTATCTTCTTTAAAACTTTTTCTCCTTCTTTAGCTTTAATAATTTCAATCTCTGCATCACTAATATTTTCTGAAGATTTTTCATCCATAACTTCTAAAATTTCTAATTTTACATATCTGCTTAATCTTTTTTCATATTCCTCTATAGCATCTTTAAGATATTTTTCTTTTATTTTACCTACACATACAATTGTTATTTTCATATATCTCCTCATAAAAATAAGATCTTATTTTCATAAAGATCTTATTTTTATTATTTTATTTTTTTACTCTTATTATTTTTGCACCTAATGAGCTCAACTTATCTTCTATTTTTTCATATCCTCTATCAATAAACTTAGCATTGTTTATAATAGTTTTACCTTGAGCAGCTAAACCAAGAATAACTAAAGCTGCACCTGCCCTTAAATCTGTAGCTTTAACTTCTGCTCCTGTTAATTTAGCTTTACCTTCTATTACAGCTACTCTTCCTTCAACATTTATATTACCACCTAATCGTTTAAGTTCGTTAACATACTGAAATCTGCTTTCCCAAACATTTTCTGTAATAACACTTGTACCATTAGATGCACACATTAATGCTGTCATTTGAGGCTGTAAATCTGTAGGAAAACCAGGATATACCATTGTTTTAACATTAGTAGACTGTAATTCTTTCGGAGCTATAACTCTAATATAGTCATCTCCCTCAGTTATTTTACAGTTCATCTCTAAAAGTTTAGCTGTAAGTGGCTCCATATGCTTAGGTATAATATTATTTATTTTAATATCCCCACCTGTAATAGCACCAGCTATCATATACGTACCAGCTTCAATTTGATCAGGTATAATAGTATAATTTACACCTTCTAAATTACTTACTCCAACTATACGTATTACATCGGTTCCTGCTCCTTTTATTTTAGCACCCATCATATTTAAGAAATTAGCTGTATCTACAACATGTGGCTCTTTAGCGGCATTCTCTATAGTAGTTACACCTTTTGCTAAAACTGCTGCAAGCATTATATTAATTGTAGCTCCTACACTCACAACATCTAAGTATATTGTAGCTCCTTTTAAATTTGGGGCATAAGCTTTAACCATACCATGTTCTATATATACTTCTGCTCCCATAGCTTCAAAACCTTTAATATGTTGGTCAATTGGTCTATCACCAAAATTACAACCTCCTGGTAAAGCTACTTCTGCTCTACCAAAACGTCCTAATAACGACCCTAATAAATAGTATGATGCTCTTATTTCTCTTACAGAGTCATAATATGCTTTATACTTATCTATCTTACTACTATCTATAATTAATCTATGTATTCCATCAAAACTACATTTAGCACCTAATTTTGTTAAAATATCTACTAACTTAGATATATCTTCTATTCCAGGAAGATTATCTATAATACATTTTCCATTCGCCATAACAGCTGCAGGAATTATAGCAACAGCAGCGTTTTTGGCCCCATTTATATTTACTTCCCCATATAGAGGATGTTCTCCTTCTATAATTAGCTGTTCCATAAACACACCTCTTCAAAGATATCTGTTTGTTTAAATTAATAGTCATAATTTAAAATTATAACATTAATTTTTTATTTGTGAAACCCCTATAATATAAAAAGTATTGATACACCTATTTTATTGTACCAATACTTTTTATATTATTAGTATATGCATTTATTAAAAGTGAGTTATATACTTTATTTCCTAAATAAGTTTCATAATAATTAAATCTATAAAAAGGTAATAAAATTATTCTTTTTGACTCTGAACTATCTTTATTTATCATAGGGGCATATACTATATCTATTCTTTCTATGTTTATTGTTGAATTCTTATTTTCTATATTATGCAAAAAAGTTAATATTACTTCTTGAACATAAGAAATATCTCTCTTAGAACCTTCAAAACTTCCAATATTGTCATAATTAAATTCTATTTTTTTTAATTTTTCATTTTCAATATAAAAATTTAAATAGTTATCATATATATAATAATTTTTTAGTTTTTCTCTATATTGTATAATAGTTTTTCCATTAACTTCTATTATTGTATCTAAAACAAAATTTTTAGTATAATCATTTAATTTTTTTAAAATGTTATTGCAAAAATCTAAATTATCTTCATTTATGTTTATACCTTGATAATTATCATAAGTAAAACTTCCTTGATTAAAATAAAATTCTTCTAGAGAATTTTTATATGATTCACTTTCAGAATTAGTTATTATAAAATCTAGATTATTCTTATCTTGTGCGATAGAATCAATAATAAAATTTTTATCTAAAATATTTCCTGTTTGACCTTTTAATTTGCGTAAAGGTTTAAATACCTTTATTAAATTATTATTATCTAACTTTATATTATAAGCATTTAAAATACTATCTATATTTTCTAAACTATTATTTGATAAATAATATTTTCTATCATCTTTAAAAGTAAGAAATGCCAAAAACATATTTATCACTAAAAAAATTACTATTATTATATTTTTAGCTTTATCTCCATTCATAAGAATCCTACTTTTCACTTTTCTTTTCTATATTCCAATTTAAATTTGTATAGTCATTATATAAATCTTGCTCTAAATTTATTGGACCATATATTAAATTTATATTATTTACATTAGATATATTCAAATCATTAATAATATCTAACCATGTTTTATTTATGACATTAACTTTATCAGGTAAAGATTGAAATACATAAAATATTTTTACATATTTAATAGGAACACCATTTTCTACAGTTATTTCAATAGCATGTTTTAAATTATTAGAATTTTTATTGTTACTATTTAAATCAAGTACAAAATTATTAATTATATAATCAAAATAAAATGTTGTTCTGCCATTTTCTTGACTATAACCTGAAAGATAAAATTCATTTTTTATAAAATTATCTCTCTTTATAAAACTCATAGCAGATGAAAAATCTTCTAAAATATTTGTTTTTTTATTTGTAACTCTTTTATAATTTCTATATTCTAAAACATTATTATTATAATATTTTACTACAACATTTTCATCACTATAAATATAAAAGTCATCCTTCTTATCTTGCCAAATAAAATTTGGATCACTAAAAAACATGCTTATACCACTACCAACATACGTTAAAAATTCTTGATTTAAGTAATAATCAATATTAGCTTGTATTTGATTATACTTAAATTTATCACCTTTCCATTTAGGTAAAAATACATTTTTTTCAAATGGTAATCCAATGATTTTAGATGATATGTAATATAAATTAGAATCATTAAAATCTACATATATATTTTTAATTTGGTTACTTATTTCATAGTTAAGATCACTTTTTTTAATTTGATATTTATAACACAAATTTTCATTTTCATTAATAAATAATAATGTTAATTTATCGTACTCTGAGTTTTCTGGTATAAGTATAATTTTATTAAATTTATCAACTTTTGAAGTTATTAAATTATTTTTTTGTTCAAATATATCTACAAAAATATTAGAATTAATATAAAAACTATAATCATAAATAAAACTTTTCTCTTTTAAAATTTCATTCCAATTAATATTAGTTGTACCTATATATTCACCATTTTTTACAACTTCTCTTATACTTGTATCTATAATATTTTTAATTTTATTATTATATAGTTCAGAATAATTTATATTGAATTTATTACCTCCTAAATTTGTTATTAATCTATAGGGAGTTAAAAATTCTGCTTGATAAGTCTTTATATCGTTAATAGATGAGGAAGAGTAAAAAAAGTTACGATTTAGAGAATCATTAAACCATAACTTTATTACTTGACATATTGATACTATTATTAAAGTTATTAAAAGAATATCTTTTGATCTTTTTAAATTAAAAATCATAACATCACCAATTATATTATTGCATCAAAATACTATCACCTGGTAAAACTAGTTCTTTTGAAGATATTTTTTCTTTTACATTTTGATCTAGCTTTCTAATAGATTGTTTTATATTTTGAGTAGTTTTATCTTCTGTAGCTTTAATTTCTATATTGTTGTAACCTGTAAATAATTCTATATCTATGCTAAATACTCCAGAAGAACCAACTTCAATTTTATAATTTTTTTCTTCTTCTGAATTTAGAATATTTGTAATTTCAATAATAGTACCTTCTTTTGCAATACCAGTAATGGTCCTATAATTATCAAAGGTAATTTCATCGCTATCTTCAATTCCAGATGTTATATTAAAAATATTATCTTCAGTAACCTTAGAGGCATTTTTATCATTTGCTAAAACTGGTATACCCAATAATATAGTAAAGCTAAAACATAACATAAATTTCATGATAAACTTAATCATAAATTATGCCTCCTAACTTTAAATAACTACTATTATAGTATACAACATTTATGATAATATTTATATTACAATATTGTTACACTATTCTTACTTTTATATTATACAATAATTTTATTAAATTTTAATATAACTGTAGTGCCAACATTTAATTCACTTTCAACAAATATTTTAGCATCATGTGCATCCATTATTTCTTTTACAATAGAAAGTCCTAAACCTGTTCCTCCCATTGCTCTACTTCTAGCTTTATCTATCCTATAAAATCTTTCAAAAATTCTATCTATATCATCTTTAGGTATACCAATACCTTCATCTCGTATATATATATTACAGTCTATATCAGATTCTTCTATATTTATATATATATTAGTGTTTTCTGGACTATACTTTATAGAATTAGATATTATATTAGTAAAAACTTGATCTATTCTATATGGATCACATTCTGTATATATTTCTTCTGTATTAAAATTCTTAATTATATGTTGATTTTTAGAATTTGCCATTACATTATTTTGTCTAATACTATTTTCTAAAATTTCAACTAAATTAGAAATTTCTTTATTCATACTCAACTGATTATTATCAAATCTAGATAATTCTAATAAATCTGAAGCTAATAATGTTATTCTATCTGCTTCTGAATTTATTGTTTCTAAAAAACTTTTTAATGTTTCTTTTTCATCCATTGCTCCATCTAATAATGTTTCTGAATATGTTTTTATAATAGTTAGCGGTGTACGTATTTCATGTGATACATTTGCTACAAATTCTTTTCTCATATTATCTAATTTTGCATGCTTTGTTATATCCTGAAAAACTGCAACTAATCCTTCATTATTTCCTAAATGATCTTTATAAATACTAAATGTTGCACTTAAAAATTTATTTTTTACACTAAATATATAATCCTTAATATCTTGTAAATCATCATAATCTTCTGCATTTAAACCAATTACATCTATAAATTCACTTAAATTAAAATTATCTATATTATCTAATGATAACATTTCTTTGCACTTAATGTTTACATGTATTATTCTGCCCGAACTATCAAATGCTATAACTCCATCCGTCATATTATTAAGTATAATTTCTATTTTCTTTTTATCAATTATCATATGAGACATCATTTGATATAAATTTTTACCCATATAATTAAAACTTTTTGTAAGCTGACCCACCTCATCATCACTAAAAACCGGTATCTGTTGATTTAAATGTCCACTTGCTATTTCTTTAGCTGTATTTGTAAGTTTAATGATAGGATCAGTTAATGTATTTGCAAATACACTTCCTAATATGACAGCTATAATTATTGCTATTATTCCTGATATAAATATAGTTCTAGTCGTATAACTTATACTTTCTTGTAGCATACTTACATCCATTTTTAGATAAATTATATAATTAGAATTAGAGCCTTTAGCAAAAATAGGTTTGGCATAACTCATCCATACTTTTCTTCTACCTTCTTGATCTCCAGTTACATCAATTTCTCTTTTCCATGCTTGAAAGCTTTCTTTGCCAACCATAGCATCTAAAATAACGTTATCCTTATATAAAACACTTTTATCTGGTGCTAAAGTTTTCCCATCCATTGTTAATATGGCTAACTGCATATCTGTGCGAGCGCCAAATAAAAAATTTTGTTCATTTAAATCTTCTTTAAATTGATCTTTATTAATATACTGTTGTATTTGATCATTAACTAAATTTGCATATGTTTCTAAATCTGTTCTTACTCTATTAGATTCTTGTCTTTTTATACTTGTACATATAAATACGCCTATTACTAACATTACTATAAATACTAAAGTAACATAAAGTAATACTAATTTTGTTTTTATACTTTTCATAAAATCCTCTTATTTATTATTCTGGGAAATAGTATCCGACTCCTCTTTTTGTTACTATATATTTAGGTTCATCAGAATTTTCTTCTAATTTAACACGTAATCTTCTTATTGTAACATCTACAGTACGAACATCTCCAAAATATTCATATCCCCAAACTTTTTCAAGTAAAACTTCTCTAGAAAACACTTTACCTTTATTTGTAGCTAAAAAACTTACTAGTTCAAATTCTCTCTTTGTTAAATCTATTAATTTTCCATTATTTCTTATTTCATATTTTTCAAAATCTATTTCTATATCTCTTATTTTTAAAATGTGATTATCTTTATCAGATACTGTATCTGATTCAATCCTTCTTAAATTAGCTTTTACTCTAGCAACTAACTCTCTTGTACTAAAAGGTTTAGTAACATAATCATCAGCTCCTACTTCTAATCCTAAAACCTTATCTACTTCTTCAGCTCTAGCAGTTAACATTATTATAGGAGTATATTTCTTTTCTCTTATTCTTTTACAAACTTCAAATCCATCTAATTTTGGCATCATTATATCTAACAAAATAAGATCTGGATTTTCATTTAAAGCTAAATCTAAACCTTCTTCCCCATCTAGAGCACAAATAACATCGTACCCCTCTTTTTGTAAATTAAATTTTATAATATCTAAAATATTTTTTTCATCTTCTATAATTAATATTTTTTTTTTCATATGTAATATCACCCCTTAAATCACATGTAATAATAATATATCATATTAGCTATTATTTCAAATTATCTATATAATTTTTAATAAAATCGAAAGTATAATGCTTGTTTAAACTAATAAAAATTTTTTTTAATTCATTTTCTGAATATTTATTTACAAAATTTAAAATTACATTAAAAGACAAAATATATGCCTTATATTCATGCAAATTTTTAAATATATTATCCATTTCACTCCATAAAATATTTGAAGTATCAAATATTTCATCATCATATATAAAATTTGTATATTTATATTCAAAATAAAGTGCTACACCTTCTGAAAACCAAATTTCATAATTTCCTTTTGCTTTTAAATCTAAAAATAAATGCGACATCTCATGGATTATTGGTCCTTCTCTTAAAAAAAACTTTTTAAATTCATCAAAACTATAGTTATTATAATAAATTTTTGGATTAATTATATGTATAATTTCTGCATAATAACTGCCTATAGGATAATTATTTTCATCAAAAGTATTCATTACAAAATTCATTTCATCATAATTTGGATATATTATAAATTTTATTTTTCTACAATATTTTATATCAAAATCATTTTTTAAAAGTAAAAAATATTCATTAACTATACTCAATATTAATTCTAAAATTTTATCTTCTATATCTAAATAATATATTTTGCAATACTTAGATTTTAATACATTATATTTTTTAATCTTTTTTAATATATTAACTTTTATTATAAATTTATTTAATTTATAACTGTATATATTTTCTTTTAAAAAATTTTTAAGGCAAGTTAAAAATAATTTTATTACAATCATCTACTTTCTAAATTAATTTATAAAATATATTAAATTTAGAAAATAAAAATGCAAAAAGATAGAATTTATTAAATTCTATCTTTTTTAACTTAAATATTTTAATGGATTTTCTTTTGTTCCATTTTTAACTACTTCAAAATGAACATGATTTCCTGTACTTCTTCCAGTACTTCCAACTTTAGCAATAACTTCACCTTGTGAAACTCTTTCTCCAACTTTAACTAAAATTGAAGAATTATGGCCATAATATGTGGAATAACCATTTTCATGATTTATTATAACTAAATTACCGTATCCTGAACTCTTTCCACTAAAAGATACTACACCACCATCTGCAGCCCAAACAGATGAGCCATAAGAAGCACTTATATCTATACCTTTATGTTCTCCTCTTCTTGCACCAAAATAATCAGTAATTCTACCTCTAACTGGATAAATAAAACTACCTAATGCATATTTAGGTGGTGTTTTGCTTGTTCCTACTTCTACAATTTCTTTAACAGGTTCTGATATAATTTGTTTGTGTAATTGTTCTCTCCCTGTTTCTATACCATTTACTCTTTTTATTTTTTCAGTTATACTTGCTTTTCCATCTTTTCCTTCTTGTAACACTTTAGAATAAGAAATATATTCTTTATCATTAGTTTTCTTTTCTACAGGTTTCTTTAAAATTTGATCATATGTTACTTCTTCATATGTTACTACAGATAACATAGGTTTTGAAACTGACACATTAATTTTGTCTCCAATTTGTAATAATGAATTTTCAGTCATACCTGGATTAATCTCTAGTAATTTCTTTAAACTCATACCGTATTTCATTGCTACACCAAATAATGTATCACCTTGTTTTAATTTATAAACTTGAGATTCTTTAGTTTTACCTTTAAAAGTATCTAATGCTTCTTCTTTAGAAAGAATGTCATCTTCATTTACATATTTAGGTACAACTTTTAAATCTTCTACAAATCCAATTTCAACAAGATTTTGATCTTCTTTATCATAAGGCTTTTTTAATTCGTCTTCTATTTCATTTGCTTCATCAGATGAAGCTACTGCTAAAATATCTTTATTATTTATTACAAACATCATACCTTCAACTTTATAAGTAATTGATCTTGTAATATTAGTTAAAGCTTGATCTTCTGTATTAATATTTCTTTTTCTAACATGTATAGGCTTAAAAGTTATAGGTTGATCTATTTTAATATCTTTAACTCCTAATTCTGTTGCTAATTTTGCTTTAGCAGCTTGTTCTACTGTATCTTTTGTTAAATTACTATCTTTTCTTATTATTGCTACAGGATTATCGCCTACAAAAACTTGATTAGCATTTTTACTAAACGTAAATAATATAAATCCAAAAAATATGATACATGCTAATATTACAAAATATTTATGATTTTTTTTATCTTTCAATATATCTTTATAATTATTTTTTTTATTTTGTTTATTTTCTTCTGTATTTATTACAGTTAATTTAGGCTTATCATAATTATTACTTATATTCTCTTCATTATTTTTAATTACTTCAAAACCTTTTTTATTCTTATTAGATTTTCCATTATTTTTATTCTTACCTTTATTAGACATAATACTTCTCCATGAAAATTTATTAGTATATTTATTAATTATTTAAAATAGTTATAGTTTTTGCTTGTAAGTCATTATTAACTTTTAAAGTTATATATACTAACATATCTTTTTGTAGTTTATCTACATCTGTGCTTTTTCCAGCTCTTGAATCTATAAAATTAGTATTACTATCATAATATATAGTTCTTATATTATTAGAACCTAATTCCTTTACTTCTATACGATTACTATAAATAGAAATTATATTTCCTGATAAATATAAATTATCTGGATTACGTATATTTAGTATATTTAAAATTTCTTTACTATCTACACTTAATCTTACTTTAGTACCAACTGCTATATTTGATATATCAATATTACTACTAGCAAAATACTTAGACTGTGGTTTGCCTGCTTCTTCTATTGTAAAAATAGAATTATCTTTTGTCATATAAATTTCATCTATAACACCTTCTATAACTCTTTTATTACCATATGCATACAATTCATCTACATTATAATAATTAGTATTAATTTCTACAGAATCGCCTATTTTTATGTCATCAAAAGTTACTTTTCCAGAACCTTGTCTTTCCAATGTACTATCGCTTGTTATGTAAAATTCTTGTTCTTCATTATTACTACTATCTTTTACAACAATTGATTTATTAGCTGATGATTCATCTTTTCTTTTTTCTACAAGTTCACCTTCTATTCTTCTATTTTTCTCTAAAATATTTATATCATACACTGTAGAATTATATGTTTTTAACTTTACAACATCATCTTTTACAATTTCTCCAAAATCTATTTTATTATCACCTTTATGTATGTTAGTAAAATCATCTAAAGTATATTTTAATGTTTGGTTTAAAACACCCCCTGTAGGACTTAATATTTTAACTAAAATACTAATATTTTTTTTACCATTATTATCTATATTTATAGATTGTACAACACCTTGAGTTATAATATAATCTTCATCTGAAATATTATTATTTGAATTATTTTCATTTAAATTATTTCTACTTGAATCTATTTTATTTTCTTCTTTACTTTCATCTTCTCTTCTATTATTTTCTATATTAGTTGTATTATTAGAAATTACTCTCAATTCAACTATTTGATTATCTTTTAATGTTGCTGTAAAATTACTTCCTGCTGTAATATTTGTATAGGAAGATAATTTATCATTTACATATATTTCTACACTAGAGTTTAATTTATAAATCTTATTATCATTATTAGTAGTAGTAACTTGTATAGCATTAATACTAGGATATGTTTTATCTATTATACCATTAACTATATTTACTTCTTCATTTGTTGTAGTATTATCTTGTTTACTATCTTCTATATTATCTTGTTTATTTCCTTCTTTATTAATTATATTTAATACTTTATCTAACATGACTGCAAATTCTGCTCGTGTTACAGCTCCATTTGGATTAAAGTTATTATTGTTATCACCAGATAATACTCCTTTATTTCTTAAAAAATAAACATAAGGTTTTGCATTAGCATTTATATTTTTATCATCTTTAAAAGGATTAGTATATTCTCCATTTAAAGCAAAATACTCATCTTGCATTATTTTAGTTAAAAAAACAGAAATTTCTTGTCTAGATAATGCTCTTAATTGTTCTTTTTTATTAGCACCTAGTATTACAAATTGGTCTAAGTCTGATGGTATTAATATTCCTTTTTCTAGTAAAAATGATATTTCTCTATCTGCTGTACTATTCCACTTAGTAAACTTTTTACTGTACTCAGCTATTAACTTTTTATGCTTATTATATGCATTATCATAAAATGTCTTTTCATCTAAAGTTATATCTGCATACTTATATCCTGAAACAACAGCTAATATTTTTGCAGTCTCAAATTTATCTATAGGATTATTAGGTTTATATTCACCAGCACCATTACCAACTATATAACCCTTTTTAGATATATTAGATATAGAATTATATGCCCAATGATCTTTTGGTACATCAACATAACCAGAACTAGCAATTGCAAAAGTATTTATATTTAGTGTAATAGCCATAGTCAGTAAAGCTCTTTTAGAATATTTTTTTAAATTCATACATAAACCTCCATAAGTTTATAAATTTAAATTCAAGTCAGTAAATATATATATGATTGTAATTTAAACTTGTATTTATTTCAAGATATAAAAAATGAAAACTCCTAATAAGGTTTTGCTTAATAGAAGTTTTCTTTTTCTAAAATATCAAGTACCGCATACTTTTGGTTTTTAATGTGTAAACTTGCAATAGATTCTGCTTTAGAAGAATCTTTATTAATAATAGCATCAACTAGTTCTTCGTGTTCATCAACTATACTTTTTAAGTAGTTTTTATCATTTATATATATAACTCTATATCTATAAGTTTGTTCATGTAAATTATTAACAATTTGAACTAACTTGTCATTATCTGATATAGAAAATATTAAATCATGTAACTCTATATCATGTTCTATCATAGCATCTTTATTATCTTCTTTAAATGCTCTATAAAATTTATTTTTTGCATCTATTAGTTCTTGTTCATTTTTAGTATTTATATTATAAGAAGCTAATTTAGCAGCAAGTCCTTCTAATACAGAACGAACTTCTAAAACATTTTGTAATTCTTTACTACCCATAATTTTAACAACTGCGCCTTTGCGAGGTATAATTTCTATAAATCCTTCTGATTCTAGTCTTCTTAAAGCTTCTCTAATAGGTGTTCTACTTACTCCTAATACTTTAGCAAGTTGTGTTTCTGTTAAACGCCTTCCTTGCTTTATATTATCATTTAAAATAGCATTTCTTATACTATCATAAACAAGATCACGTAACGGTACGTAACTGTCTAAATTAATGCTAACTTTCAAATCATTACTTTCCAAATTTTCCACTCCTTCTGGGATTAAAAATCCCAGTAAGATATATTTCTCTTACTTCTGATAATTTATATTTTATTTCCAAACTAGCTTTATAGCATTCTTTTTTTGTACGAAAATATCCAAAAACAGTAGGTCCACTCCCACTCATTAAAGCTCCTAAAGCATTATTCATTAGCATAATCATCTTTATTTTTTTTATAATAGGATACTCTGTTTCTGTCACATTTTCTAAAACATTACAAAAATTACTTGATATATAATCTAAATTACTATTATTTATGTAGTTTATCATGGAATCAATGTCTGGTCTTTTAGTTATTTTTTTTAAGTCTAAGTTATCATAAACAAATTTAGTTGATACATTTATATTGGGTTTAGCAATAAGTACATATACTTTAGGATGAGGTGTTAATCTTGTTATTTTATCTCCTATTCCTTCAGCTAATGCTGTACCACCTATGATACAATAAGGTACATCTGCCCCTAAAGTTTTACCCATTTTTAATAATTCTTTTGCTGAAATATTTAATTTAAATAACTTTTTAACACCTAATAAAACTGTAGCACAATTACTGCTTCCTCCTGCTAGACCAGCACTAATAGGTATATTTTTATTAATATCTATAGAGATTCCCTCGTTAATATTATAATTTTTAATCATTAATTGAGCTGCCTTATAAGCTAAATTTTTTGAATCTGTAGGCAACCAACTTACATTAGAACGTATTTCTATTTTATTTTTAGGTATTTTTTTTATGAAAATATTATCATGTAAACTTATAGTTTGCATTATCATTCTTACATTATGATATCCATCATTTCTTTTGTTTAGAACGTCTAATGCTAAATTAATTTTTGCATAAGATTTTAAATCAATATATTTCATAACTCAACCTCTATTAAATTTTATTTTATTATAAACTTTAACAATGATAAAATCAATTTTATAAAATTTATAAATAATATTCTTTAATTATAATCTTAAAATAATAAAATATAATAATATACAATACGTTACAATCGAGTAATTTATCACTACTATTTTTAAAAATTATATATTTACTAATAAATAGTATATTAATCATAATAACACTAATTTTACTTTTAATTATTTATAATAAAATTATACCATAATTATTATTTATAATCAATTAACGACTATAACTTCTAATTTTCTATTAAAAAAGCAAAATGAATAAATTCATTTTGCTTATATTTGTTTTATAATTTCTTCTATCATTATACCTGCATTTTTAATTACTAACTCTAAATAATCACTAAAATTAACAGAAGCTTCATTATTAGCTTTGTCAGACATAGTTCTTATTATAACAAAAGGTATTTTATTTAAATAACATGTATGAGCTATTGCTCCACCTTCCATTTCAGCGCAATACGCTTTAAAATCACGCCAAATTCTAGATTTAGATTCATTATCAGCAATAAATTGATCGCCTGTTGCAATACGCCCAACTAGTATATTTTGATTTGGAATAAATTCTTTTCCAACATTTTCAGCAATACGTACTAATTCTTCATCTGCTTTAAAAAAGCTTTCTTTTAACCTAGGAATTGTCCCAATAGGATCTCCGGTTGCGGAAGTGTCAAAATCATGTTGTACTAAGTCATTAGAAATTACAATATCACCTATAGATAATTCTTTAAAAATTGCACCAGCTACACCAATATTTATAATATAATCTACAGCATACATATCTATTAATATTTGAGTACATATAGCTGCATTAACTTTTCCTATCCCAGATCTAGCTAAAACTATATTTTTACCATGCATTTTCCCCATAAAGAAGTCTGTACCAACAATATTTTTAGCACTAACAATTTCCATCATAGATTTTAAAAATATAATTTCTTCTTCCATTGCTCCTATTATGCCAATAGTTTTCATTTTATCCTCCTTTAAACAAAGGCCTTTACTTACTAAATTGTATTTTCAATTGTATCATATAATAATTAAAGAAACAATAAATATAATATATGCTATTTCCAATATAAATTATTAAATTTACTCTACAGTAACACTTTTAGCTAAATTTCTAGGTTTATCAACATCTCTTCCTAAATTTATTGCCATATAATAAGCAAATAATTGAAGTGGGATATTAGCTAATATAGGAGTTATAAATTCACCTGCGTATGGTATATAAATTATATTATCTGCTACTTTCTTTATAATATTATTATTTTCTGTAGTTATAGATAATATTTTGCTTCCTCTTGCTTTACATTCTTGTAAATTACTAACTAATTTCTCCATTGTATTTTCACATGTAGCAATACCTATAACTAATGAATCTTCTTGTAATAATGCTATAGGACCATGTTTTAATTCTCCAGCAGGATATGCTTCAGAATATAAATAAGATACTTCTTTTAATTTTAATGATCCTTCTTTACAGATAAAATAATCTAATCCTCTACCTATATAAAATACATTCTTTATATTTATATATTCTTTTGATAATTTTTCTATTTTATCACTTTCTTTTAATATATCTTCTATGTAACCTGGTAATTTTTCTAAAGTTAATTTTACATTTTCAAAATCATTTTTAGATATTTTTCCTAGTTCTAATGCAAATAAATTAGCTAATAGATACATAGAAACTACTTGTGAAGTATATGCTTTAGTACTTGCTACTGCTATTTCTAAACCTGCTAATGTATATAATAAATCATCTGCTTCTCTCGCTATGCTACTTCCAACAGTATTTACAACTCCTAATATTCTAGCGCCTTTTTCTTTTGCTAATCTTACGGCAGCTAAAGTATCTGCTGTTTCTCCTGATTGAGAAAGTACTATTAATAAAGTCTTATTATCTATAATAGGATTATTATATCTAAATTCACTAGCTACATCTGTAATAACTGGTATACCACATAAACTTTCTATAAATTTTTTACCCATAAGTCCAGCATGATATGCTGTACCACATGCAACAATATATACTCTATTAATATTTTCAAGTATTTGTTTATCTATTTTAATTTCATCTAAATTTATATAATCATTTTTTAATCTTCCTAATAATGTATCTTTTATAGCTTTTGGTTGATCAAAAATTTCTTTTAACATAAAATGTTCAAATCCGCCTTTTTCTGCTGATTCCATATCCCATGTTACTTCAAATATATCTTTTTTTACTTCATTTTTATTTTTATCATAAATAAGTATTAAATCTTTATTTATTAATGCTACTTCACCATCATCTAATAAATAAATTTTCTTTGTGTAATTTAAAATTGCTGGTACATCGGAAGCAATGAAATTTTCATTTTCCCCAACACCAATTATAAGTGGACTTCCTTTTCTAGCAGCAATTAAAGTATCAGGATAATCTTTACAAATTATTCCTAAAGCATATGTTCCTTCTATTTGATTTAAAGTACTAAAAACAGCATCTTTAATATTTTTATCTTTTTTATAATAATAATCTAATAAATGTACAACTACTTCTGTATCTGTATCAGATAAAAATTTATATCCTTTACTTATAAGATCATCTCTTAATTTTATATAATTTTCTATTATACCATTATGAACAATTGAAATACTTCCATCTGTATTAGTATGAGGATGAGAATTTTTATCAGAAGGCTCACCATGAGTAGCCCATCTAGTATGACCTATACCAATATGTCCATTTATTTTGTCATTTTTCACAAATTCTTCTAGTACAGATATTCTACCTTTCTTTTTTACTGTTTTAATGTTACCGTCGCAAATAATAGATATACCAGCTGAGTCATATCCCCTATACTCTAATTTACTTAATCCATTTATTAAAATAGATAATGCTTCCTTATTTCCTACATAACCTGCTATCCCACACATTTTTAATTCCTCCTTAAAATTATAATAAAGTTTCTAATAAATTAACAATACGTTTGGCTTCTTCCATCATAAGATCTTTATCTGATCCTTCTAACATTACTCTTATTAAAGGTTCTGTTCCAGATGGTCTTATAAGTATTCTGCCTTCATTTGCAAACTTATCTTCTAAAGCTTTAATTTCATTTCTTATTGTAATATTATCCATATAGCTATACTTTTTATCATTACTAACTTTAGCATTTAAAAGTACTTGGGGCATTACTTTCATATATTTATTTATTTCTGAAAGTTTTTTACCTTTTAACTTTAAAATTCTTAGTAATTGTAAACTTGTTAAAATTCCATCTCCTGTAGTATTATAATCTAAAAAAATAATATGTCCAGACTGTTCTCCACCTAAATTGCAATTATTTTCCAACATTTTTTCTAAAACATATCTATCTCCAACTTTAGATTTTTCTATTTTTATGTTGTTTTCTTCACCCATAATAAAAAATCCTAAATTGCTCATTACAGTAACAACTATAGTATCTTTTTTTAGCTTTCCTTGTTTTTTTAAGTAATTACCACAGATAGACATTATTTGATCGCCATCTAAAATATTACCTAACTCATCTACAACGAGACATCTATCGCCATCGCCATCATAAGCTATTCCTATATCACATTTATTTTCTATAACAAATTTTTGTAATCCCTCCATATGAGTAGACCCACAATTTTTATTTATATTTAAACCATTAGGTTTATCGTTTATGACTTTAATATTTGCACCTAATCGTTTCATTATAATAGGAGCTGATTTATATGTAGCACCATTTGCACAATCTAATGCAATATTTAATCCATCTAATCTCATACCTTCCATACAAGATTCTAAAAATTCTGTATAATACTTAACAGCACTTTGACTAGATTCTTTAAAACCTATTTCTTCTGCATTTGCTCTAGGTATATCATCTAACTTATTAAAAATATAATTCTCTATTTCATCTTCTATTTCATCAGATAATTTGTATCCATTTTCACCAAAAAATTTTATTCCATTATCCTCAAAAGAATTATGTGATGCAGATATTACAACTCCAGCGTCCATTTGATATCTTCTAACTAAGTAAGCTATTGCTGGTGTTGGCAAAACTCCTACAGTTAAAACATTTGCACCTACAGAACACATTCCTGCAGTAAGTGCAGATTCTAACATATTACTAGAAACTCTTGTGTCTATACCAATTAAAACATTTAAAGATTCTTTATTCTTTTTTAAAACGAAAGCAGCTGCTTTACCAATTTTAAATGCTAATTCTGGCGTTAGATCTTTATTTGCTTCTCCACGTACGCCATCAGTTCCAAATAATCTTCCCACTTGTAATTCCCTCCAATAAAATTGTACTAATATATTACATTATATCATTGTTTATTAATTTCAGCAAAATATAGTTAAAAAAACGAACATAATATTTAATGTTCGTTTTTTTTAATCATAGTCTTCTGTAGTATTTAAATTATTTTTTGGTTTTTCTATTGGATCTACTATTATACTTTTCATAAGTTTATCTGAATTTTGCTGAGGATCATTACTATTTTCATTTGAATTAATATTTAAATTATCATTAATATTTTGATCAATATTTATATCATTATTTGGATTATCATTTATTTCATTATTAATTTTATTATTATTACTATTTAACATAATTTTAACTTTAGAATTTTTATCTAATATAACATTTTCAGGTAAATTTAAAGTAAAATCAATATTATTTTCTCCCTCTTTAAGTTTACCTATATTTATAGATCCTTTTATATCTGAAGCCTTTATACTATCTAATACTTGTTGATTACCTAGTATTCTTGCTTTAACAAAATCAGGATATTGAATATCTATATTTGTATTATTACTATTATTTATATTAAAATTGCCTATAGGAATTTCTATAATTTTAGAAGAATCTTTAGAAATTAATATATTTACAATTATTTCTGCTGGAGTACTATTAGTAGGATAAACATTTGTTCCTTCTAATAAATTTCTAACATTATATATTTTATTTATCTCTGATAAATCACTTGTTATGTCGATAGGTGGTAACTGTATATTTTTTATCTTATTTATATCATCATAACTTCCAATTACTTCTATATAATTAGGTTTATAGGTAATTTTCTTTTTAATAGATTCATTATTAGAATCTGTTACGGTAACTTTAGGTTCAAGTACTGGTATTTTAATATATTTACTTATTGGTACTTCTACATTTACAGATTTTTTATCTAATTTAACTAGATTAGTGATATTTTTCTTATTCTTATCATAAACAATAATATTTAGATTTGAATTAAATTTTTTAGATGAATTTTGTAAATTAATATCTACTAAAACTTTATCTATACTATCTATAATACTTTTTGCTCCTGTTATCTTAACTTTTTCTTGATCTAAAGTAGGATTTCCAGCTAAAAATGATTTTTGAGTTGATTTATATATGTTAGGTTTTATTGGAAATTCTTTAGTTATTACATCATCTAATGTTAAATTAACATAATTTGGAGATAATGATAAAATTTTTAATCTATTTTCAATTAATGAGTTTATATCTATATTTATTTTCATTGATAAATTGTTATTTGAATCAATATCATTAAAATTTAGATCTTTTAAATCTATATATGCTTTTATATTACTTTCTGTTACACCTTTAAAATCACTAGTTTTTCCAGAAGCAACAACACTTATATTTTCATTATTTATATCATCATAGTTTAATATAACTTTATTATTAGTTTTTATATAATTTAAATTCTTAATTTCTAAAGGTACTTTAAAAGTAATAGAAGTTGTAGGGTCTTCAATACCTACTGCTAAAAACCATAATACAATAGCCACAAATAATGATAATGCTTTCCAACCAAGGTTTTTTGTAATAGAATATTTAGACGCCTTCATTGTAACCTCTCCTTAATCCAAATTTTCTTTTTAAATTTTTTCTATTTCCTCCAATAAATTGTTTTATTTGCTCTTGAGTTAAATTTAAATATATTTTTCCATCAACAGCTATACTTACAGATTTAGTTTCTTCAGATACAACTAAAACATATGCATCTGATGTTTCAGTAATACCAACAGCAGCTCTATGCCTTGTACCAAGTTCTTTTCCTATCTCACTTTTTGTTAAAGGTAATATACAAGTTGCAGAAGAAATTCTATTATTTTTTATAATAACAGCTCCATCATGAAGAGGAGTTTTATCTACAAATATATTAATTAAAAGTGAAGCAGATACAATAGCATCTATTTTAATACCTGTTTGCTCAATATCTCCTAATGCAACATCTCTTTGTATAACTATAAGCGCACCTGTTCCAGTATTTGATAAATTATTTAAAGCTTTTAAAATCTCATCTATTGTTTTACTATATATTTCTAATTCTGTTTCGGCTTGAGGATTTAAAAAACTAGCAAAATTACCTGTACCTAATTGTTCTAATGCTTTTCTAAGCTCTGGCTGAAATATAATTATAAGAGCTAATATTCCTACATTTACTGTTGTTTTTACTATCCACCAAATAGTAGTAAGTCCAAGAAAAAAGGCTAAGGAACTTATAATAATTATTATAACTACACCCTTAAATAAAGCCCAAGCTCTTGTTTCTTTAATCCATATTAATATTTTATAAATACAACATGCAACTATTAAAATATCTAAAACATCCATAAAAGAAAATTTACTTATGTTGTAATCTAAGAAATTAATATTTAATAATGACCTATTGAGCAATTTATTTTCACCTGCACTTTATAAGATATTATTTTTTATTTTTATCTACTTTTTTATATTTAACTTTAGGAATTACTTTAACATAATATATATTATCTTCATCTTCAAATGATAAATTATATAATTTATCGTAATCTAAAATATTATCAAAAAATAAAATTATGAGACAAATTAAAAAAGAAATTATATTCATAATGATTATTGTAAAAATGTTTACTCCTGTATTAAATATCACATTAAACATTATAAATAATATAATGTTTAAAACAGTAGAAAAAAATACTGATATGATTTTATTGTAATTTATAGAAATTTTAGAAACTATATTTGTAAAAATTAAAACTATAACTAATATTGCACTAAGCTGTATAGTATTATTTATAACTTCAGGATTTTTCACTAATACTGAATAAGCGTTTGAAAAATTATCTATTGTAATTTTATATACATCTATATTATTAATATAATTAATTAAAAAATTCATGTAAGAATAAAAAAAACAACCTAATATAATAGGTATTACTGATGTAATACTAAAATATATACCAGCTACAATAGGTACAAAATAAGGAATTTTAAAATAAATACTTAACATAGTAATAATTATAAAAATAGTTTCATTTGTATCTATATGAGCATAAAATAAATATCCTAACAAAAAAACAGCTATTGTAACTAATGCAATATTTGTGTTAAAAGAAAATTGAATACCTATATTTAATATTAAAAATAAATAGTTTAAATTTAAAGGTAATATTACAAATAGAATTATCATAAGAAACATATATATAAATTTATTTGAATCTGCAAATATAAAAGATAATTCATCTGAGTAGTTGCCTATACTAAGTATAAACGAGTATATAAACAAAGCTGAAAAGAATTTTAATAAAATAAAAGATATTTTTTCATGTTTTTTAATTAAATTAATCAAACTCTCTCTAAAATAAAGCATTTGATTCATTTTCTTTTATGTCTCCCTTTGATTTATAATATGTACTTTCTTCTTCTAAATTTTCATCCATTTTTTTTAATGACTCTAATTTAGATATAAGATTAAAGTATTTCTTATTTTTTTCATCAATTTTTTTATATTTTTTAAATGATATTACTGTATTAATAGTAGTACAAAACATCACAATAAAAAAAACAAGTATACCTAATTTTTTTAATTCTAAAAAATAATTAAATTTTTGTATATCAAATTCTTCTGAAGATATTTTATTTACAATGTAAATAGAAATAATTATTGCACATCCTAAAAGTGCAAAAATTCTAGCTTTTAAATTTCTTAAATAAACATAATCTGTCAAATAAAAATTTGTAACTTTACTTTTCTTGCGATCTAAGTTTTTATTGTAAATAGAAAGTTTTGACATCATAATAATTTTATCTTGGATATTCAAATTAAACACTTCCCTTTATATATACAATTTTTAATTATAACATAAATGTTACTTTTTGTGTAATTTTGTATGGAATATATTACTTTAAAAATTAAAAATATTTACCTTTATTTTATATGTATAATTTTAAAATCGTCTTAATTATTAATACAGATAAAAATTTATGCATATAAAAATAGATATAGTTAATAAATAGCTATATCTATTTTTATAAAATACAATATTTTACTTATCAATTGGTTTCATTGTAGGAAATAATAGTACATCTCTTATAGAACTTTGTCCTGTAATAAACATAATAAGTCTATCCATACCTATTCCTAATCCGCCTGTAGGTGGCATACCGTATTCTAATGCTGATAAGAAATCTTCATCTATCATATTTGCTTCATCATCTCCAGCTTTTCTTAAAGCTTCTTGATGCTCAAATCTTTTTCTTTGATCTATAGGATCATTTAATTCAGAATAAGCATTAGCAAATTCTCTACCTAAAATAAATAATTCAAATCTTTCTGTATAATCAGGATTTTCTGGTTTTCTCTTAGTTAAAGGAGAAATTTCTACAGGATGATCTAAAATAAATGTTGGTTCAATTAAATTAGATTCTACAAATTCTTCAAAAAATAAATTTAAAATATCGCCTTTTCCATGACGTTGTTCAAATTCTATATTATTTTCTTTTGCTACTTTTCTAGCTTCGTCTAAACTATTTATATTATTAAAATCTATATTAGTATACTTTTTAACTGCATCTAACATTGTCATTTTAGCAAATGGTTTTTCTAAATCTGTAACTATATCACCATTTACAACTTTATAATCTCCTAAAACAGTTTTTGCTACATGTTTTATTAAATTTTCTGTTATTTCCATCATTCCATTGTAATCAGTATATGCTTGATAAAGTTCTAATAATGTGAATTCAGGGTTATGTTTTATACTAATTCCTTCGTTTCTAAAAACTCTACCAATTTCATATACTCTATCTAATCCACCTACGATTAATCTCTTTAATGGTAATTCTAAAGAAATTCTCATATACATATCTAAATTTAATGCATTATGATGAGTTATAAAAGGTTTTGCAGCTGCTCCACCGGCAATTGTTTGTAAAACAGGTGTTTCTACTTCTATAAAATCTCTATTATCTAAAAAATCCCTAACACTTTTAATTATTGCAGAACGTTTTATAAAAGTATCTTTAACTTCCGGATTTACAATTAAATCTAAATATCTTTGACGATATCTTAAATCTTGATCTTTTAAACCATGAAATTTTTCTGGTAAAATTCTTAAACTTTTAGATAATAAAATAACTTCATGAGCTTTTATAGAAATTTCGCCTTTTTGAGTTTTAAATACTACTCCCTTAATTCCAACTATATCTCCAATATCAATCTTTTTAAATTCTGAATATTCTTCTTCACCTATTTCATCTTTACGAACGTAAGATTGAATTTTTCCCATTTTATCTGCAATATCGCAAAAAGAAGCTTTTCCCATAACTCTTTTTGTCATAACACGACCGGCAATTGAAACCTCTTGTCCTTCTAGATCTTCAAAATTTTCTTGTATATTAAGACTATAATTTGTAACGTCATATTTTACTTTTTGAAAAGGATCATTATTGCAATCTTGTAAGTTTTTTAACTTTTCTCTTCTTATCTTTAAAAGTTCATTAATATCTTGTTCTGAATTAACACTTTGATTTTTATCAGACATTATTTTCCTCCCGCAAATTAAAATTATTATATAATAATTCTAATTTCTTTTTATTTCAAGTACATTATATTGTATTATACCATCTGGAGCTTCAACCTCTATCTTATCTCCTACAGAATGGCCTATAAGCGCTAAACCTAAAGGTGATTCATTAGAAATAAAACCTTTAGCAGGATTTGCTTCAGTAGAACCTACAATTGTATATTCTATTTCCTCATCAAATTCTAAGTCAAAAATACGAACTTTACAACCTAAATTTATAATATCTGTACTTATTTCTTCTTCATCTATAACTTCTGCATTTCGAAGCATCTTTTCTACAGCTACAATTCTTGCTTCTATTTCAGCTTGTTCTTCTTTAGCTGCATCATACTCTGCATTTTCAGATAAGTCACCTTGACCTCTAGCTTCTTTTATCTTTTCTGCAACATCTTTTCTTCTAACAGTTTTTAGATTAAAAAGCTCATCTTCTAATTTTTTAAGACCTTCATAAGTTAATACAACTTTTTTTTCAGACATGGCACAATTAACCCCTCTTTTAAAAAATTTAAATTAGACATACTATGAGTACAAATGTACAAAAGTATGCCCTATACGCTTCTAAAATATATGTTTTTTTATTATATATCACATAAAAAACATTGTCAATAAAGCTAATTAATAGCATTTTTTAAAATTTATCTAATTATTTATATTAAAATAATAAATTTAAAATATGAAATAGTTTAACCAAAAATTAAGATTTTATTAGCCTAGATTGTTTTAAAAAAAAATATATTTTTTCATTATTATACCAATTATTTTTTATACCTAGTTCATCTATTTCTGCATCTATATTTTTACTTAACTTTAAAATATTACTAGTATTATTATTTGTAATACTTTCATCAATAAAATTTTTATATTCTTTATTTGTACAATATAAAAATATTTCAAAATCTTGTATAGATAAAATATTTTTATTATATATAAGCTTTAAATTATTTACTACTAGCATATCTTGTCTTTTTAATGCTAATTCTTCAGCATTAACTATATTAAAACTACAATCTATAAATATACTTCCTTTTTTAAATCGATAAATTAATTTTTCATTATAATTTTTAATATTTATAATTATATCAGCTGATTTTATTAAATTATTTTCATCATTAATTATTTCAACATTTAATCCACAATCTTCAAAAATATTTTGACTTAGTATTTCATACTCATCTAAAAAATCTTTATTACCTAAAATATATAAGTTATTAATATTAGGATATATTAAATCAAAAATCAATTTTTCTTCTTTTGGATTATCAGAAATAATTAAAACTTCTGCAAATTTTAAATCTTTTTTAATAATTTTTAATCCTTCTTCTATTATTTTAAATATAAAAAATTTAAAAGTATTATTACCTAAAGATACTCGAAAATAATCTTCATAATTAAAATTATATTTATCATAAACTTTTATAATATCTATATCAAAATTTTTTAGTTGTTCTAAAGTTTTTATTATCATATATTCAGTATAATTTCTATCATTATCTAATTCACTTTTAATAATTGGAATCTTAACAGATAAACCTTTTAAATTATTAATTAAAATTTCTTCTGAAAAAAATTCATTAGACAATTTTAAATATTGTTTTAATAAAAAATTAGTTGTCTTTTTAATAATATTATATTTAAAATTTATTTCATCCATACTTTCGATAAAATCTATATATGCAAATTGAGCCACAAAAACACTTCTTTCAAAAATTTATTTGCAATATAAATATGATTTTATATACAAGTTTATTACAGATATTAATTTATTAAACTTAATAAAATATTTTCTAATTCTTCATAATTTTGAGCTTTATTAACTTCTACTTTAATATTACTAGCCCCATGAATACCTTTTAAATACCAACCAATATGTTTTCTCATTTCTCTTATTCCTATATATTCCCCTTTATATTCAATAAGCATTTTCCCATGTCTTAAAGCTAATGTTATTTTTTCTTTAATAGTTGGTGACTCTAAAATTTCACCTGTTTCTAAATAGTGATTAATATCTCTAAATATCCAAGGGTTTCCTCTAGAACCTCTTGCAATCATTAAAGCATCACATTTATAATTTTCTAAAGCATATTTTGCACTTATAGGATCTATAATATCTCCACTACCTATAACAGGTATATTAATAGACTCTTTTACTTTACCTATAATATCCCAATCAGCTTTTCCAGTATAATATTCTTCTCTAGTTCTACCATGTACTGTTATAGCTTTAGCACCATTATCCTCTGCTATTTTAGCAATTTCTACAGCGTTTATACATGTAGAATCAAAACCTTTTCTAATTTTTATTGTAAGAGGTTTGCTTATAGCACTACTAACTGTTTTTACAATTTCTCCTATTAACTTAGGATTTTTCATTAATGCAGATCCTTCACCATTTTTAACAATCTTAGGTACAGGACATCCCATATTAATGTCTATTATATCAATATCTAACTTTTCTACTTTTAAAGCCATATTCTTTAAAATTATAGGATCAGATCCAAAAAGTTGTACAGCAACAGGCCTTTCTCTCTCATTAGATTTTAATAATTCTTGAGTATTTTTATTTTCATAAAACATTCCCTTTGCACTTATCATCTCGGTAAATCCTAAACTACATCCAAAATCTTTGCAAATAAGTCTAAATGGTAAATCTGTAACACCTGCCATAGGTCCTAAAACAGCTTTACCATTTATACTAACATTACCTATCTTCATTAAAATTCTCCTTTAGTTTTTCTAAATCTTTTCCTTTATTAATTATAAATACTCGATACCATAATTCCAGTGCTCTAATAAGTCCTTTTTTTTCTTTTAAAAGTTTATTTATTTCTAGTTTTGCACCTATTTCATCATAATCTAAATCATTTTCTAAAGATTTTGTATTTATAAATATATTTCCCTCTTCATTAAATCCGATAGTAAAAATACAATGTAATTTTGCAGATAAAGTTACGCAAATTATTCTTAGTTCTTCTAAAACTTCTTTTGGAATACTATTATAATAAGGATTTACAAAGTATTGTTCATTATATATTGAAGCAGATACTAAAACATTATTTTCATCCACTACAAATTCCTCCCATATTAAAACTTTATATTACTAAAAATATATTATATAATAATTTTATATAAGGAGGTAGATTTTATTATATGCATTTTATTTTTACTATATTATCTGGAATTGTTATAGGATATATAATATTTTTAACTTTTTTTGGCGCAATCCCAAATATTAAATTAGATATTTTAAATTTAAAAATAGATATATTTACTAAGCTTTTAGAATTTAAAATATTATCAATACTAATATGTATGATTTTAGGTATTTTAATTTCATATATTATTAATAAATTTATTATAAAACCCCTTTACACTGCACAAAAAACTATGGTTATAGAATCTAAAAATCTAATTAATCAAGAAGCAATTGTTACACAAAAAATTTTTAAAGAACAATATGGTAAAATAAAATATGTGATAAATGGTAATATATTTAGTGCGCCAGCTAAAAGTGAAAATGGAGAACAAATAGATACATATACACAAGTTAAAATTGTAAGAATAGAAAAAAATACATTTTATGTTAAACCTAAAAATAATAATATAAAGGAGAAATGCTAATTATGTTTTTAATTTTAATATTTGTTTTAATATTAATAGTATTAATGCTTTGGAAGCGTGTCCCTCAAGACAAAGCTTTAGTTATAACAGGTCTTAAAAAAAGAGTTATATCAGGTGGTGGTGGATTTGTTATACCTATTTTTGAACGTGCAGATAGAATCTCATTAGAAAATATGAAAATAGAAATTAGTACACAAGGTGCTCTTACAGAACAAGGTGTAGATATTTCTGCAGATGGTATCGCAGTTATAAAAATTAAAAGCGATAAAGAATCTATTCTAGCTGCTATAGAACAATTTAATACTGGAAATGAATCTAGAACAATATCTGCTATAGAAGATATTGCTAAAGATGTATTAGAAGGTAAATTAAGAGAAATTATTTCTAAACTTACTGTAGAAGAAATTTATAAAGATAGAGAAAAATTTGCATCTAATGTTCAAGAAGTTGCTGCATTAGATTTAGCTGAAATGGGTCTTGAAATTAAAACATTCACTATTAGAGATATTGGAGATGAAAATGGCTATCTAGAATCTTTAGGTAAAAAAAGAATTGCTGAAGTAAAAAGAGATGCAGAAATTGCAGAAGCTAAAGCTCACATGGAAACAAAAATTAAAACTGCAGAAGCTAATAGATTAGGTGAAGAAGCTAGACTAATAGCAGAAACTCAAATTGCAGAAGCTAATAAAACAAAAGAATTAAAAATTCAAGAATATAGACGTGAACAAGAAACATCTAAAGCAGTAGCAGATTTAGCATATGAAATAGAAACAAATAAAATGAGTAAAGAAGTTACAGAAACAAAAATGCAAGTAGAAATAATTCAAAAACAAAAAGAAATAGAACTTGCAGACCAAGAAACTATAAGGAAAGAAAAAGAATTAGAAGCAACTGTTGTAAAACAAGCTAATGCAGATAAATATAATCAAGAAAAAATTGCAGAAGCTATAAAATATAAAGAAATACAAAGTGCACAGGCAAAAGCTGAAAGTATAAGGTTAGAAGGTAGTGCAAATGCAGAAGCAAAAAGATTACAAGGTATGGCTGAAGTAGAAATAATAAAAGAAAAAGGTATTGCAGAAGCATACGCTATGATGAAAAAATCAGAAGCATTTAATAAATATAATGAAGCAGCAATTGTAGAAATGATAATTAAACAATTGCCACAAATAGCATCATCTATATCTGAACCACTATCTAAAACAGAAAAAATTGTTGTTATAGACAATGGATCAGGAGAAAATAAAGGTGGGGCAACAAAAATTTCTTCTTATGTAACAGATATACTTTCAACTCTTCCTGAAACAGTAGATGCTTTAACAGGTGTAAATTTACAAGAGATATTACATAATACAATAAATAAAAATACTAATAAAGAAATAATAGATCCTAATAAAAATAAAGATAACAATAATATAGTTAATAATGATAACAAAAATGATAATTCTAAAGAAGAAATAATTAGTGATGAAAATAAAAACAATTTAAAATAAATACAAAATAAAAAAGTCTTTATATAAAAACTATAAAGACTTTTTTAAATAAATTTTACACATCTATAATTGATTTTATTATTACTGATACACAAGGCCCTATAATAACACCAGGTATTCCAAATATATAAAGTCCAAAATAAACAGACATTAACATAACTACAGGATGAACTCCTAATTGGTCTCCTACTATTCTAGGTTCCAAACCTTGTCTAATAAAAAATATTATAAAATATATACAAAGTAGACCTATAGATCTATTGTAATTTCCAGTTATGAGTGAAAATGTTACCCATGGCCAATAAAAAAATCCACTTCCTAATGCAGGAATAGCATCTATGATTCCTATCAAAAATCCTATAAAAAATGAATATTGTACTCCTAAAATGGTTAAACCTGTAATACATACACTACCTATAATACACATCATTAAAAATTCTGCTTTAAAATAATTTAGTATTGCTGAAACTCCACTTTTATATAGTAATTTTAATTTTTTTTCACCGTAGCTTGGTACTAATTTTTTTAATGTATTATTAATTAAATACTTATCTTTTGTATAAAAAAATGAACTAATTAAACCAACAACACAAATTATTATAAACTTAGGAAATGAATATACAAATTTTGTAGAAAAACTTTTTAAAAAACTAGCAGCAATATCTACAATAAATTTTACCATTTGAACTTTTAAATTATTAATAGTATTGCTAAGGCTTTCAGGTATTATTCCTTCTAAGTTATTTAATTTAAGTTCTAAATTATAAATTGTATTATTAAAATACTCTATAAGATTAGGAATATTATTAAAAAAGTCCATACCTTCTTTTATTACAATACTCATTATCCAGAGTCCTATTAATCCTATTGAACCTACAAATACAACAATAGATAATGCAGTAGCTAGTCCTCTTGGAATTTTTAACTTTTTATTAAAAAAGTTTAATATCGGTGTTATAACAAAAGATATTATATAGGCTAAAATAAATGGTGCAAAAAGACCTAATAAATATTTAACTAGTACATACACCGTTAAAAGAAAAGTTATAATAAATAAAATTTTATCTATAGATTTTTTATTTTCTTTGTAAAAATTCACTATATCACCCTTAAATGTTTTTTTTATGTAATTATATAATTACAATTTATTCTTAGATGTGTATTTTAAATTATTTATTAGATTATAACAATAAGATTACCAATTATTCAATAAAAAATATAAATTTCTAGTATTATGAAAACAAAATTATAATATATAAATAAATTCTATAAAATTAAAAATATGTTATAAAAATATTTTAAAATACTTTATAACATATTTTATATAAATTTTTAAATTTAATTATATATCTTAATATTACAACTAAATATTTACTTCTAATTTATTAATATAATTTTCAAGATTTGTCTTTATTATAGGCGCTTCTGTACCATAAATTATTTGAACATAAGTACTATTATCTTTTACAATTATTCCTAAAGAACCACTTTTTTTCAATTTGTCTTCATTTATTAGATTTGTATCTATAACTTCTAATCTTAATCTTGTTATACAGCTATCAATAGTTGTAATATTAGATATACCACCTAAACCTTCAATAATAATTTTAGATCTATCATCTTCAGATTCATTAGAATTTTTATTTTTATAATCTTCTTTTGAATATAATTTTACATCTTCATTATCGTCTTCTCTTCCAGGAGTTTTTAAATTAAACTTTTCTATAATTATTTTAAATAAAAAGAAATAAACAATAAAATATATAACTAATATAGGTAATAATCTTATCCAATTAGTCTTATCATTTCCCGGTAATACTCCATATAATATAAAATCTATTAATCCACAAGAAAATGTTGTTCCTATTGTTATTTTAAATATATGCATAAGTACAAATGATAAACCTGCAAATACACAGTGAATACCAAATAAAAAAGGAGCAATAAATAAAAATGTAAATTCTATAGGTTCTGTAATACCTGTAATAAATGAAGTTAAAGCAGCAGATAGTAATAAACCACCTACTTGTTTTCTTTTTTCAGGTTTAGAACACCTATACATAGCAAATGCAGCTCCTAATAACCCACCCATCATAAAAGAATATTTTCCAGATAAAAATCTAGCAACATTTATATGAAAACTTGTAGTATCTTGTGAAGCAAGTTGTGCAAAGAAAATATTTTGTGCACCATAATAAGTTGTTCCATTTACTATAGCTGTTCCACCTATACCTGTATACCAAAATGGTGTATAAAATACATGATGTAATCCAAAAGGTATTAAAGCACGTTCCATTAATCCATAAATAAATGTTCCAAAATATCCAGAATTCATTACTAAATTTCCAATAAATGAAATACCAATTTGAATTATAGGCCAAATAAAACTACTTATAGCTCCTACTATCATTGCACCTAAAGAACATATTATAGGAACAAATCTTACTCCACTAAAGAAACCAAAGATTGGTGAAAATTTTATCATATAAAATCTATTATGTAAGTATGCTGTTATTAATCCTGCTATTATACCACCAAATACTCCCATTTGTAGTGTTGTAATTCCTAAGATATTTGAAATAGAACCATCTAAAACTTTACTTGATAATGTTCCATCAGGTAAAATACTTTTATTTAATATTAAAATACTATTTATAGTAACATGCATTACTATAAAAAATATTGCCGATGATAAAACAGCAACTGCCTTCTCACTTTTTGCCATGCCTAATGATATTGCAAGAGCAAATATTAGAGGTAAATTATCAAAAATTGATGATCCAACTGAATTCATAATACGCAAAATAGCATTTAAAATACTTCCTTCACCTAAAAGCCATTCTAAGTTATATGCACTTATGGTAGTAGGATTACTAAATGAAGCTCCTATACCTAAAAGTAAACCTGCAACTGGTAAAATAGAAACTGGTAAAAAAAATGATTTTCCTATCTTTTGTAATAATAAAAATAGTTTACTTGTTTTATTTTTACCACTCATACTATAACCCCCTATTTAATAAAATAATATATTATATTATTTATTAAATCTTTTATTTATTTATGCATTTATTATTGCTATAGATAAATAAACTAAATAAAAATATTATTAAAATAAGTAGTTATTATTATTGTATTTCTATCCATAATTTAAAAAAATCTTTACTAATACCATTATCATTTACTCCGCATAATAAGTACTTTCCAAATATAAATTCTCCTACTTTATAATTTAATTCTTTTAAATTTTTTATATGATAATTTAAATTTGTTTCTTCTGTTTTTCTTACATCTACTTCTAATAAACAAGTAATAAAATTTTTATCCTTAATATTTTCCTTTGATAATATTAATTCTTTATCTAAGTTTTCATTATATTCTAATACATCCATTCCATATATATAATTATTATCTTTTGAAAATAATATACAAAAATTATAGGGGTTTTGTATAAATAAATTATTTTCTTCTACACTTTCTAAATGATGATAAATTATAAAATTAATATCTGATTCTTCTCTTATGTATGGTTTTTTCTTTAATCGATTATATTCTTGTATTCTAAAAATATTTAAATTTATCTTTGATATTTTATTTTCTAAATCACTTATACTATCTTTTAAATCTTTTTTCTTATCTTTTATAATTTTTTCTATACCATCTGGACTTAATAAATTAATTTTTTTTAAATCTTGTATTGATATATCTAAATCTCTATAAAATAATACATTTCCTATTTCCATTAATTCATTAAATCCGTATTCTCTATATCCATTTTTTTTATTTCTTTTAGATATAATTAAACCTTGAGATTCCCAATATCTTAACTTTGATTTTGAAATTCCATATATTTTTGATATCTCATCTAAAGTATAAAATTTACTCATAATAAATCACCGTACCTTCTGATTATAATATGTCATTTTAAATAATAAAAATGTTTTTGTATATAATATTAAATGTAAAATTTATTTTATTTTAATATATTTATAATAATCTTATTGACCTTAAAGCAAGTTTAAGGTTTAAAATATTTCTCAGACTAAAAATTGGAGGTTATAATAGTATGTCATTATTACTAAAATATGCGAGATTAAAACGTGTATTAATTATAGAAATAATTATTTGCTTAACTTTAGAAGCAATTTCTATACTACTTATTCCATATTTTATAGCACAAATTATTGATGGAGGTATACTTCAAAACAATTTAAATGAAGTTTATAACTCTAGTATAAGAATGATTTTAGTATCATTTTTCGGTACAATATTTGCAGTTTTAGGTTGTTACTTATGTACTAAATTTTGTGCTAACTTAGGCCTTTACTTAAGAAATAATTATTTTTCTAAAACACAAGAACTTTCTATTAAAGATACAGAAGAATTTGGTATAGAGTCATTATTAGCAAGACTAACAGCTGACGTTGATAATATACAATTTACAATATTATCATCACTTCAAATGATAGTTCCTGCTCCATTAATTATAATAGCATGTCTTATACTAACAGCATATGTTTCACCAAGTATGGTAATAGTTCCTATATCCATTATAGTAATATTTGGTGTATTTACTTATATAGTATTAAAAAAAGCTATTCCTATTTCTATAATAATACAAGAAAAGTTTGATAATATGTTAATTTCTTTAAGAGAATTTTTTACAGGAATTAGAGTTATTAAAGCTTTTGACAATTTAGAATATGAAAAAGATAGAAATATTCAAAACTTTGATAACTATGCTAGAAATGTTATAAAAGTAAATAATTTATTTGCACTATTAACACCTGTTGCATATTTATTAATGGGTATAACACAAACTATTATTTTATTTATTGGATCTTATTTATTTAGATTAAACTTATTTAAAATCGGACAAATAACATCAGTAACAGAGTATACTCTAATAACAATACAGTACTTAATTTTTGCAGCTTTTACAGTTGTAATGATACCTAAAGCTGTTACATCTGCAAATCGTGTTCAAGAAGTTGTAAATAAAGAACCTTCTATAAAAGAAATAGAAAATCCAAAAGTATTAGATGATAAAATTTCTTCTATAGAATTTAAAAATGTTACATTTTATTATGATAAATCATCAGAACCTGTTTTAAATAATATTAACTTTAAAGTAGAAAAAGGAGAAACTTTAGCTATAGTAGGAAGTACTGGTTCTGGTAAAAGTACTATAGTGAAACTTTTATTGCAATTTATATTACCAAGTGAAGGTACAATAAATATTAATGATGAAAATATTAATAACTTATCATTTAAATCTATTAAATCTAAAATTAGTTTTGTCCCACAAAAATCTTTTCTATTTAATGGCACTATAGAATCTAATTTAAGAATGGGTGGAGGCAAAGATGCTACTATTACTGATTTTGAAAAAGCATGTGCTAATGCACAATCTTTAGATTTTATTAATAATTTAGATGATAAATTTAATGCACATGTTGAACAAGGTGGCACAAATTTTTCAGGTGGTCAAAAACAAAGACTTTCAATATCACGTGCATTATCTAAAAAAGCAGATGTATATATATTTGATGATAGTTTTTCTGCATTAGATTATAAAACAACAAAATTACTTAAAAATGCAATAAAACAAGAATATGCTGATAAAATAAAAATAATTATTACTCAAAGAATATCTACAATAAAAGATGCAGATACAATTATAGTAATGAATGAAGGAAAAATTGTAGGAAAAGGAACTCATAAAGAATTATTAAGAAATAATACTATTTATAAAGAATTTGCAATATCACAACAAATTAACGTAAAGGAGAGTTTAGAAAATGAGTAAAAATAGTAGTGTAAAACAGTTTATTCGTCTATTAAAATTAAAAAAACTTTCTTTTTGTTCAGTTATAGCATGCAGTTTTATAAGTAATATACTTTATATATTAGTTCCATTAATTAGTGCAATAGCTATAGATAATCTTCTCGCTACAAAAAAAGTAGTAGGAGAATATGTTTTAGATAAATCAATTGTAATGCCAATTATTTTTATGCTTATTTTTTCAACTGTTGCACCATTTATAACAGCATTACAAGAAAAATTAATGGCTAGATTAAGTGAAGAAGTAGTATTAGAAACAAGAACTATGCTAATGCAAAAATTTATAAAATTGCCTGTACAATTTTTTGATAGTCACCAAGTAGGTGATATATTAAGTCGTACTACAACAGATTTAAATAAAATTTCAACAGCATTATTATCTTATTTTTCTCAGTTGTTTGGAAGTATTATTACAATAATACTTTCAGGTGGTATGCTTTTATATTACAATTTTGCACTTTCTCTAATAATAATAGGTTTAATAATACTTAGTGCAATATTTACCTACTTTGTAGCAGAAAGAAATAAAGTTTTATCTGAAAAAACTCAAGAAAAATTAGGTGATATAAATACTGCAGCTGAAGAATATTTCACAGGAAATACTGAAATAAAAGCATTTAATCAAGAAAATGAAATAATTACAAAAATGGAAAATTTACATGATGAACATTCTAAATTATATCTAAAAGCTCAATTTTTAAATTTTGCGATTTTCCCAATAATGAGATTTTTAACTCAAATTGCATTTATTATAAGTGCGCTTTTTGGTGCTAAATTAGCTTTAATGGGTGTAATTTCAGTTGGAATTTTACAAGCTTATTTACAATATGTTAATTATATATCTGCACCAATAACTAATATTGCATATGTAGTAAATGGATTTCAAAGTGCAATGGGAGCATTTAATAGAGCATTAGAATTATTTAATGAAGAAGAAGAAATTCATGATAAACAAGATGCAAAATTGATTAAAAACTCTAAAGGAAATGTAGAATTTAAAAATGTATCATTTGGCTATAGTAAAGATAATATACTTATGAATAATATATCATTTAAAGTAAATTCTGGTGAAATGGTAGCTATTGTTGGACCTACTGGTGCTGGTAAAACTACTTTAATAAACTTATTACTTCGTTTCTATGAAATAAATTCAGGTAATATATTTATAGATGGTGTAAGTATATCTGAATTAAAAAAAGGAGATATGAGAAGAAATTTTGGTATGGTTCTTCAAGATACATGGTTATTTAAAGGTACTATTGCAGAAAATATTGCATATGGAAAAAAAGATGCTACAAGAGAAGAAATTATTGAAGCTGCAAAAAAAGCCCAATCACATCATTTTATAGAAACATTGCCAAATGGCTATGATACTATAATTTCTAATGATGAAACAATAATATCTCAAGGACAAAAACAATTACTTACAATAGCAAGGATATTTTTAATCGATCCACCAATAATAATATTAGATGAAGCAACATCTAGTATAGATACACGTACAGAAATTAAAATTCAAGAAGCTATAAATAATGTTTTAAAAGGAAGAACAAGTTTTGTTATTGCTCATAGGCTTTCAACAATTACTTCTGCTAATTTAATATTAGTAATAAATAATGGTAATATTATAGAACAAGGTTCTCATGAACAATTATTAAGTAAAGATTCATTTTATGCTGGCTTATATAATAGCCAATTTCAAAATTAAAAACACTCTATACAAAAAATTTTGTATAGAGTGTTTTTTTATTATAAACGTACTTGGCGGGATTCGAACCCACGACCTACCGCTTAGGAGGCGGTTGCTCTATCCTACTGAGCTACAAATACATATATAATAGAATAATTATACATTAACGTTAATATTTTTTCAATAATAAAATTAAAATACTATTAAAATGCTATCAAATAATAAATTTAATGGCATTTATAGTATTTTAAAATTATAATAAATCTATATTATTCCAAAACGTGATAATTTTTTATATATTGTTCTCCCCATAGGTATGTTCTCCAAATCTTGTTTTTTTATACCTTTAATAATTAACATAAATATAAAATAAAATATCATGCCAAATATTATAGATATAATTAAGGAAAATGCATTATTAGAAAAAATATAATATGTTAAATTATAAGTAATATAACATATTAACCCCATAATAACTGATGAAAAAATAGGTTTTAAAAATATACTAATAAAATCTATTTTTATTTTTGTAATTCTTCTAACCATTTGTAAATTTATATTGGAAGATATAACATAACAAATAGTTGTTCCTATAACAGCACCTATAATATTAAGTTTAGGTGAAGAAATCAAAAAATAATTTAAAGGTATCTTAACTATTACTCCACAAAAAGCAGCAAATGCAGGTATTTGCACTTTACCAATACCTTGCAATATTCCAGTAGCTATTTGAGATAAAGATAAAAATATAACACTTATAGCTCCTACTTTTAACAATATACCTCCATCAGGATTATTAGGAAATATAAATTGCAAAATTTGATTAGCTAATACTCCAAGACCTATTGATGCAGGAATAGATATTATCATAGTAAGTCTTAAGGCCATATTAATTTTTTTATTAACACTTCTTTTATCATTTTTTACAATAGAACTAGCAATGCTAGGGACTATTGCGGTTGATATAGCTGTTGAAATTGCAACAGGCAATGTTGTCAAAACTACATATTTACCATTTAATTGTCCAAATAATGTTTTTGTTTCTGTATAGCTAAATCCATTATTTTGTAAAATACCATATACCATTCTACTGTCTATTAGATTAGTCATACTAAAAATTGCTGTGCCAGCAATTATAGGTATAGCAGTACTAAAAAGTTCCTTACATATTTCCAAGCTAGATTCTCTTGTCTTATGCTTAGTATCATTTATAACTTTTTTGTGTATTTTAGCTCTATAAATTAAATATATTATAAAAATAGTTATAAGTCCAGCTAGTGATCCTAATGTAGATCCAGCTGTGCCTCCTCCTGCTGCCTCAGCAAATCCTTTATTTATAAAAATATAGGATAGATAAACACTAAATATAGCATTTACAATCTGTTCTATTATTTGAGAAATAGCTGTAGGTAATGTGCTTCCCATTCCCTGAAAATATCCTCTATACACAGACATAATTGCAACTATAAATACTGCAGGACTTAATACTTTTATACATAAAGTAGCATCTTGATTTTTTAAATAACTAGCTATTGTTGCTGCTCCAAAAAACATTATAGAACTACATATAAAACCTACTGTTGTTGATACACATAAAGAAACTTTAAATACTTTATAAGCTCCTTTATATCTACCTATAGCAACTCTTGAAGAAACCATTCTAGATACAGCAGCTGGTAAACCAGCAGATGAAAGTACAAAAAAGAAAGAATATATATTATATCCATGTGCATATATACCTGTACCTTCATCTCCTAAAATACCCTGCATAGGGATTCTATATAAAAATCCTATAAATCTTGCTATAAATCCAGCTAGAACAAGTATCATAGCTTGTATCAAAAAATGAGAGTCTTTAGATTTTTTTAAA
This sequence comes from uncultured Clostridia bacterium, assembly GCA_946481295.1. Lineage (GTDB taxonomy): Bacteria > Bacillota > Clostridia > Lachnospirales > UBA5962 > CAMLLW01. The sequence goes on along the minus strand of CAMLLW010000001.1, from coordinate 13,188 downwards.
GTCATAAAGCACCTCTTTATAATTGTTAAATTATTTTCTTCTAGCTCTAGAACGTGCTGTTGGATCTAAAATCTTTTTACGTATTCTTAAATTTTCTGGCGTAACTTCTACTAATTCATCATTATTTATAAATTCTAAAGCTTGCTCTAAACTCATAGCTGTTACAGGAACTAATTTTGTAGCATCATCTGAACCAGAAGCTCTCATATTTGTTAATTGCTTTCTTTTGCATACATTAACTTCCATATCTCCACTTCTAGCATTTCTTCCTACTACCATACCTGCATATACTTTTGTACCTGGTTCTATAAATAATTCTCCTCTTTCTTGAGCATTTGATAATCCATATGCAAAAGCATCACCTGCTTCAGATGCTATTAAAGAACCTTGTTGACGACTTATTATTTCACCTTTATATGGTTCATAAGATTCAAAAATAGTATTCATAATACCATTTCCTTTAGTATCTGTTAAAAATTCTGTTCTATATCCGATAAGACCACGAGCTGGCATACTAAATTTTAATCTTGTATATCCACCTTTAGATGGAGCCATATAAGTCATTTCACCTTTTCTAGAACCTAATTTTTCAATAACAATACCTACAAATTCTTCTGGAACATCTATTGTAACAGATTCTATAGGTTCGCATTTTTTACCATCTATTTCTTTATATAGTACTTCTGGCTTAGAAACTTGAAATTCAAATCCTTCACGTCTCATAGTTTCAATTAAAATAGAAAGGTGTAGTTCGCCTCTACCAGAAACTTTAAAGGCTTCCGGTGTATCTGTATCTTCTACTCTTAAACTAACATCTGTATTTAATTCTTTAAGAAGTCTAGCTCTTAAATGTCTACTTGTAACAAATTTACCTTCTGTACCAGCAAAAGGACTATCATTTACTAAAAATGTCATAGATAATGTTGGTTCAGAAATTTTAACAAATGGTAATGGCATAGGATTACTAGGTGAACATATTGTATCTCCTATATTAATATCTTCTACACCAGAAATAGCTACTATAGATCCATATTTAGATTCTGGAACTTCTTGTTTATTTAAACCTTCAAATTCATATAACTTTGTAACTCTTACTTTTTTATTTTTAGTATTATCGTGAATATTCACAATACAAACTTCATCATTAACTTTTATAGTCCCATTCTCTACCTTACCTATACCTATTCTTCCCAAATATTCATTGTAATCAATAGTTGTTATTAATACTTGTGTATCTGCTTCTGGATCACCCTCTGGACAAGGTATATTATTAATTATAGCATCAAATAAAGGTTTCATATCTTTACCTTCATCACCTAAATTCGCATAAGCTATCCCTTGCTTTGCAGAAGCAAATATAAAAGGAGAATCTAGTTGTTCATCAGTTGCATCAAGTTCCATAAATAATTCTAAAACTTCATCAACAACTTCTTCTGGTCTAGCTTCTGGCCTATCAACTTTGTTTATACAAACAACAACAGGTAATTCTAAACTTAATGCATTTTGTAAAACAAATTTTGTTTGTGGCATAGGTCCTTCAAATGCATCTACTACAAGTATAACACCATTAACCATTTTTAAAACACGTTCTACTTCTCCACCAAAATCAGCATGACCCGGTGTATCTATAATATTAATTTTAATATCTTCATAATAAATAGCTGTATTTTTAGAAAGAATTGTTATTCCTCTTTCTCTTTCAATATCGCCTGAATCCATAACACGTTCTTGGACAACTTGATTTTGTCTAAAAGTACCACTTTGTTTTAAAAGTTCGTCTACTAAAGTTGTTTTCCCATGATCAACGTGAGCTATAATTGCTACGTTTCTTATATCTGTCCTCGGTTTTATCACGATAATCCTACTTTCTATAATAAAATAAAATTTGATCTTAATATTTTAACATTTTACATTATCATTAACAATAATAATATAAAAAAAACCCTCCAAATTACTGGAAGGCTTAGTGCTATAACCATCTATAATCATCAATGCAAGGCATTGATATAATTGTACAGATTATAACTTAACTACATTTGCAGCTTGAGGACCTTTTGCTCCTTGAACTACTTCAAATTCAACTTCTTGACTTTCTTCTAAAGTTTTGAATCCGTCTGAGTTAATAGCTGAAAAATGTACAAATACATCATCTTCACCTTGAACTGAAATAAATCCAAATCCTTTTTCTGCATTAAACCATTTTACAGTGCCTTTTTTCATTAAAAAAATCCTCCTACTATTAAAAAAAATTATAAATATTATATCTCTAACAATACCACAGTTAAACACATATGTCAACATTTTTTACAAATATTTAATGAAACCTAAATCATCTTTTAAAACATTTTTTTTAATTGCCTCTCTTGCGAGTAAATCGCAACGATTATTTTCGACATTATTATCATGTCCCTTAACCCAATTAAACGTTATATTATGCAATTTTAATAAATCAAGTATTTTATCCCATAAATCTACATTAATTGCTTTTTCTTTTTTATTTTTCATCCAATTATTTTTTTTCCACTTTTGAGCCCAGCCCTTATTAATTGAATCTACTACATATTTTGAATCAGAAAATAAATTTACATTACAAGATTCTTTTAAATTTTCTAGTGCAACTATTACACTTAACATTTCCATTCTATTATTTGTAGTTTTTTTAAATCCTTCTGATAATTCTTTTCTATTGTTTTTATAAATCATTACTATACCGTATCCACCTGGGCCAGGATTTCCAGAACAAGCACCATCAGTATATATTTCAACTGTTTTCAAATATTAATCCTCCTTAAATAATAAATACTTAGCATATTCTAAATCTTCAATTGTTGTAATTTTTATATTATTATAATTTCCTTCTATTATATATATTTCTTCTTGTAAAATTTCTAATAATGTTGCATCATCAGTAGCTTTAATATTATTTTTTATTGCATTTTCATAAGCTTTCATAAGAGTTTCATATTTAAAACTTTGTGGTGTTTGTATAGCCCACAATTTATTCCTATCTAAAGTTTCTTCTATTATATTATTTTTACTAATCTTTATAGTATCTTTTACTTTAACTCCTAAAACACAACTTTTATTTTTATTTGTTTCACAAATTAAATTTGATATTTCATTGTCAGATACAAAAGGTCTTACAGCGTCATGTACTAATACAATATCAACATTTTTTAATGATCTTAAACCATTGTATACAGAATCTTGTCTTTCTTTGCCACCTTCAATTATATTTATATTATTATACTTATAATTTTCTAAAATCTCATGTTTACAAAAATTTATATAATCTTTTGAAACTACTAATACTATTTCATCAATATATTTATTTTTATAGAATTTATCTATTGTGTACAATAATATTGGCTTATTATTTATTTTTATATATTGTTTTGGTATATTTAAACCCATTCTTAAACCTTTTCCACCTGCTACAATAATTACAGCTACTCTTTGAGACACAATAAATTTACCTCCTTATTATATATAAAATCTCCATAAAAAATCTTTTGCTTCTTCTGCGTAGTCTATATTGATTCTTTTACCTTCTTTTATATTATAAATTTTAGTTTCATTATTATATAAATTATCTATCAAAAAAATATCATTTTTAGAATATAAATCTTTTTGATTTAAATTCATATCAATATTTAAACATTTACACACCTTTCCAGGACCATTACTTAAATTATCTTTTTGGTATTTAGTAAGATAAATATAATCTTTATTATATCTTAAATTGCAAGCTATATCTAAACCTTTTACTATTTCAATGTTTCTTATAAGAACTCCAGATGGTACTTCTTCTTTATCTGCTACTATATTCATACAATAATACATTCCATATATTAAATGTATGTATAAATGTCCCCCAGATAAAAATAATGATTCTGTCCTTTTAGTTCTTTTTGACTTATAAGCATGACATGCTTTATCAAAATTATCTCCTTTATAACATTCTGTTTCTATTATTTTTGCAATTATATAATTACTATTTATATTTCTTACAATATATTTTCCTATTAATTTTTTTGCTAAATCTAATGCATCAATATTATAAAAACTTTTATCTAATTTTTTCATATTTTTATTCTAACTCCTAATAAATTTATTTTACTATTATTTCATTTTATTTATATTTGTTAATTATAATAAAAATTATTTATTACTTTATTAAATATTTAATCATTTTAAAATTAGTATAGTATAATAATTATAAAAATCATATAATAGTTTCATTTAAATTTAACAATTATTTTGAATACTGTATACAATATATTAAAATAATAGTATAATCCAATTATTATTAAATAGTCTAATTAATCTAATATTTTATTTATAAATTAGATATATAATAAATTTTATTCAATATTTTTTATGAAAGAGGTGTTAAATATGTATAAAAGCTGGCAAGGATTTAAAACAGGTAACTGGACAGAAGAAATTGATGTTAGAGATTTTATTCAAAAAAATTATACTCCTTATGAAGGCGATGATAGTTTCTTAGAAAATGCAACAGAAAATACAAAAAAACTTTGGGAAGAAGTTTGTAAACTTACTAAAGTAGAAACTCAAAAAGGTATTTATGATGTAGAAACTAAAATACCTTCCTCTATAACATCTTATGGTCCTGGATACCTAGATAAAGAAATTGAACAAATAGTTGGTTTTCAAACAGATGCTCCACTAAAAAGAAGTATTATGCCTTTTGGTGGTTTAAGAGTAGTTGATTCAGCATTAAAAAGTTATGGATATGAATTAGACCCTTCAACAAAAGAAATTTTTAAAAAATACAGAAAAACTCATAATGACGGTGTTTTTGATGCATATACTGAAGAAATGAGAAGAGCAAGAAGAAGTGGTATTATAACAGGATTACCTGATGCTTATGGTAGAGGTAGAATTATAGGTGATTATAGAAGAGTTGCTCTTTATGGTATAGATAGACTTATTGAAGAAAAACAAAAAGATAAGTCATATACAGAAGGTGCTGAGATGAGTGATAAATTAATTCAACAAAGAGAAGAATTAAGTATGCAAATTCAATCTTTAAATGAATTAAAAGAAATGGCATCATCCTATAGTTACGATATTTCTTTACCAGCAAAAAATGCTAAAGAAGCTATACAATGGACTTATTTTGGATTCTTAGCTGCAATTAAACAACAAGATGGTGCAGCAATGAGTCTTGGGCGTGTAAGTACATTTTTAGATATATATATTCAAAGAGATTTAGAAAATAATATTATTACAGAATCAGAAGCTCAAGAATACATTGATCATTTTGTTATGAAATTAAGATTAGTAAAATTTTTAAGAACTCCTGATTACAATGAATTATTTTCTGGTGATCCAACTTGGGTAACAGAATCTATAGGTGGTATGGGTATAGATGGACGTACTCTTGTAACTAAGAATAGTTTTCGTATCCTTCATACACTATACAACTTAGGCCCTGCGCCAGAACCTAATATGACAGTACTATGGAGCACAAGACTACCACAAGGTTTTAAAAATTTCTGCGCAAAAACTTCTATAGATACAAGTTCTGTGCAATACGAAAATGATGATCTTATGAGAAGTTATTGGGGAGATGACTATGGTATTGCTTGTTGTGTATCTGCAATGAGAATTGGCAAACAAATGCAATTTTTTGGTGCTAGAGCAAATCTTGCAAAAGCATTATTATATGCAATAAATGGTGGTAAAGATGAAAAATCAGGTGTTCAAGTTGCGCCAAAATTTGAACCTATAACAACTGAATATTTAGACTTTGATGAAGTTTTAAGTAAATTTGATCAAGTAATGGATTGGCTAGCAGGTCTATATATGAATACATTAAATATTATTCATTATATGCATGATAAATATAATTATGAAAGTTTAGAAATGGCTTTACATGATACTGAAATACTTCGTACACAAGCTACTGGTATAGCTGGATTATCTGTTGCAGTAGATTCATTATCAGCTATAAAAAATGCAAAAGTAAAAGTTATTCGTAATGAAGATGGTTTAGCTGTAGATTATGAAATAGAAGGTAATTATACTGCATATGGTAATAATGATGATGAAGTTGATAAAATGGCAAAAGAACTTGTAAAATCATTTATGATGAAATTATCAAAACATCAAACTTATAGAAATGCTGTTCCTACAATGTCTGTACTTACAATAACATCAAATGTTGTTTATGGTAAAAAAACAGGAAGTACACCAGATGGAAGAAAAGCAGGAGAACCTTTTGCTCCAGGTGCAAATCCAATGCATGGAAGAGATACTAAAGGAGCAGTTGCAGCTTTATCTTCTGTATCAAAAATTCCATATGAGTACTCTAAAGATGGAATTTCATATACCTTTTCTATAGTACCAAAAGCATTAGGAAAAACAGATAGTGAAAAAATCAATAATCTTATAGGATTAATGGATGGTTACTTTATGTCAAATGGTCATCATCTAAATGTAAATGTATTTAATAGAGAAACTTTATTAGATGCAATGGAACACCCAGAACTTTATCCTCAACTTACTATTCGTGTTTCTGGTTATGCAGTTAACTTTGTTAAATTAACTAGAGAACAACAACTAGATGTTATTAATAGAACATTCCATGAAAAAATATAATTTAATATCTTAATATTTGAAAGGCTTTATTATGATAAATGAAATAGATTTAGGACATATACATTCTATAGAAACTTGTGGAACCGTAGATGGTCCTGGAATTAGATATGTAATTTTTTTTCAAGGTTGTCCATTACGTTGTAAATATTGTCATAATCCAGATACATGGATTTATGATGATGAAAATTGTAAACACTTATCCGTAGAAGAACTTATTACCGATATAGTAAAATATAAAAATTTTATGCTAGCTTCTAATGGAGGTGTAACTGTTTCTGGTGGAGAACCTCTAATGCAGTATAAATTTTTAACTTCACTTTTTAAAAGATGTAAAGAAGAATTTATACATACAGCATTAGATACATCTGGTTTTGTAAAATTAGAAAATGCAGTTGAAACGCTAAAATATACTGACTTAGTCATGTTAGATATTAAAAGTTTTAATCCAAAAACATATAAAATAATAACAAGCAAAGAACTTGCTCCTACTATAAACTTTGCAAATTATTTATCAGAAAATAATATTAAAACATGGATAAGATTTGTACTTGTTCCGGGTCTTTCAGATAATGAATATGAAATTAAACAATTAGCTAAATATATATCTAATTTAAAAAATATAGAGAAAGTTCAATTACTTCCTTTTCATAAAATGGGTGAATATAAATGGAAAAACTTAAATATACCATTTACTTTATCTAATACAGAACCCCCATCTGAAGAACAAATCCTTAGAGTTAAAAATTTATTCTTAGAAGAAAATCTTCAAGTAGAATAAAAAATCTAGACTAAAAATTAGTCTAGATTTTTTATTATTTTACCATATAATTTACATAACCCCATAAATCTTCTTCCTTCTTCAGGAATTCCTAATAAATCTTGTTTATTAATATAAATTTGAAGTTCTGTTCCAGTTACATCTAATATTAATTTACAAACTTCTTCATTTGAAATTTTGTTTTCTATATATTCTACATGTTTTATAGTTCCTAATATAGAATAAACTATACTATTATTTTCTAGAGGTAAAAAATATCCTTCTACTACTGATAAAAAATCTTCTGTCATTAATCTTTCTCTTATAGATTCTGATGTTTGTTCAATGTATAAATTTAACATTTCTGCTGCTTTAATATCACCTGTTTTAAATTTATAAACTAATTCTTTATAATATTTTTCCTCTAATCTTTGAAATTCTTCTTCTTCTTTCTCTTTTAAAACAGGTAATACTATAGTTCCCTTTAAAGATAATCCAACCATATTAATTAACTTATTATGCTTTATATTCTTATCTTTACTATTTTCATCATTATGCATATAGTTACTAAAAAATTTGCTATCTTTTAAATAGTCTACAGTATCTTGTAATTTTATAACAATTTCATTTCCAGAATCCTCATGGTCAAAAACCATAGCATAACCGTCATCTATATTATCTAGATAATAATCATATATTTTGATATTAATATCTCCAGTTACATAAGGCTCACATTCTTGTACTATAAATTCTTGTTGTTTATCTAAAATACCACGTATTATAAGTCCTATACCATTTGTGTACATTTTTGTATATTCTATAAATAATTTATCATTTATACCAAAAATATTGCGATCATCAGGATTATTTTTTACATCTTCTATAATTTTTTGCATATTTTTATTTGATATATTTTTAAAACCTATACAATTAAGATAAGGATTCATTCAATGTCAACTCCTAACTAATACCTTAAAAATATTATAATTATAATATATAATAATTACAAGTAATAAAAAAAATAAAACCTTCTTATTTTTAAATAAAAAGGTTTTATTTTAAATGTATAAAAATTATACTTATTTAATAACTTCTACACCTAACATATATGGTACTAAAACTTCAGGAACTGTTACGCTTCCATCTTCATTTTGATAATTTTCTAAGATAGCAGCAACTGTACGTCCTACTGCTAAACCACTTCCGTTTAATGTATGAGCATATTGTGCTTTGTCTTGGATATTATCTTTAAAACGTATTCCTGCTCTTCTTGCTTGGAAAGCTTCACAGTTAGAACAGCTTGAAATTTCTACATATCTATTGTAACTTGGCATCCAAACTTCTACATCATATGTCATAGCAGCACTAAATCCTAAATCACCTGAACATAATCTAACTACTCTATAAGGTAGATCTAATAATTTTAATATATTTTCTGCATCATTTGTAAGAGATTCTAATTCATCATAAGATTGCTCTGGTCTTGTAAATTTAACCATTTCTACTTTATAAAATTGATGTTGTCTTACTAATCCTCTTGTATCTCTACCAGCTGATCCAGCTTCTGCTCTATAACATGGTGTAAAACAGCAATATTTTAATGGTAATTTTTTACCGTCTATAATATCTTCTCTATACATATTAGTAACTGGTACTTCAGATGTTGGAGATAAGTAATAATTTGTATTTTCTATTTTAAACATATCTTCTTTAAATTTAGGTAATTGGCCTGTCCCTTGTAATGCATCTGCATTTACAATTGAAGGAGCTATAGTTTCTGTGTAACCATCTTTTGTTGCATGAGTATCCATCATGAAATTCATTACAGCTCTTTCTAATCTTGCACCCATACCTTTATAAAAAGTAAATCTTGTACCTGTTGTTTTTGCTGCTGTTTCTGGATCTAATATATCTAAATCTTTACCTATATCCCAGTGAGCTTTATATTCAAAAGAAAATTTTCTTGGTGTTCCCCATTTTCTCATTTCTTCATTATCTTCGTCTGTAAGACCTTGTTTTACTTTTTCATTTGGAATATTTGGAATTGATAATAATAATTCTTCTGTTTCTTTTTCTACTTCTTTTAATTTTCCATCTAATTCTTTAATTTTATCAGAAAGTTCTTTCATATCTGCTAAAAGTTTAGTTGCATCTTCACCTTTTTGTTTTAAATTTGCAATTTCTTTAGATTCTGTATTTTGCTTATTTTTTAATTCTTCAACTTCTTGAATTAGCTTTCTTCTATTTTCATCTAATTCTGTGAATTTATCTAATCCAAAGTCCTTATTTCTTTTTGATAGTGCTTTTTTTACTCCCTCTAAATCTTCTCTAAGATCTTTTACATCTAACATTTTATTTCCTCCTCTATTTATATTAAATTTATAATAAAAAAACTCCCATCCCTATAATTAATTATAGGGACGAGAGTCATTATTCCCGCGTTGCCACCCAAATTATCACAAATAAATTGTGATCTCTTTTGTCAGCTATATAGGGCTTACCCTTTCGACTTTTAATCGAAGACTCCAAAAGTGGAACTTTGCATCAGAACATAAGCTTACACCAACCGCTTACTCTCTAAAGAACTAATAACAAATTAGCTTTTATCAACATCTATTAACATGTATTAATATTTATTTATTTCTATAATGTGTATATGCTAGCATAATAAAGTTTAATTGTCAATATTTTTTTATTTTTTAAATTTTAAATATTTATAGTAAAATATAAAATGAGTATACAATATATGTTTAAAGGAGATTTTAAATGAATAAATTTATATTTACATCAGATAAAAATTATACGCAAATGGCTTTTAATGAAATAAAAAAATTTATTCCTGATTCAAGATTAGTAAATCATATAAGCCAAAATATTTGTACTGTAGAAACAAAAAATAACTTTTTAGAAATATCTAATATTATAAACAATAACTGTGTATTTGTTAGACATATTTGCCCAGTAAATTTTATATTAGAGTACAAAGATAATAATGAAATTTTAAATATTTTAACTAATAATTTAGAAAAAATTAAAAGTTTAATAATTCAAAATAAAAGTTTTTCTACTCAAACAAGATTATTTCTAAATGAAAAAAATGATTTAATAAACAATAAAATCATTAATGATCAAATTAATAATCTACTAAATAAAAATTCAAATATAAAAAATCCTGAACAAATAATTTCTATTGTAATAAATAATAACAAAATATTTATAGGAATATCAGAATCTAAGTATAATTTATCATCTTGGCCAGGTGGAGAATGTAGATTTAAAAAAGATGAAAATTTAATTTCAAGAGCAGAATTTAAACTTTTAGAAGCAATAGATGTATTTAATTTAGACTTATCAAAGTATAAAACTGCTTTAGATTTAGGTGCTGCACCTGGTGGCTGGACAAAAGTTCTTTTAAATAATAATCTAAAAGTAACAGCTATTGATCCTGCACTATTAAGTCCAAAAATTATTAATAATCCTAATGTTTATCACTTTAAAGGATTAGCCCAAGATTTTATAAAATATGATGATAAATTTGATATAATTGTTAATGATATGAGAATGGATACTTATGAATCAATAAATCTTATGAAAATATATTCTAAATATATATCAAAAAATGGATTAATTATTATGACTTTAAAACTTAGAAATACAAATACTCAAACACAAACTAATAAATGTTTAAATATTTTAAAAAATAACTTTAATATACTACATGCAAGACAACTTTTTCATAATAGAACAGAAATTACTGTTGTTTTACAAAAGTTATAAATATATTTTTCTATTAAATAATACATAAATAAATATATAGATATCTCAATTAATAAATAAGATATCTATATATTTATAATAAATTTTATTTTAAAATATATTTAATTTATAATAATTTATTTAAGTAAATTATAAATTTAGATCCTTTATTATAATTTTCAACTTCTACTCTACTACTATATATTTCTAATATTTGTTTTACAATAGAAAGTCCTAATCCTGTACCTGGAATTTTATTATTTCTTGATTTATCAACTCTATAAAATCTATCAAAAATTTTATCTAACTCTTGATTTGGTATTCCAATACCAGTATCAGAAATTGATACTATTACATTTTCTTTAGTTTCATAAATATTAATATTAATATTACCATTTTCAATATTGTATTTTATTGCATTATCAATTAAATTTGTAAATAGTTCAATTGCATGATCATAATTCATACTATAAGTTGCATTTCCATCTAAAAATACTTTTATATTTTTAGAATCTATTTTATATTTTAACATAGTTATTATACTTAAAATAGTATTTTTAATATCTATATCTATTACATCGTTTATACTATTATTTTCAATTTCATATAATTTTAAAATATCAGATATAAGTTCGATCATTCTTTTAGAAGAAAAATAAATATTTTTATGATATTCCTTAACTTTTTCAGGTTCTTTTACCATATCATTAACTAAAAGTTCTGAAAATCCAAAAATAGATGTTATAGGTGTTTTCAATTCATGTGATAAATTAGCATTAAAATTATCTCTTTGCTTTTCTAAATTTACAATTTGAGTTACATCTTGTGTTAAAATAGTATATCCAATATTGGATGAATAGTTTATATGTATTCTAAATACATCTCCAGATGATTTATCTATATTCATAATTATATTATTTTCTTTCGATTTTTTAAGCATTTTTGTAAATTCTTCATCTCTATATAGATGCAAAAAACTTTTATTTTTCTTTAATTTTTTAATATTAAATGTTTTTAACCCCTCTCTATTAGATAGTAATATATTATAATTATCATCTAATACTAATAATCCTTCCTGCATGTTATCTATTATACGTTCTAGCTCTTCTTGCTTAATTTTTAGTTTATTCATATACTTCTTTTGTTTAATTAATATAAATTCAAATTTATCAATTATAGGTTTAAATTCATCTATATTATCATATAAATATAATTTTGAAATATCTTTTGTTGATAAACTATCTATTTCTTTAGATAAATCTTTAGTTGTATCATATAAATTTGACATAATTAATTGTGTACATTTTTTTGATAACAAGATAATAATAATTATTAAAATAAAAATTAGAGGTCCTATATATTTTAAATTACTAATAAATAACATATATTTATTATTTATAGTCTCTGTTGCTAGTAAAATGCCATTTTTATAATATATACCTACAGATAATTTATAATTATCATTATACTTATTTAAAAAATATATATCTTTATTATTATTTTTATACTCATCAATATTTAATTTTTCTAAATTATTAGCACTAATAAATTTAAAATCTATATTATTAAATTTATAATTATTTAAGTTATTTAAATCTAATTTAATACTATTATCTAATATAACTAAATTTAATATTTGTTCTAAATTTTCTTTTTGAGAATTTATATAAATATTTTTTAAAAATAATGTTACAATAAATATTAGAATTAAAATAGGTATACAACAAGTAGTAATTATGTAATATCTAATTTTATTAAACATATATTAATTCCCCCTAAAAATAATAAAAAAAGCCTTTATAAAATAAAGACTTTTTACTTTTGTAATAATAAAATTGCGGGAGCCGGATTTGAACCAACGACCTTCGGGTTATGAGCCCGACGAGCTACCAGACTGCTCCATCCCGCGATATTATATAAAGGTACCACCCGGATTCGAACCGGGGGTAAAGGAGTTGCAGTCCTCTGCCTTACCGCTTGGCTATGGTACCAAAAAATTGGCAACCACCTACTCTCCCAGGCAGTTACCCACCAAGTACCATCGGCCG